>CAJXKN010000140.1 GCA_913055585.1 uncultured Caldisericota bacterium | reverse complement strand
CTACCCTCTTTTGATATTACAATAATCCCTTTGTTATTTAACGAATATATATGACCTCCTGATACAGAAACGTAAGCTGACGTAGCTTTCTTTCCTGACATTGTTTCAGCCTGTTTCTTAGCTTTTTTGATAGCTTCCGCTGTTTTATTCAAATCCGTTACTATTCCCTTGTGAATACTTCTGCTGGGAGCCGTACCTACGCCAATAATGGAGGGCCGATTATTGGTAACCTCAGCAATAAAAAACTTTATACTGCTGCTTCCCAAATCAAGTGCAGAAACAAGTTTTTCAGTCACTCTTTCCTCCATTCAATTACTGCTTGTCCTTGATAGCGCAAATCTATCTCTTTTATTTTGTTCATCTTCCCTTTGAATAGTTTCTCTACTTTTATGTATTCCTCTAATTTCTTTTTAAAATCTCCTCTTCCTATTATAACAATAATTTTATCTTTGTCATAAAAAGCAATTTGCTTATTTTTAATGACAAACTTATCTATTTTATTTATTATACCCAAATTATTTAAATTAACAAATAATGCAACAAAATCTTCATTCCAATTGCTACTTGCAAAATTACAATAGAAGTTGTTTATCATATTTTTAGTTTTGCTTATAATACGCCCTTTTTCAGTAATTGAAAAATCCCCGTTTGTAAAATGAATGATACCCAGAACTTTCTCATTGTATTGTACATCAATATTCAGTGGTTTCCTCTGAATTTTTACTGGCAACTTCGGATGATATACAGAATATAAACTACCTACTTCCTCAAACACATCTTTCGGCATAAGCGGCACATTACTATGGATGTGTATGCAGCGCGAAGGAAGAATGGGTGGTATAACGATAAATAAAAAAATAATGATTACAATTAAAAAAACAAGTATCCTTTTCACTTATTTCTTTTTAATGCTTCATTTACAACAAAAGTGGTAAGATTATCAAATGTCATTCCGTATGCCCTTGCCGCATCCGGAACAAGGCTTGTTTCGGTAAAACCCGGTATCGTGTTTACCTCTAAAGCAAAGGGTATTCCATTAGAGACGATAAAATCTATCCTTGCAAAGTCCCTTAATCCAAAATTTTTGTATATGAGCAGTGCATTTTTCTTTGCCTTTTCATCCGTAACTCTGGAAATACGCGCAGGAATAATATGATGAGACATTCCTGGTACATATTTTGATTCATAATCATAAAAATCATTTTCCGGCACAATTTCAATAGTCGGAAGAGCAATAACATTGTTGTTATTTCCAATAACCGTAATAGTAATTTCCTTTCCATTGATAAATTGCTCAACAATGATATCGTCACTCAACGCAAAAGCTTCTTTTATCCCTTTCTTAAAATCATCTTCATTATCTACGATGCTTATCCCTATTGTAGAGCCCTGATCCACAGGCTTTATTACAATCTTATTGCTCTTTAAATATCTTGTTACCTCTTTATAAGAAAGTTTTTCTCCTTTATGAAATGGCAAAAATTCAGCAGTTTCAATATCTAATGAATTAAAAAGTTTTTTCGTAATGAATTTGTTCATACAAACTGCACTGGCAAGGACGCCAGAACCTGTATACGGAACACCTGCTATTTCAAGTGCGCCCTGTACGGTACCATCTTCACCATACTTCCCATGTAAGGCAATAAAAACAACATCTGGAGAAAATGATTCAAGAACAGTCTCAATCTTACCCTTAAAATCAAACTCCTTTACGATAAATCCATTCCTTCTGAGGCTTGCTGCAACTGCCCTTCCACTCCTTATAGAAACTTCTCTTTCTTTAGACAATCCACCGTACAGTACAAGCACTTTTTCATTCATCTTTCAAAGTCTGAAATTTCCAATGGTCTTTATTTCAAGTTCCAGCTTCAGGTCTTTCTTTCTATATACCTGCTGTTGGACTTTTCGTATAAGGTTCATCACGTCCGATGCTGTCGCATTCCCCAGATTAATAATGAAATTTGCATGCATATCCGATACCACAGCATCCCCTATCCTCATTCCTTTGCAGCCTGTCTCCTCTAATACTTTTCCTGCATACGTAGTAGGAGGATTTTTGAATATGCTACCCGCACAAGGGTAATCTATCGGTTGTCG
>CAJXKN010000139.1 GCA_913055585.1 uncultured Caldisericota bacterium | reverse complement strand
AGAAACGCGCATAGAGGAGATGCATAACGGCATGCTCTGCTCCACCAATGTATAGGTCAACTGGCAGCCAGTAATCTACCTTTTTTCTATCAAATGGCGCCTTATCATTATGCGGATCAGCATATCTTAAGAAGTACCATGAAGAGCATGCAAAGCCGTCCTGTGTATCTGTTTCTCTCTTTGCTTTGCTCCCATCAATAGGGCAGGTAGTATTAACAAAGTCTGGATCATTAGCAAGCGGTGATTCTCCTGTATCGCGTGGAGTAAAATCCACTTCGTCGGGAAGCAAGACGGGTAAGTCTTCTTCTGGCACCGGCACAGGACCATATTTTTCACAATGTATAATAGGAATCGGTGCTCCCCAGTATCGCTGTCGTGATATCAGCCAATCTCTTAAATGGTATTTAACAACAGCTTTTCCTATATGATTTTTTTCAATATAAGCAGTAATCTTTTCTCTTGCTTCTTTGCTTTCCAATCCGTTAAACATATCTGAATTTATTAAAATGCCATCTTTCGTGTATGCTTCTTCCAATGCCTGTTCTTTTCCATCAGGACTTATTACCTGCCTTATAGGAATATTGTATTTCTTTGCAAATACAAAATCTCTTTCATCATGTGCAGGTACACCCATTACGGCACCTGTACCATACGTAGCAACAACATAATCCCCAACAAAAATAGGAACTTTTTCATTATTTAAAGGATTAATTGCATAGGAACCTGTGAATACACCTGTTTTCTCTTTTTCCGTAGAGAGTCTGTCAATTTCTCTTTCTTTCTCTGCCTGCTCGATATATTCCATTACTTTTTCTTTGTTTTCTTTTGTTGCAAGTACCTTTGATAAAGGATGCTCGGGTGCGACAACAATAAATGTAACACCAAAAATCGTATCTACACGGGTAGTAAAAACAGGAATATTGTGCATACTGCCATCAGGGGCTATTCCCTTGAAGTTTATTTCCACTCCTTTGCTTCTGCCAATCCAATTTTTTTGCATCAATTTAATGCGTTCAGGCCAATCAATCGTGTCAAGATCCTTTTCCAATCGATCTGCATATGCTGTTATTTTAAAGAACCATTCCTTTAATGTTTTCTTTACGACAGGTGTACCACAGCGCCAGCATTTGCCATCAATGATCTGTTCATTTGCAAGTACTGTTTTGCAATGTGGGCACCACCACTGTGCACTATAATTTTCATATGCAAGCCCACGTTTATATAAAAGGAGAAAGAACCATTCCGTCCATTTATAATACTCTGGAGTAGACGTATTAATCTCTCTTGTCCAATCATACGAAATGCCGAGGCTCTTCAGTTGTTTCCTGAATGTGGATATGTTTCTCTCAGTAATGATTCTTGGAGAGATACCCTTTTCTATTGCGTAATTTTCAGCAGGCAGCCCAAATGCATCATATCCAATTGGATGCAATACATTAAAACCTTTCATCCTCTTGTACCGTGCTATCACATCGGCTGGAATAAAATTCCTGCAGTGACCTACATGCAAACCACTACCAGAAGGATACGGGAACATTACTAATATGTAATACTTAGGCTTAGAGGAAAAATCCTCTGCCTGATAGAAATTATGCTCTTCCCAGTATTTCTGCCATTTTTTTTGAATCTCCAAAAAGTTATATTCTTTTTCCATATATTCCTTCTTTATAAATAAAAAATTTGGTGGAGCTAAGGGGATTTGAACCCCTGACCTCCTCCACGCCAAGGAGGCACTCTCCCAACTGAGCTATAGCCCCATCGTCAATATAATATACAGATTTATGTATTATTGTCAAGACTTTAAATGAAGCAATGCTGTTTTATCTTTTTACAAAGATTTTGATAAAAACATTATGGAGTTTTCTTCTCTAAAACTCTTTTTCTCTCAAGATGTAGTAGGAGAACGTAATACAAGCAATAATGATAACAATGCCCCAGATAATGGGAGGTGAATAAACTCTATTTAGCTTAAAAGCTTTCCAGCTTATATAGAGATTTGTAATACTTATCCAGCTCATTCCTTTGATATGCGAGATAGGAATTGTGCCAATAACAACGGCAAATGCTGCAAGTCCTGCCCTTACCCTGTCATCAATAAGAGTAGAAAAGAGGATAGAG
>CAJXKN010000138.1 GCA_913055585.1 uncultured Caldisericota bacterium | reverse complement strand
CTTTTTCTACATCCTCCTGCTCTATTTTTTTTCTTTCGCCAATGTATAATACAAGTTTATTAATTTCAGAAAGTAGGAGAAAAAAATCACCATCAACCCTGTTCATAAGATCATCAATAGCAGCAGCTGATATTTCTTTACCGTTCTCCTTGCACCTATCTTTTATCCATCTTTTTGTAAGCTCAGAAGTGACTGTATATTTAGAAACAAGCACAGTATCTTTTTCGAAAAGTTTCAGTTTTCTTTTTGATTCTAAAATAATAACAAGGGTTGAAAATGAAGGTATTTCCATTGAATAAATCTTTTTCATTTCCGTACTTTCTGCTTCATTAACACTTCTTAAAACTACCAATTTACTCTTACCAAACGGAGCTGCATTTAAAGCATTTGATACGTCAAGCGCAGTAATGTCCTTCCCACTTAGTTCAATAAAGTCAAATGCTTCTGTTTGCTTATCAACAAATTTATACTTAATTTTTTTTATAATTTGCAACTTAAGATATCTACCATCTTTTCCGGATAAAAGGTAGATACGATGAAGTTTATTCTTTTCTAATTCATTTAGTACGTTGAGTGCACTCTTCTCAATCATGGATATATTTTACCAAGCAGACGGGGAAATGGTATTGTCTCCCTTACATGAGGCAGTTTTGCAATCCATGCAACAGTTCTCTCAATGCCTAAACCAAATCCTCCGTGTGGCACGGAGCCATACTTCCGCAGGTCAAGATACCAATCATAATCATCCTTTGAAAGGTTATTTGCTTTAAGTCTCTCAAGTAACAAATCATAGTCATCTATTCTTTGGCTGCCGCCAACGATTTCTCCATATCCTTCCGGGGCAAGAAGATCCGCCGCAAGAACAGTACCTGGTTCGTTTGGATCTGGTTTCATATAAAAGGCTTTTGTCTCTACTGGAAAGTGATGCACGAATACAGGCTTGTTAAATTCATCTGCAAGTATTGTTTCTTCATCACCACCGAAATCATGTCCCCATTCTACTTCTTTGCCGTGTTTTTTCAGAATTGCAAGTGCTTCCTTGTAATGTATTTTTGGGAAAGGCGGAGCAATTTTCTCTAATGGTGATGTATCCCTTCCTATAATATCTAATTCGTCCTTACAGTTTTTTAATACTTCTTTAACAATATATGTAATCATATCTTCCTGAAGCCGCATATTTTCTTCAAATGTGATATAGGCGATTTCAGGCTCAATCATCCAGAACTCTGTAAGGTGCCTTCGCGTTTTTGATTTCTCGGCTCTGAATGTAGGACCAAAACAATATACCTTGCCAAATGCCATTGCCGCTGCTTCCATATATAGCTGTCCACTTTGAGAAAGGAAAGCCGGTTTTCCGAAATAGTCTGTCTGGAATAATGTGGTAGACCCTTCACAAGCATTTGGCGTAAGAATAGGTGCATCAATAAGGGTAAAACCTCTGTTATCAAAAAAATCTCTTAATGATTTTTCAATTCTGTGCCTTATACGTAAAATTGCCCACTGTCTCTTTGACCTGAGCCAGAGGTGCCTATGTCCCATTAAAAAACCTACTCCATGTTCTTTCAAGGCAATGGGGTAATCTTCTGTAATATTTGTCCATACCAACTTTTTTAAATTTAGCTCATATCCGCCGGGAGCTCTTTTGTCCGGATGCACTGTCCCTTGCACAATAATAGAAGACTCTTGTGTGAGGGTTTTTAATTTATTGAATACTTCTTCACCTACATCGCTTTTAGATGCCACACACTGCATAATGCCAGTCCCATCTCTCAACAAAATAAAAATAATCTTGCCACTTGAACGTATATTATACACCCAGCCTTTAATTTCTATTTCTTTCCCTACATACTTTTTAGCTTCATTTATGTACATACTTTCATCCCAGTTTACGGGAATCACCTCCTTGTTTTTGAAAAAAGAATACAAGATATTTAAGAATTATCAAGTGCTCTGCATTTAGGACAGAGTGGATAAAGTGGAATTTCTGCTATTAGAAGCTCCCTCACTATTTCAGATGTATCTATATAATTACCATAATAAATAAACGTATCTAAATCTTCTTTGCTTAATTCTTTTTCTCGTGCATCTGTAACTGACAAACTTTCAGGAAGATACGTTTCTTTAAAATCTA
>CAJXKN010000137.1 GCA_913055585.1 uncultured Caldisericota bacterium | reverse complement strand
GGGTGTCTTCCAACCCCCTCAAATTGTAGACCCTGAAACGAGTTCAGGGTGACAAGGAGGAATAAAATAAAACTTGGCGTAATGCATGCCAGGAAGAAGAGTGCAGGGTGACAAGAATGCGTGCCAAGGAAAAGAGCAGGGTGACAAAAAAGAAAGGGTTCTTTATATAAATTTCTTTACCGAACAAACAATAACGCCTACAATTGTAAAAGGTGTTTTGATAGGTTGATAATCTTCATTTGCAGGCTCAAGCCATACCTTTTCCATAGATCTTTTGAAACGCTTTATTGTATATTCACTTGAATCATTAATTCTTGCAATAACAATCTGGCCATTCTCTGCATAACTCTGTGATTTTACAATTACATAATCACCTTCATTTATACCAGCTTCCTTCATAGACATACCTTTGATGACAAGTGCATAGTCCCCACCATCTATCAGATCCTTTGGGAGCCTGAGATAATCAATAATTTCTGCCTCTGGTATCTCATTTGGCTCTCCTGCATGCACGTGTCCTAAAACAGGAATCTCTACAACATCAGTAATTTTCCTGAGCATTTTCAAAAATTCTTTTTCTGTTGCCGAATTCTCTCTTTCTGTATTCTCCTTCATTTTCTCATCGGGAATGAGAGCTTTCAAAGGAATATCTAAAGCCTGAGCAATTTTCCGAAGCGTATCCATCTTTGGCGTTGCTTTATCGTTCTCGTACAGAGAGAGCGTTGTGTGGTATACATTACACTTCTTCGCAAGCTCTTGCTGTGTAAGATGCCTCTTTTTTCTGTAATAAGCAATTCTTTCGCCTATTGTCATACGTTCCATTTTCATTCACCGTTACTATTATAACAAAATTTTATACAAAATGCAATAGTTTTTGTATAAATACAAAAATTTTGCCCATGTACTTGACTTTGCAAAATATTTTGTTATAATACAAAAGATTTAGCAAAAATTTGCTTAAAACACAAAAATATTTGCTTTAAGGAGGCACAGTGACGATAGATGAACTGTTTGAAAGAGAAAAAGAGCGATTATTGAAACTCGCTAATTATTATGCACGGGCATTTTGTTTGGATAGGGAAGATATATTTCAGGAAGGGGTACTTGCTCTAACTGAAATATACAGAAAATATGCTGGAAAGCTCCCTGATAAGGAGCTTGTATGGGTTATACGTAGAGTAACGAATAGAAAGATGTATAAATACGTTAATGAGGAAGTTAAAAGGAAATATGTGGAAAGATAGGGTTAAAGAGATTATAGATAGTGCGATGAATCAGTTGAAATCAGAGGAATATGAGGTAATCTATGGTCTCTTTTTCCGTAATAGATCCGTTCGTTCCCTTGCAATGGAATTGGGTGTCTCACGCCCCACAATAAGGTATAGGAAAGACAGGGCGTTAAAGCATCTGAAAGAGATTATCCTTAACGAGGTAAGCAGGGAAGAGATAGAAGAGCTTTTAGAAAAATTAAGAGGATAAAATTCTCCACCCTCTGCATATTAGTAAGTGAGGACGTCCTCAAAATTTTATATGGAGGTGATGTATATGACGGTAATAGAAAAGTTAGGAAGGTTATATTTTACCTTCCAGGATGCAAATGGTAATACAAGAAGGGAAAGCATTACGGGCATTGTCCCCAATGCTTCTGACCAGGATGTTTATGATGTTGGAACTGCGATTGCAGGGCTTATAAGTGACAATCTTGCGAATCTGTCACTTTTAAGCCACAAGGATTATCAGGCATAAGGAGGTGATAGATAATGGCACTTCAGAATACATCAAGCAAGGTTATTGTAATGCTGTTTGGCACATCGGATGGTAAGACCCACAGAATGGAGTTTAACAATCCGAAGGATGGACTTACTACGCAGGACGTGCAGAATGTAATGCAAACGATTATTGATAAGAACATCATTCAGACAAGAAGTGGAGCAACTCTTACCGAAATTAAAGACGGCGGGATTGTTGAAAGAACTTATACCGACCTTATACCTTGATTATACTATAAAGTATAATATAATTTCTGGGTAATGCCGAGTCCCATCTCGCAAATGCAAAAGGGTTACTTGGGGATATGGGTGCGGGTTATCCTGCACCTTTTAATTGGAGGTGAAATAAATGAGTAATTTGCAACCAAC
>CAJXKN010000136.1 GCA_913055585.1 uncultured Caldisericota bacterium | reverse complement strand
CTGCTGCTTCTACATAGCCATATGACCAACGAGACTTTGAAACATCCGTGAATGTAGGAGTTGAAGGTTCATAAGGCTTAAGGCCCTTTGCCACTACAATCATCTTGGCAAATTGCTCACGTGTTACCTTTGCTTCTGGTTCAAATTTCCCATTGGGGAAACCTTTAATAACACCTTTGCTTACAAGATAATCAATCTGTTTTTTTGCCCAGTAATTTGCCGGTACATCAGGAAAACCTGCTGCACTTACTGATACCGGCCTTACTGCAAAAAACACTAATACCATTGAGATTGCCAGAACTACTGCTAAAAACTTTTTCATACTTTTTACCTCCTTTTAAATTTAATTTTTGTTTTTACTCTATTTTCAAAATTTTTTTTGCCCGCTCTCACCTCCCCTATATTATGCATTACTGCAACATCCTAAACTGACCGTAAGGCCAGTACAGCATAGCACAATTTGCTCCGTTATATAAAAACATTGCCCTTTCTCTATTTATTCTTCTTTCACTTGTTTTCATTACACCTATTTTAGTAGGATGATGCATTTTTGAAGGATCCACAATAAAGTGAGGACTCCTTATCCCTGCAATGCTTGCCATAATGAGCAGAGCCGATGCAAACCCTACTACAAACCTCGTAAACTTATCTTTTCTTAATCCTATTTTTTCTTTCCTGAATTCATTCAAGAATTCACCCTCAAGCTTTTTACGAAAATTTTTATCAGGAGTTTCATCGCCTTTTTTAAGGAAAAGTGCAACATCAGCAACAGACAAAAGGTCAAGATTCCCTTTTAGTTTATTATACTCCGGAGTTTTTTCTTCCATTAGTTGCTCTATAAAAGTTGCAACAATTTCTTCTTTATTACTTTCCACTTTCCATTTTCTCCTTAATCTTTTCTTTTAAAGCATTCAATGCTCTGAATTGCATCACTTTTACAGCACCTTCATTTTTCCCAAGCATTGCAGCAATTTCTTTAATACGCTTTTTCTTAAAAAACCTCAGTTCAATAAGTTCTCTGTACTGCCCTGGGATTTCCTCCAAAGCTTCATCCACAGTTTTTTCTATCTCTCTCCTTTCCATTAACACATATGGATCTTCAATTAGGGGATTCAGTACATCCCCCCATTTTTCTTCCAGAGGAAGAACTTCAACTCCTGCATTTTTCCTGAACCAATCCCTTATACAGTTCCTTTCTATACTGTAGATCCAGATATCCAACCCTCCGCTCATCCTACTCTCGTAATTACCTAAGCTCTTTAAAACTTTCAAAAAAGTTTCTGAGGTAATATCTTCTGCCTGTTCTCTGTTTTGTAATTTTCTATAAGCATATCTATACACCTTTGGGAAGAACAACTCATAAAACTGCCTGAATGCTCTCTCATCTTTAGAAATAATCTTTCTGATAAGAGCAATCTCTTCCCTTCTTTCCATTACCTCACCTATATAAACGTAAATCTTTCAAAAAGGTTACACTATTTATTAACTTCATTTATAATTTCCCCTTCCGTTACAATACGTGGAGTTTCTACAACTATAGCAGAATCCATACCGACTGGCATTTCAGCAATGAACTGTTTTCCACTTTTATATATCTTTGTAGCTATAAACTCTACCTTCTTTCCGTTTAATATATAGATACCCTCTCTACCATTTTTTCTCACTATGTCTCTTTTATTTATAATAACACCATTAATTTTATTAGTAAGCAGTAAAAAATTATTTTCATTCAATACGTATCTCAAATAATCGTTTACTTTGCAAACGATATATTCCTTTCCTTTAAATACAATTTCTACTTTTATTTTTATTGGCATTGGAGCTTTAGCCGGAATAAAGTATATAGTTTTTGCATTTTTTGAGATATTGATTCCCTTTGTATTAAGGTATAAATATGCAAAGTCATTTGCTAAAATCGTCCCAACTATCTCACCTTTATGCACATCTTCTCCTGGGTAAACTATTTCAGATTTATCTTTATCCAATAGATTTTCATTAAAACTCTTTGGGAAGGTAAAACCATAATCTTCATACCTTTTCCATTGCAGAATACCTTTTTCAGGAGATAATAAATCTACGGAAGTCGATTTACCTTTAATCTTTCCTATCAATTCATCTTTATCCACAAAAGTTCCTCCGCTTATAGTCTGCTCTATTGTCCCATCCATTGTTGCTAAAATGGGCTTTCTAATGGAAAAAGCTGCTCCCTTTGTTTGAACTT
>CAJXKN010000135.1 GCA_913055585.1 uncultured Caldisericota bacterium | reverse complement strand
TTGCCCGGGGGTTTTGAATTACCTCTTGCTCAGACGGCCTTATCACCTTTTTATTAAGAAGCCGAAGGTTCTCATTCTCTTTAAAATATTTCTTTACAAGCCTATCCTCCAGAGAGTGGTAAGAGATTATTACCACTCTTCCATTCTTACGCAAAATTTCTGGAAAAGTCTTTAGAAATTCTTCAAGATGTTTCAATTCTCCGTTCACTGCAATTCTTATAGCCTGAAACGTTCTCGTTGCAGGATGAATTCTGTACCATTTGTGCGGATATACCCTCTTAACGATTTCTGCAAGTTCAGTTGTTGTCTCTATTTTCTTTTTCTTTCTATAACTTATGATGCTATTTGCTATTCGTCGAGCGAAGCGTTCTTCACCGTACTTATAGATGATGTCTGCTATCTTATCTTTAGAAAAACTATTTACTATATCTGCTGCAGTGAAACCTGTACTTTTATCCATTCTCATATCCAGAGGCCCATCCTTCATAAAACTAAAACCTCTTTCGCTTTCACCAAACTGCATAGAAGAAACACCTAAATCAACAAGAATTTTATCCACTCTAAGATGTTTATCCTTTGCAATATCTAAAATATTTGAAAAGTTACTATGTATTAATTCGAAGTTTTTGCCAATAAGAATTAATCGTTTATATGCCTTTTCTAACGCTTCTTCATCCCTATCTATACCATACAAAAATCCATCTTTACCAATAAGGGGGAGTATTTCTGCACTATGCCCTCCCTCTCCTATCGTACAATCAACAACAATATCCCCTTCCTTTACATCGAGAAGAGTTAAGACTTCCTTTATTAAAACAGGTGTATGATATATCTTCATTAATTTAATTATATCATTTATAAAAAACTCAAGCAAGGAATAAGCCGGATTCTGTATCTCTAAAAGAGATGACGATCATTTATCTAAGCGGCCAACCCGACAGTTTTAGGGGGGAGCATCCCAACTGTCCTATTTGGCCTTGCTCCAAGTGGGGTTTACCATGCGTATTCCTGTTACCAGGAATACCGGTAGTCTCTTACACTACCTTTTCACCCTTACTGGTTTTACCCAGCGGTCTATTTTCTGTGGCACTTTCCCTGAGGTCACCCTCGCCTGGTTTCCCAGGCACTTTGCTCCCTGGAGTCCGGACTTTCCTCAGGATGCAGTAAAGCATCCCGCGATCGTCTTCCTTGCTTGAGAAGAAATTATTTTGCTATTTCAGGAAAATATAGAATTTTCCCACACACTTCACACTGAATAATTTTATCGCCCTTGCCCTTTTTCAATTCTTCCAATGTCTCTAATGGCAGTTGAACACCGCAATTACTGCAAAATCCATGGTCAACTATTGCGATTGCTCCTTCGGGATAGCTCTCTTTTATTGTTTCATACTTTCTAATTATATTTTCCGGTACCGTTCTTTTGAGTTTATCGAAATCCTCTTTTAATGCTTCAACTTCTGAGTTTAGCTCTCTTTTTAGCTTCTGACGTTTTTTCTTTATTTCTACAATTGTTTTTTCCATTTCGTTAATTTCCTTATTCAACTTCGCAATAAGGCTATCTTTTTCTCTTATTTCAGCAATAGCAAAATCCAGATTCTTTTTCAGCTCCTCGCGTTTTAACATAAGCGACTCTTCCGTCTTTTTTGCTGCCTTCAATTCTTTACTCGTTTTTAACTTATTTCCCTTTATTAAAGAAGAAACGTGAGATAGCTGAGCTTCATTCTCATCGTTTTCTATCTCTAATTCTTTTTTTCTTTGAAGGAATCCTTCTTTTACTGATTGTATCTCCTCTATTTCCTTTTTTGCTTCTTCTATCTTTTTCTTAATCTGTAGCTCTGTCCCGATCTCCTTGATCTGAGATTCTTTACTTCTTATCTTTTTTTCTTTTTGTTCAAATTCCCAAAGTGCTTTTATATACATTCAAACCTCCAGCTAAATGGTGGGCCTGCCTGGATTCGAACCAAGAACCAATTGGTTATGAGCCAACTGCTCTACCGTTGAGCTACAGGCCCACCTGCACTAACATTTTACACAACTTTCCATACAAGTCAAGTAGCTGTATAAACTATTAAAAACTGTTAGTACTGCTAAATCTGGCAGGATGCTTATAGTAAAGTATATTAAACTCACCTTAAAATATAGGTATATTCACAAAAACATCTTTTTTATATCAGGTTTAGCAGTAACATTTTATGAAGAGCAGAACTCCTGCTTTGACAACAAAGGGAACAATTTACTCACCTAACAATTTCTTTTATCATTTTTCCATTTCTATTGAACAAAAAAGATAAATTTTCTTCACTACAGCAATTATAATATATGTTGACTTAATGGTAAATTCTGCTAACATAAACAATAAAGGGGAGTGATGAGATGATAGGATTAATTATATTTTTGTTATACTTTGTATTTTTTATACCGCT
>CAJXKN010000134.1 GCA_913055585.1 uncultured Caldisericota bacterium | reverse complement strand
AGCATGATGATGCAAATAGAGCTCTTATGGGATGTAATATGCAGAGGCAGGCAGTACCATTACTTAATCCTGACTTACCCAGAGTTGCAACAGGCATAGAAAAAAGAATTCCTATTGATAATGGAGATTTACCGCTTGCAGAGGAGGACAGTGTGATTTCTCTGGTAAATAGTAGTGCGATTTATATGGTTCCTGATGGAGCAAAAAGTAAAGATATTTCAGTATATAAAGAAGCAAAAGACTTGAAAATAAATCTTTTAAATCGTATAAAACAAAAAGAAATTTTCTTGTTTGGTTATAAGCCTGTAATCAAAGAATATGAGAAATATATAGGAGAAAAGCTCAGCCCTCCAATGATTGATAAGCTTACCTCTAAAGGGATAGAACAAATATCTATAATTGAATCAGGTAAACTTCAAAAGTTCCCTATAATGAAATGTTTCAATCTTGAAAAGAACGAGGCAATTATCAACCTGATTTCTGCAGAAGAAATTACCAGCAAGAAAGGTAAAGCAATTATAAGTGTAGGAGAAAAAATATCTGATACAAAATTAAACAGGTTATTCAATAGCAAGGTCAAAGAAATTGAAGTAAAAGAGAATGGTGAGATTGTCCAGAGGCCTATATTCTCAATTAATCTGACAGCTGTGGGCAAAAATATTGTAAATAAAGGACTTTTTGCTACATTTATTAATGGCAAGAAGAGCATTTATATTAAACACAAAATTACGGAAGGGCTCCTTAAAGAACTTTATGAGAGGGGTGTTACAGATATCCTTATTTACTCAGAAGGGGATGTAGAAACATTTTCTCTTGGAAAGCTAAATCTTGATGTTGTAGATTGTGTAGCTGCTCAAGACTATACTGTTGGAAAAGGCAAAAATAAAAAATACATTCTAAAGAAAGGAGATATAATATCTCTTGCTAAATTAAATAAAGCTGCTAAAGCTTCTATATCTAAACTAAAGGTAAAAGAGAGTAAAGTCTACCATTTGAAAAAGTTTTATCGAACAAACCAGGATACTTGCAGAAATGAGCATCCTCTTGTTAAAAAAGGAGATCATGTCAAAAAGGGTCAGCCTATTGCTGACAGTTATGCAACAAAAAATGGAGAACTTGCATTGGGGATAAATGTACTTGTAGCATATATCCCCTGGTATGGCTACAATTATCAGGATGCTGTAATTGTGAGCAGAAAACTTGTAAGTGATGACCGTTTAACTTCCATACATGTGAAGGAATACAACGTTGAACTACATGAGACTGAATATGGAGATGAAGAACTTAGTGCCGACCCGCCTGATGTCTCAAAGGAAGCTAAACGCTTTTTGGATGAAAATGGCATTGTAAGAGTAGGCTCTCATGTTGGCCCGGGTGATATTCTTGTAGGCAAAACAACGCCATTTCCTGAAGAAGACGAGACAAGCGAAGCAAGGCTCTTTAGAACTTTATTCAATAATAGACCCAGTAACATTAAAAACAGCTCTTTTAAAGTGCCACCTGGTGAAAGCGGAGTAGTTGTCGATGTCCAGCAATTTGCAGAAGAGGATGGATATGAACTTGCCAGAGGTGTTAAAAAACTAATTAAGATACATATTGCAAGAAAAAGGAAAATTATCGTGGGTGATAAAGTTTCTGGAAGGCATGGAAATAAAGGTGTTATCAGCAAAATATTGCCAGAGGAGGACCTGCCGTATCTTGATGATGGGACTACTGTTGATGTAATTTTGAGTCCTTTGAGTGTCCCATCCAGAATGAATCTGGGGCAGATCCTTGAAACAAACATTGGTCTTGCTGCAAGAAATCTTAATGTAAGAGTTATAACGCCTGCCTTTAATGGAGCGAATGAGAAGGATATTAAGGGGTTGCTTAAAGAGGCTAAACTGCCTGAATCAGGTAAGTTTACTATGTACGACGGGCGTACTGGCAAACCTTTTGATTATAAGGTAACAGTTGGAGAATCATATTTGATAAAATTGAACCATCTTGCGGAAGACAAGCTCCATGCACGTTCCGTGGGAAAATATACGCTTATTACACAGCAGCCAGTAGGTGGAAAAGCACAATTTGGCGGACAGAGACTTGGAGAAATGGAGGTATGGGCACTTGAAGCGTATGGAGCTTCCAACCTTTTACAGGAAATGCTTACAATTAAGTCTGATGACCTTACGGGAAGAAAATATGCATATGAAGAAATTTCAAAAGGCAATACAATACTTAAGCACGGTGTTCCCGAATCATTCAATGTACTCCAGAGGGAATTGCGTGGCCTTATGCTTGATTTGAGAACATTACCTGAGCAAGAGAAAGAAAAACCAAAAAAAGAAAGAATTGCACCGATAAAGAAAAAAGTAAAACTTATTTTAAAGAAGGAGGTAAATGGTGAGACTATATGAATTGAAAAAGATTAGAAATGTTGCTGTAGTTGGGCACGTAGGTGCAGGAAAGACAACGATGGCAGAGGCTATTCTTTTTAAAAAAAAGATTATTACACGGATGGGCAGAGCGGAGGATGGAAATACAGTATCTGATTATCAGCCGGAGGAAAAAGAAAGGGCTATCAGTATCAGTTTGTCGTTAATTCCTTTTGAACATAAGGATACAAAAATTAAC
>CAJXKN010000133.1 GCA_913055585.1 uncultured Caldisericota bacterium | reverse complement strand
AAAAAAGCTGCTTAAAATACTTAAAGCAAAAAATATAAAGAGGATTCTTTTAACGAATAATACAATGAAGAACGTACATTATATTATGGAAAAATACAAAATTGATTTTGATATGGTCATTACCCGTGAGTCGGGTATGACAAAACCAGGAGATGCAGCAGTTTGCTATGTGTTAGAAACTCTGCATCTCAGTAGAAGAGAAGCAGTCCTTGTGGGTGATAGCGACTATGACGTAAAAACAGCAATCTTATCAAGGTTACCGTTAATTATCGTAGGAGAAAAAGCAGCTCAAGGTAGTTTCATATATGTAAAAAATATCACTGAACTTACTAATCTTCTTCTGGAAAATTTATGAAGCTTTTATAGTAAAGGGATGAGATTAAAACTCTTCAATCCTATTTCATATTTAGATGCACCTGACAGAGCAAGATGAAATTTGAGTCTGAAGAACGAAGCACATTCTAAAAGATCCTCTTCAGTTCCTTCTTTGAGTTCTAATTCAATCTCATTAAAAGCAGTTTTTCTTTTACCCCTTACAAAATACAGGGAATCCAAAGCTGCTTCTACTATACTCTTATCTTTCCAAAGCTCTAATATGTGCCTATTGTTGTCAGTAATTAATACTTCTTTTAAGGCGGTCCCTTTAGTAATCTTCAGTATCTGTGGAAAATGTTTATTCAAAAAATTGGGTTCTGTTACATCTTCTCCATTTTCCAGAGGCTTTTCAAACTCGTCTCTTATATAAATGTTATTTCTGAGAATACCGTTACTTTTTAGCGTTACAAACTTTTTACCATCTTCCTCTCTTAATCTATAAGCAATGTTATTATAAAGGAGATCAAATTTCTCTGTATCGAAGTAATGAGTCACAAGATGTTTTACCTTTTTTCCTTTGATATTCCAATTAGGCAACTTTGGAATTTTTTCTATCCTTTCAAGCATCTTTTTTGACGCTGCAAGCTTTACTTCATACTCTTTATGCATACTATTATCAACCTCCCTTTTTCTTTTTGCTTAATTTACCTAAATACTTTGTGCGTTTGTAGGCTGCATGTACTGCTTTCTCTATAACTGTTCTGAAGCCACCCTTTTCCATCTCATACAGTGCTTCGGTAGTAGTCCCTCCGGGAGATGTTACCATATCCCTGAGCTCTGCAGTATGACGGTTAGAGCTCATAGCAAAGAGCACTGAACCAAGTGCAGTTTGATAAACAAGCTCCTTAGATACCCTTCTGGAAAATCCAAGATGCACTCCGGCGCTAATCATAGCTTCAAGAAACAAAAATACGTATGCAGGACCTGTCCCGCTTAAAGCCGTTGCCATATCAATATAATCTTCATTCTCAACGAATAGCTCTTTTCCTATAGAGGAAAGAATCTCTTTCGCATATTTTTTTTCTTCCTCGTTTACCTCTTTTGTAGCAGTCCACACACTCATACCCTGCCCGATCTGTGCAGGTGTATTAGGCATCACACGCACAACTTTTTTATGTAAAAGCCCTTTTTGAATTGTTTCAATAGGTACACCAGCCATTATGGAAAGCACTACCTGCCTGTCTTCCAGTACTTCTTTCAATTCCATAGAAACAGTAGAAAAAATCTGTGGTTTTATAGAAAGCACTACAATATCACCAAATTTGGCAACTTCCGAATTATCCTGTAACATTTTGATACCAAATTTATTATGTATTTCTTCTGCTCTCTTAAGTCTTGGGGCACTACCCATTATATCTTCTCTCTTACAAATATTTTTCTCAATGATACGCTTTATCATAGCAGAAGCCATTGTACCTGTACCGATAAATGATATTTTCACTTATTCCTCCTTATTTTATAGCCACTAAAGAAGTCCTCTACTCTAAGTTTCACAAGCCCAAGCTCAATAGCCCTGAAAAGAGCGGCAAAATCTATTACGTAAAATTCGTAATAAATGTTTTTGAAACTTTCTTTATCGTTCTGCCCTCTGGAGCTAAAAGATAACTTCTTCTTCACTTTGTTTAATTTGTTTATAATCCCTTTTCCTGTCTTTGTTGTCCGAAAGTAACGTTCTTTGAGAACAAGTATGTCTTCAATCATACTGCTTTGCTCCAAAGGCGAAATGGACTTCCATAGTCTGTATTGTTTTACAAAATAAGTATTAGGCTCATCAGTAATAATATTAAAGATAAACGGAGATATCTCTCTTTGAAACTTAGAATCTATTTCAAAAAGAATTGTTTTAAAGTCTGCTCTTTTTGTAATAGGAAGCTTTATCACAATAACATTAGTGCCATTCTTGGAAAATGTATATCTCGTTAGTTTAAAACGCCTCTCAAAACTTTTACACAAAATAGCCATTGCTTTTATTTCATTCTTTCTTTTGAGGTTTACAAACAAGGAAATGCTCTGTTGGTTGAGCACAATCATAGCTCCTTCACCAATACTCAGACCATCAAAAGTAATGGAGTTTTTGTTATGTACCATTTTGTAACTCAGCTTTTCTTGATTAAGAAGTACCTCGACGAACCTTGCTACTTTATCTAAGTCCACCTACAGCGTCACCTCCACCTTGCGTTAATATTATACTCCTACAGGGCATTTCCTGCAAACATCAGTATTAATCAGCATTATTAATAATTACATCTACGAATTGCCTCATCAAAAATCTATACGAAATAGTA
>CAJXKN010000132.1 GCA_913055585.1 uncultured Caldisericota bacterium | reverse complement strand
TTATGATATCAAAAAATTCTTTATCTTTAAAAGCTTTTGCTGCCATTTCCCCGTTCAATGTAACAATAAGATGAAATTGGTTGGATTGAATAAACTGCTCTACAATATGAATTGTCTCCTTCATACTCCGGTTGGATACAGTTATGCCAAAGAAATTTACCTCCTTTTTTGTTCGCTCAGGATAATGCATCAGAAGGATGATAAATTTGGGAAGGGAGAGAACCCTCGGCAAGCGTCTCGGATTGAGAATAAATCTGTAGAGCCATTCCAGTCCCAACTTCTGTATCATTTTAGGTGCTCTCTTAAATTCTCCAGATAAAACATTGAAGCTTCCCCCTACCCCCATAGCAAACTTTACGTTCAGTTCATTCAGATTTCTTGCAATAAATTTCTCCTGCTTCGGGCTCCCCAGACCTACGAACAATATATCTGCGTTGCTTTCTCTAATCTCATTAACGATTTTTCTTTCATCCTTAAAATATCCATTATGAAAACCCACTATCTGAATCCCAGGATATATCCTTTTAATAGTTTCTCTGGCTTTTTCTATCGTTTTCTCCCTTGAACCCAAAAGATAAACTCTATAATTCTCATCGGATGCAACCTTCAGAATTGCCATAAAAAGGTCTATCCCTGCAACGCGCTCTTTAAATCTTCTTTTATAAAATATCCGTGTCCCCCAGATAACCCCAATACCATCGACAAAATTTAAATCGCTCTTCTTTAATATTTCTTCTAATTCGTTATCCTTCTTTGCTTTTAAAATCTTTTCAGGATTAATTGCTACAGCAAAGTAAGGTCTACTACCCCGCAAAGATTTACTTACATACTCTACTGCTTCATTTAGAGAAACGTTATCAACGGGGATATCTGCAACATATATCCTCATATACTGAGATACACAAATCCTAACTTTTCTGCTTCATCCTTATTGATAACTCTTTGTGCGTCAAATATAATAGCATTTTTTTGTGCAAACTCTTTCCATTGATCTATATCTATTTTTATATTATCCTGTTTTATTGGAATGATAATAACGTCTGCCCCTTTCAATGTCTCTTCAATACTATACTTCCTTAGAGGAAAGTTTCCATTGATATTGGGGTCAAACCAGCTTACGTCTCCTCCGTTCTGCAGTATTATATCTTTTAGTCTCATTGCTGGACTCTCTGAAATATCCGATGAATTATTCTTCATTGCAACACCGATAATAGCAAACTTACTGTGCTCTATCTTCCTATTCCTTCTATTTAGCGCAGTTTCAATAGTACGTAGAACCTCTTTTGGTCTATTTTCGTTAATCTCTCTTGCAGTATGCAAAAGTGTCATTGGAAGCTTCATCTTATCAGTCTTATCAAAAATGTACAGTGATGAGTAAGGAATGCAATGCCCTCCTACACCTATGCCAGGCCTCAAAAGATGAACACGCTTATGTGTATTAGCAACTTTTATTACCTCTGTTGCATTGATATTTAATTTCTCCGTAAGCTCAGCAAGCTCATTTGAAAGAGCAATATTCACATCTCTTGAGCTATTCTCTATAAGTTTCGATAGCTCCACTACCTCTGGTTCTGAAGCAAGAACTATTTCTTTATTGATAATGTTGAGTAATTCATATGCTTTCTTTCTACTCTCTTTATCTATACCAGCTACCGCTACCGGCATTGTTTGGAACTCTTCAAATGCTTTTCCCTCTGCAATACGCTCTGAAGAGTATGCCAGATAAAAATCTTTTGAACATTTAAGCCCACTTTCTTTTTCTAAAATAGGGAGCACTATTTCTCTTGTTGTACCAGGAGGTACAGTTGAACGAATAAGAACAAGGTCACCCTTTTTAAGATATTTGCCTATGGATTTTATTGCAGCATTAAAAACTTCCTTTTGTAATACGCCATTTTTTATAGGTATTCCTACCGTAACTATAATTTTATCCGTATTTTCAAGTGCTTCTTTTGCTGAAGTTGTAGGAATAAATAAGCCTTTTTGTATTGATTCTTTTAAAATCTCCTGAATAGTTTTTCCATTATAATTCTCCAGGATATGCGTTTGATAATTTTTAAGCCTTTCCACATATTCCTTATTGATATCTACGCCATATACCCTTACTCCATACATTGCGTATGTAAGAGATAACGGTAATCCAACAAAACCCAACCCAAATACTGCTATACTATCCATATTCACCTCCACTCCATTTTACAGAAGGGAAAGATATTTGCAAATCATTGTTTAAGTGCCCTTTTTACCGCTTGGAGGTTAGGTTCTATAATCACAGGTTTCCCACTTGCTTTTTCTGCACTCTCAACGTCTTTAAGGCCGTTTCCTGTAACGATTACTACAACCTTGTCCTTTTTAGATATTCTCTTTGCCTCTAATGCCTTCAACATACCAGCGAATGCCGTGGCACCAGCAGGTTCTGCAAAGATACCCTGCATGGAACCTAAATATTTTATTGCCTGAAGAATTTCATTATCACTTACAGCAATACCAAATCCATTTGACTCTTTTACATCTCTTACAGCCATTACTCTATTTCTCGGTATACCTACTGCAATGCTATCTGCAAGCGTATGGGGCTCAACAAATTTTACCGTCCCATCACCATTCACTGCGTCAACAATAGGCTTGCATCCATTCGCTTGCACTGCAACAAGTTTTGGAATTTTATCAATAAAACCTAACTGATACATATCCTTATATCCTTTTG
>CAJXKN010000131.1 GCA_913055585.1 uncultured Caldisericota bacterium | reverse complement strand
TTATGATATCAAAAAATTCTTTATCTTTAAAAGCTTTTGCTGCCATTTCCCCGTTTAATGTGACAACAAGATGAAATTGCTCAGATTGAATAAATTGTTCTACAATATGAATAGTTTCCTTCATACTCCTGTTGGATACAGTTATGCCAAAGAAATTTATCTCCTTTTTTGTTCGCTCTGGATAATGCATCAGAAGGATGATAAATTTGGGAAGTGAGAGAACCCTCGGTAAACGTTTCGGATTAAGAACAAACCTGTAAAGCCATTCCAGTCCCAATTTCTGTATCATCTTAGGTGCTCTTTTAAATTCTCCGGATAAAACATTAAAGCTTCCACCTATTCCCATAGCAAACTTTACATTCAATTCACTTAGATTTCTTGCAATAAATTTCTCCTGCTTAGGACTTCCCAGACCTACAAATAATATATCTGCATTGCTTTTTCTAATGCCATTAACGATTTTTATTTCATCCTTAAAATATCCATTGTGAAAACCCACTATCTGAATTCCGGGATATCTTCTTTTAATAGTTTCTCTGGCTTTTTCTATCGTTTTCTCCTTTGAACCTAAAAGATAAACCCTGTAATTCTCATCAGATGCGACCTTCAGGATTGCAGTAAAAAGATCTATCCCTGCAACTCGCTCTTTGAATCTTTTTTTATAAAATATCCGTGTCCCCCAGATAACCCCGATACCATCGACAAAATTTAAATCACTCTTCTTTAATATTTCCTCTAATTCATTATCCTTCTTTGCTTTTAAAATTTTTTCCGGATTAATTGCTACAGCAAAGTAGGGTCTACTGCCCTGCAGAGATTTGCTTACATACTCTACCGCTTCATTTAGAGAAACATTGTCAACGGGGATATCTGCAACATATATCCTCATATACCGAGATACACAAATCCTAATTCTTCTGCTTTATCTTTATTGATAAGTTTTTGTGCGTCAAATATAATAGCATTTTTTTGTGTAAATTCTTTCCATTGATCTATATCTACTTTTATATTATCTTGCTTTATCGGAATGACAATAACATCTGCACCTTTCAATGCTTCTTCAATACTATCCTTCTTTAGAGGAAAGTTTCCATTGATATTGGGATCAAACCAGCTTACATCTCCTCCATTCTGCAGTATTATATCTTTTAATCTCATTGCTGGACTCTCTGAAATATCCGACGAGTTGTTCTTCATTGCAACGCCGATAATAGCAAACTTGCTGTGCTCTACCTTCTTGTTTATTCTATTTAGCACAGTTTCAATAGTATGCAGAACCTCTTTTGGTCTATTTTCATTAATCTCTCTTGCAGTGTGTAAAAGTGTCATTGGAAGTTTCATCTTGTCAGTCTTATCAAAAATGTACAGTGATGCGTAAGGAATGCAATGCCCTCCTACACCTATACCAGGGCTTAAAAGATGAACACGCTTATGTGTATTAGCTACTTTTATTATCTCCGTTGCATCGACATTTAATTTATCTGTAAGATCAGCAAGCTCGTTTGAAAGAGCAATATCAACATCCCTTGAGCTATTCTCTATGAGCTTCGATATTTCCACTACTTCTGGTTCTGAAGCAAGTATTATTTCCTCTTTATTAATAATCTTGAGCAATTCATATGCTTTCTTTCTGCTTTCTTTGTCTATACCAGCTACCGCTACTGGCATTGTTTGGAACTCTTCAAAAGCTTTTCCCTCTGCAATACGCTCTGACGAGTATGCCAGATAAAAATCTTTTGAACATTTAAGGCCACTTTCCTTTTCTAAAATAGGCAGTACTGTTTCTCTTGTCGTACCAGGAGGTACAGTTGAACGGATAAGAACAAGATCGCCATTTTTAAGATATTTGCCTATGGATTTTATTGCGGCATTAAAAACTTCCTTTTGTAATATACCATTTTTTATAGGTATTCCTACTGTAACTATAATTTTATCCGTATTTTCAAGTGCTTCTTTTGCTGAAGTTGTAGGAATAAATAAACCTTTTTGTATTGATTCCTTCAAAATCTCCTGAATCGTTTTTCCATTATAATTCTCCAGGATATGCGTTTGATAATTTTTAAGCTTTTCTACATATTCTTTGTTGATATCCACTCCATAAACCCTTACACCATACATCGCATATGTAAGAGATAACGGTAAACCAACAAAACCCAACCCAAATACTGCTATACTATCCATATTCACCTCCACAACATCTTTCACTCCATTTTACAGAAGGGAAAAATATTTGCAAATATATGTTTTCTTGAAGAATTTATTGTTTAAGTGCTCTTTTTACCGCTTGGATGTTAGGCTCTATAATCATAGGTTTTCCACTCGCTTTTTCTGCACTCTCAACATCTTTCAGTCCGTTCCCTGTAACGATTACTACAACTCTGTCTTTTTTAGATATTCTCTTTGCCTCTAATGCCTTCAACATACCGGCAAATGCCGTGGAACCTGCAGGCTCTGCAAAGATACCTTGCGTAGAACCCAAATATTTTATTGCCCGAAGAATTTCATCGTCAGTTACGGCAATACCAAATCCATTTGAGTCTTTTATATCTTTTACTGCCATCACTCTGTTCCTCGGGATACCCACTGCAATGCTATCTGCAAGCGTATGGGGCTCAACAAATTTCACCGTACCATCGCTATTTACTGCATCAACAATAGGTTTGCATCCATTTGCCTGCACTGCAACGAGTTTTGGAATTTTATCAATAAAACCTAACTGATACATATCCTTATATCCTTTTG
>CAJXKN010000130.1 GCA_913055585.1 uncultured Caldisericota bacterium | reverse complement strand
CGGCTGCAAGAAGCGCAGCCTCGCAGTGGTACAACCATACGCCATTGCGAGGAGGATGCGGAAGCATCCGACGTGGCAATCTCATCCTTTTCTTTTTTTCTTGTCATGCTGAACTTGTTTCAGCATCTCATCTTTGTTTTTAGAAAGAATAGACCCTGAAATAAAACCTGGCCTCACGGCCAGAAAAAGAGCAGGGTGACAATATTGTATTTTTAATGATTCAATACAGAGACTTGACAAAAGAAATATTAAAGATATTCTATAAGTGACCAAGAAGTAAAGGAGGTAAATGTGAAGATAAAATGTTTTAAATCTGAAATAGTAATATTAGCTGCTACACACAATATAGGGGTTTTAACACCTGAATGGTTAAAAGAAAAAGGGCAGATAAAGGAGAAGCCTAAGCAGAGTATATTTTTGCAAAATATTTCATTATTTGAATCTGAAAGTTTCTTGATAATTGCTAATCCTGATAGATTACAGCTTATTGCAAAGAAGCAAACTCCAGAAACCTTAAAAACTTTGACAAAAGTTGCAACTGAGTATATAAAATCTTCTCCCTATATTTCCTATACAGCCCTAGGCCTTAATTTTATCTGGGCGCTAAGTGCAGAGGATAATGAAAATCTACCGAAGATTAGTAATAGTATAGGTAATATTAAAGATTTTTCTTCCATTTTTCCTATTGGAAAAGTAAACTATGGAAGTATTATCTATGTTAAGAATGATCCATATTTGCTAAGACTTGTAGTCGAACCAGCAAATCCAAAGTCCTATACGTTTAATTTTAATTATCACCACATTCTCAAAGGTTTGGACGCGGACAGGATTAAAGCCTACACTGAAAGATTTTTAGACCTTTATAAAGACTCCGAAAGGATTATAACAGCAATTTCAAAAGGAGAAAACAAATGATTAGTACATATCAACTATCCGATAATGTTGCTTCGTTTATTCACAATAATAAAAGAATTATTGACAAAGAAGGCAATAACATCGTGAACCTGGTTTTAAGAGCATTCATTCCAGAGGAATCACTTTCCACAGCGGAAGACGTTGGCACACTTGAAGAAAATGATACGACGTCGCTTTATTTAAATACATTACTCGCTACCAAATATACTTTCCATAATTCTTTTGAAACTACAAAGTTTATTAAAAATAATTCTTTTCTCGTTCCGTTGCTTTTAGAAGCAGAAAAAGTTATCAGAGAATATTTTACTGATGACGAACTCTTCTTAGAGGTAATACATGATGCGGAAGACATAGACTTTGAGGAGCTGATTATCTTTATTCATACTAATCTTTCCCCTAAAGAAGCATTAGATAGATTGGATAAAATTGATGAAGAATGGTGGATAGATGCATCACTCAAATCTAAAGGAAAATTAAACATTAATATAGAGTTTGAATGAGCTTTGATTGGACTGAGTATTTTAATTTAGCAAAAGAACTATCAGGACAAAAGGGCATTGTTGTAAGCAAAGAAGCTAAACTCCGTGCTGCTATTAGCCGAGCCTATTATGCCGCATACTGCAAAGCAAGGAACTATTTAAGAGATGTAATCAAGGATAGTCAAATACCTAAGGGTCCTAATGTACACAAGTATGTAGTGAATAAATTTAAATCTGATAATAGGAAAAATTATCGGAAGATAGGTATCAATTTAGACCGCTTACGGATTGACCGAAACAAGGCTGATTATGATGATATTGTAGAAGGAATTTCTTCTCTGTATTTTACAGATTTACGGTATGCACAAAAAATTCTTAGTACATTAAGCAAGTAGTAGTTGATAGATTGTAGTAGGACTGTATTGTCTGTGATAAACAAGGCAAAACTTGAACTCAACTCTGGAGAGATTAAAATACTTCACGCTGTATTTTCAAAACATTTCAATACAGAAGCTCGCAAAACAGCTCGGCATCTCCTGCTCCTCAGTAAAATGGAGAAGGAACAAAGCATTGAAGCGATTGAAGGAGATCATTCTCACATCTCAAGCAAAAAATCATTAAATTAGTTTGGAAATCTCCGACAGGAAGATATAATGAAAAGAAAAAAGAGGTTTATAATATAAGAATGAAGATATGTTTAAAAACTGATTTGGAATGCAACACTTTGGATACGCTAAAGCGGAAGGATATGGAGGAATTGTCCGATTTTTGAATTTAAATGCAATTTCCAATAATTATGGGAAAGAAGGTGGTTAAAAATTTGACAATGTATTTACTATATGGGAAGAAAGATCCCCCTGGAATAAGCCATTAAGGATAAGGCATAAATCTGAAGAAGGCGAGAAAGCAATATATCTCTTTGTGAATTTTCAACCTGGGCCGATAAGAGCATCTGATGATAATAAGGAAGTTTACGAGACTTTAAAAAATCTGGTAGGGAAATGGTGAAATACCTGATAAAAATGAAAAATCCCCGATTTTAAAATCGGGGATTTCTTCGCTCCTACCTAATCAATTACTAACCAATTACTACAACGTTGCGTGCTTGGGGTCCTTTGTTACCCTCAGTAATCTCAAACTCTACTTTTTCTCCCTCTTTGAGAGTTTTGTAGCCATCGCCTGAAATTGCTGAGTAATGCACGAAAACTTCTTTTCCGTCATTGTCACATACGAGAAAGCCGTAACCCTTCTGAGCGTTAAACCACTTTACTTTACCAGTAATTCTTCCCAAAACAAAAACCTCCTAAAAAAACTCTGCATATTGTGCAGGCAATGATATTATAGTGCAATCTAAAAAAAATACAATAGCAAACTTTTAAAATATAGTAAATATTTATCTCACTCTGAAGATTACATAAGCCATTAAAGATTACTTCAGGTTTATCACTTTCTCGGGATGCATTATATTATCTTTGATTTTTCCAATACCTATAA
>CAJXKN010000129.1 GCA_913055585.1 uncultured Caldisericota bacterium | reverse complement strand
TTTGAGCTAAAAAGGATAAAAGGTATTCTGAGACCTGCTATTGCAGTACCACTACCCTTGCCGCATTCAATGGGGGTACTTATCGATGGTGGAGCAAATGCAGACTGCAACGAAAAGGAACTTGTCCAATTTGCTTTGATGGGTAAAGTATATCTTGAAAACATTTTGGGAAGGGATGTTACAATAGCACTCCTTAACATAGGAGCGGAAGCAGAAAAAGGTTCAAGACTTACTCAACAGGCCTACAAAGCACTGAAAAATACATTTAAGGAGTTTAAAGGAAATATAGAAGGAAACGAGATACTTACAGGTAAAGCTGACGTGATTGTTACGGATGGATTTAGCGGAAATGTTGCACTAAAATCAATAGAAGGCGTAGCTGAATACATTGTTTCCTTATTAAAGAGTGAAATCAAAAAAAGCAAAATAGCTGAAGCAGGAGCCCTTCTTATGAAAAACGCCCTGAAAAACCTATTTACTCGATTTAACTATGAGACATTCGGAGGCTCTCCTTTACTTGGAATAAATGGTATCTCCATTATTTCTCACGGACGTTCCACACACACTGCGATAAAGAATGCTATAAAAATGTGTTACAGGATGGAGCAAGGAAAGGTTCTTGAAAAAACAATTCATCAATTGAGTAATGAAAACTTTGCAAGAAACAATTAACGCAAAAATAAAATTGCTTGAAAAGTTTATAGGAATAAAAATTCCTCAAGAGAAAAAGAAGATCTTTGTTACAGCTATTACACATTCCTCTTTTTCCGGCGAATATCCTGATTATCCATCAAACGAAAGGCTTGAATTCTTAGGTGATGCAGTACTATCACTTTCAATTACGTATTATCTCTTTAAGCACTATCCGTACCTTCCCGAAGGTGAACTCAGCAAAAAACGTGCATACATTGTGAGTGAAAAAGGCTTATCTGAAAAAGCTTATGCATTAAATATCGGGGATATCTTATTGTTTGGCAAAGGCGAAGCAAAAAGCGGTGGTAAGTTTAAAAAAGCATTACTTGCCAATGCACTTGAATCTATTATTGCAGCAATGTTTATTGCATTTGGATTTGAAAAAGCAGAGAAATTTGTTTTAAAAGTATTCAGGGATGAGCTGAAAAAGGTAGGGAAGATAGAAACAACGGATTACAAAACGCAGTTACAAGAGATTACACAGAAGAAATTTCGTATGGTACCTGAATATGTTATTGTAAAAGAGACAGGCTCTCCAAGAAATAAAATATTTTTCGCAGAAGCATACTTGAATGACAAAAAGTTAGGAAAAGGAAAAGGTAGCTCAAAAAAAGAAGCAGAAGAAAATGCAGCAAAGGAGGCTCTCCTGAGTGAGATTATTAAAAACAATTAAAAAAATATTTGCTAAAAATAATGGAAGCTCTATAGAGAATGTTGAGGAGTTTATGATAGAGAATAATTTTGGTGTGAAATTCACAGAAAATTTTATTGAAAAGATTAAAAAAGAAAAAATTACAGATGAGAATATAGAAGAGAAACTAAAGGAAGAGATAAGAAATATCTTAAATAGTGTAAATCCTGAAATGCATTTCAGTGATTATCCACCCACTGTATTTCTCTTTGTTGGTACAAATGGTGCGGGGAAAACAACAAGTATAGCAAAACTGGCAAATTTAATGAAAAATGATGGCAAAAAAGTTATGCTTGTTGCAGGAGATACATTTAGGGCAGCTGCATCAAAGCAACTCAAGATATGGGCAGATAAACTCAGAGTGCCAATCGTGCAACAGCAAGAGGGGAGTGATCCTGCAGCAGTTGTTTTTGATGGACTGGACAGTGCAATGAGTAAAAATATAGATGTAGTCCTCATTGATAGTGCTGGACGTGTTGAAACAAATAAAAATCTTCTGAAAGAGTTAGAAAAGATACAGCGTATTATCATAAGAAAAATAGGAAGGAAACCAGATGAAACTCTCCTTGTACTGGATGCATATACAGGGCAGAATGGTATTGCACAGATTGAAATGTTCTCCAAAATGATAGATATCTCGGGTATTATACTTACAAAAGTTGATGGTAGTTCTTCTGGCGGTATAATAATACCGATTGTACAAAAGTATCACATACCTGTAAAGTATATTTGTACAGGCGAAAATATAGAAGACATAGAAGCATTTAATTCGGAAAGATTCATTGAAATGCTTTCTAGTTGACAAATTTATGTTTTCCTGTATCATTTAAAACGTAAGGAGGTAAAATGGAACAAAATCCTTTAACAGCAAAAGAAAAGAAGAAACTCAAGAAAATACGTATAAAGGAGCTTATGACTGTTTATAGAGGGCTCCTTACAGATAAAGAGGATAAAATCCTTTCTTTATTTGTAGAAGAAGGGATGACTGGTGCGCGCATAGCAAGAATGCAGAATGTTTCTCGTCAGGCAATACATGACCATATGCGGAGGGCATTATCCCGTATGGAGAATTGCGAAAAGAGGATGCATATGCTGGAAAACCATAAAAAAACTCTCACGTATATAGATAAACTACAAAGGTCGCTCGAAAGAATGGCGAAAAAAACCTCTGATGAGGAAGAAATTAAAAAAGCGTTAGAATTGGTAGAAAAGATAAAAAAGAACGTATAGAAGGAAGTGATTGCTTATTTTTGAAAGTTTAAAGAAAAATCTCCAGTACGTCTTCAAAAAACTATACAGCAAAGGGAAACTTTCCCCTTCAGATATAGAAAACGGTTTAAGGGAGATAAGGGTTACTCTACTCGAAGCAGATATAAACTACAAGATTGTAAAAGAACTTATCAATAGAGTTTCTGAAGAAGCAAAGAAACAAAACGTTGTAGAAAGCCTTACTCCTGCTGAACAAATCATTACTATTCTTTACAAAGAACTCAAAAATATCCTGGGAGAA
>CAJXKN010000128.1 GCA_913055585.1 uncultured Caldisericota bacterium | reverse complement strand
TCTGTAATTTGGTATTTGCCATCTTTTTCTATTACTGCTCCTTTTTCCTCAAGTTCTCTAAGTTTCCGTGAGATAAGGGGCGTATCCATACCTGTTTCATTAGCTATCTCTTGCCTTGTAGAGCTCTTTAGCTTGCTGAGCACCTTTAGCACTTTTTTAGCGTCCTCTGATAAATTCTTATCCGGCTCTAAGCAGGGCATATTCTATTCCCCTGGTTTCCACACCGTATAAACTTTTCCAGCAATCTTCATTTCCGGCTTGAATGTTTTTTTACCTGGTTCCCATCCTGCCGGTGCAACCTGGTCAGGGTGTTCCCTTACATACTGGAACGCCTTAATCTGCCTTACAAGTTCTTTTACGTTTCTTCCCACATTTGGATACAGCACTTCTACGCCTCTTAATATTCCATCTGGATCAATGATAAATCTACCTCTTACTGCACTTCCGCTTTCTTCATCGTAAACTTCATAAAGTCTGGAAACTTTGCCTGTCGGATCTGCACCCATTGCAAATTTAACAGGTTTAATAAGTTCTGACGTTTCATACCATACCTTGTGAGAAAATACCGTATCAGTACTCATAGAAATTACTTCTACTCCCATTTTTTGGAGTTCATCATACGTCCTTGCCATTGCGTTGATTTCAGTCGGGCAAACAAAGGTAAAATCTGCAGGATAGAAGCATAACACCACCCATTTGCCTCTATAATCCGAGAGCTTAATCTTATCAGAGGTTCCATCTTTCGGGAAAAACGCCTCTGTTTCAAAATCTGGGACTTCTTTACCTACCATTAACATACTATCACCTCCTTATAAAATCTATTTTAATGTGCCTTTCCAAAGGCCGTGCAAGTTACAATGCTCTCTTGCATAAACTTCTTTTCCCTCAGGTACTTCAAAAACTGCTTCTGGCTTGTCCCCGGGGTTTAGTTCCTTCCTGTAAACCATACCGTCTACAATGAGCTCTATCCATTCAATATAATGCTTTTCTTCCATCGGATGAGGAGTATTCTCTCCGACTTTTACAACATAAGCATTTCCTTCCCTCTTAATGAAGGGTACATGTTTTTCCACTGATGAATCAGCTGTTTTTTCCTCAAGCAGTTTCATTGGCTGCCCGCAGCAAACAAGCTCTCCCTTTCCTTCATGCATTACTTCTACAATGTTTCCGCAAATTTCGCATTTGTAGACTTCTAACTTCTTTGTCATAACGCACCTCCCTTTTTAATTTTATCTGAAAAAACTTTTGAAAATTTATCAAGCTTCTTAAAGTCTTCTGCCTTAGGATAACCTTTTATAAGCAAGGGTTCTACAAGTTCTGCTTTAATATTCGGAAGCATTCCCTGTATTTGCTTTACTCCTACTCCTCCCCATCCATACGATGCAACAATTGATACTACTTTTACTTTTGGCCTCAATGCATTTGCAAAGTATGCAGTGGAAACAACCAGAGGATGTGCACCTGCAAGCACGTATGGCGTTGCAAATATTACCCCTGCCGCATCAACAAGTTCCATTGCAATCTGTCCAACATCAGCAACAGATAGGTTTATGGGAATCACCTCAATGCCTTCATCTACAAACTTGTCCGTTAGGTATTCCACTATTCTTTTTGTACTCCCGTGCATTGATATGTAAGGTATTAGTACTTTCTTCTCTACGTCTTCTGAAATCCAGTTCCTGTATGCATCCAGAATGATTTTAGGGTTTTGGTACACAGGGCCGTGGCTTGGAGCAATATAATTAATGTTATATTGCTCTAATTTTTCCATATTTTTTCTTATCGAAACTCTAAACGGCATCATTATTTCTGCATAGTACCTTTTTGCATCTACTATTACTCTATGCTCGTCTTCAACAAACAAATGGCTTGTCGCTCTGTGCGAACCGAAAAAATCGCAGGAAAATAGGATTTTATCTTCTATAAGATATGTGGACATTGTTTCTGGCCAATGAACCCACGGTGTAAATATAAACTTTAAAGTTTTACCTCCCAGGGGCAATTCTTCTCCATCTTTTATCTCTATAAAATCTTCGTCTTTCAATAATAAAAACTCTTTAAGAAAAGATTTGCATTTTGCATTTGTAACGACTTTTGCCATAGGATACAATTTTAGCACATCAGGTATACTGCCAGAATGGTCTTGCTCTGCATGGTTTGAAATAATATAGTCAATCTTTTTCAGGTTCAGCGCTTTTAAATTGTTTAGAAATTCTTCTTTTTTATTGGGTTCCACAGTATCGATTAAAGCAGTTTTATCACTGCCCATAATGACGTATGAATTATAGCTTGTCCCGTCAGGAAGCGGAATTAAATCATCAAACATTTTTCTGTCCCAATCTATTGCTCCAACAGAAAAAACATCTTCTGTTAATTTTCTTACTGCCACTTATGCCTCCTCACTTACAAGCGGTGTGTACACTCTTGCAGCTAATTCTTTATCCAACATAAATAACCCGTTTTTGCTGTCCTCAATGAGCTTTAGTTTATCTATAATATCTCTATCGTTTTCTTCTTCCTCTATCTGTTCGTCTATGAACCACTGAAGAAAGTTGTATGTTGCACGGTCCTTTACCTCTTCTGCAATGTCTACAAGATAATTAATCCTTTCTGTTATATGCTGTTCATGCTTTAACGTTTCTTCAAATGCATTAAGCGGCGACGTCCAGCTGTGCGGTGGCTCTTTAATTGCCTGGAGTCTCACATCCTCTCCGCGTGCGATAATATAATTATACATCTTCATCCCGTGATCCATTTCTTCCTTATACTGCACCATCATCCAATTTGCAAAACCTTTAAGCCCGATTTTACTAAAATAGGCAGACATTGAGAGATACAGATACGCTGAATAAAACTCCTCGTTAATTTGATCAGTTAACGCTTTTTTCATTTTTTCGTCTAACATTTCTACATCTCCTTTCTTAAATTATAATAATTCTAATTTATTATACACTATTCATTTAATTTGTCAATAGTATGTAT
>CAJXKN010000127.1 GCA_913055585.1 uncultured Caldisericota bacterium | reverse complement strand
CTTCTGGTTTTAAGTGCTTAAGCATTAATTAATGCATATGTGCAAGATTTTCCACTGCTTCTTTATTAGCAATCTGTATCTTTGCATTTTCTCTAAGCTCCTGCTCTAATTGGGAAATTTTCTTTTCCGCTATTTTCTTTTTCTCTTCTCGTTCTATAATGGAGATTGCTTCTCCTTTGGAGATGTAACGAGGACTTTGATAATTAAAGATGCAAACAATATAATATTTATTGTTATACTTTACTTCAAAAAGATAGGGAATTCTATTATCTTTCAGCTGAGATAAAAGGTAAAACTCCTTATTCCCCTTTTTTATAATCTCAGGAAGCTCATCAGGATTCTTAAATGTAAATTTGGTTAAAGGTTTCTCTGGATTCTTTTCAGTAACCGCATCAAGCATAGCAAAACAGGGACTGCTCTTTTTCTTAAACGAAGCGAGAGCTTTTTCCTCTTCGGCCTTTGATGAGAAAGCAAGTTTTGCAAATGTAATGAAGCCTTTGCTATGTGTTTTAATGCATTGTTCTATCTCTTTTTCAGTAGGTTCAGGAACAGAAATACTCTCTATAGTGTTTTCCTTAAATGCAAGTAAGTACTCATCTGCTTCTAACTCCGGTACCATTACTTTATCAAAGAACTCATCTTTTGTAAGGTTACTGTGATTTACTGCGTCTCTTATAATCTTACTCTTTTCTTTAAAATATTTACGTGCAATGGGATCAAGGTAAGTACCATTCGGAACATCTCCTTGAACTTCGTAATTGAACCATTCTTTTTGAGGGTTAAAGAGCATATCTGTGCTAACTCCATTATTATAAAGCTTATATCCCTTTTTCTTCATATATTGCATAATGAGTCTTTCATTTATTAAATTGTTTAATATGTCCATAGGCATAGGTGCAGGGCCAGCAAATTGTTCTCCGTAATACTTCTTATGAAACTCGTAGGATTCTTTTCTCATAAAGTATTTATCTGCTACATTAGAAAGATAAATTGGTGCTCTGTTTACCCATGCAACAACTGTATCATTTTGTCTTGCAAAATAAATGTATCTCCCAAATATGCTGAGAAACGGAGGTGTACCTTCTACATAACCGCTAAATGCGGCACTTCCGAAAACGAGAAAGAAGGCTATTACTACACTTGCAAGCGCAAATGCGAATCTCCTTCTTCGGTGCTGTATTTGCATCCGGACAAGTTTTTGGAAGTTATTATATACAAACTTCCTCTCACACTGCAAAACTTCTTTTTCAGGCAAGCATGGCGTTTTTGCTTTTTCAAGTATTCTTATTAGTTCATCCTTCTTCATCTTTCTCATCTCCATATATAAGACGCAAAATTTTCAAATCTGGGACACTTTTTTCAATATCTTTTTTCAGAGCCTCTAATGCCCGGTAAACTATTTTTCCTGCTGTAGAAGGCGTTTTATTGAGAACTACAGCGATTTCTTTATTAGATGCATTATTAAAGAATTTTAAAATAATCGCAGCTTGATAATCAGGCCTGAGGCTTTTTATGTGCTTGTACAGTATTTTACGAGCATACTCTTCCTGAGTAGTATTTTCTGCATTTTTTGTAGGTGAATTATTTTTCAATTTTTCTTTTAGCTTTCTACTTCGTGTCTCTTTACGGTAATAGTTATTTACAATATTCGTTGCAATCCTCAATATCCAGAAAATTAAAGGACATTTTCTTTTGAAAGAATGGAGATTATTGAATACCTTTAAAAAAGTTTCTTCTGTTAAATCTTCTGAAACGTTTCTATCAAGAGTCCTTTTGTATATATAATTAAGCACTTCTTCATAATAGAGGTGTACAAATTTCTCAAATGCTTCTCTATTTTTAAGTGCATTGTCTATTAAATCATTTTCATCTTTATTAAAATTCATTTTGCTTATAGCAATCAGTAAATTAACAAGCTATACCCAGCTCTCCATACATTACAATATTCCCGTATCTAAAAGTATCTTCTTTATACTTTCTTCTGCTTCTTTCCCGTCAGTAGTTAAAGGGAATCTAACGAAGGGATTCAAACTAAATCCCATTAAACTCAAAGCTATTTTGATAGCTGAAGCAAATGAGGATGCATATTTGTAAATTTCTGTAAGCTTCATTAGCTTTTGGTGCTGTTCTATTGCGTGTTCGTAGTTATCTTCCTTTATTGCTTTTACAAGCGTGGTTGCAGTTTCCGGAGCAAAGTTGGATAGAGCAACAATTCCGCCATCTCCGCCTGAGATGATATCAGGCATAAGGTAATAACCAAGCCCTGTCAAGACGGAGAACTCAGGCCTTCTACTTTTAATGTTAAGAACAAGATCTTTTATGTATGAAAGACTGTCAAGAGTTACTTTTACTCCTAAGATATTTTTGTTTTCATCTGCAAGCTCAGAAATAAGTTTCACTGAAACACTGTAGCCTGTAGCTGATGGAATGTTGTAAATAATTGTTGGTAAATCTGCCTTTTCAGCTATTTTCAAAAAATAGTTTTTGATTCCCTCCCTACCTGGAATAAGGTAAAAAGGTGGTGGAGAGATAATTGCATCAACTTTAAGCTCCGAAGCAAACTTGCACAATTTCATTACCTCTGAAAAGTTGGTTGATGAAACATTTGTAAATAATTTTGTTTTGCCTGTTATACGTTGCTTTACAAACTCTACTATTTTTATTTTTTCTTCCAGCGAAAGGGAAGTAAATTCACCTGTCGTGGCATTTACGAAGATACCATCTACTTTACGCTTAACAAAATCCAAAATTTCAGCAAGTGCTCCAAAATCTATCTCCCCATTTTCCTTGAAAGGAGTAACAAGTGGTGTAATTACACCAGAAAATTTTCCTGTAATCTTCATAACAACACCTCCATTCTTTATTTTAATGATTTAAGAAAAAATTTCTAATTACAATATTTTGTTAACTTTGGTTATGCAGATTATTGATCATTCAACTTATACATACTATTGACAAATTAAATGAATAGTGTATAATAAATTAGAATTATTATA
>CAJXKN010000126.1 GCA_913055585.1 uncultured Caldisericota bacterium | reverse complement strand
AGGCAAAGGTAAACGGTGAAACTAAATGGATTGACCCTAAGAATCATAATGTAAAACCTATTATAATAAACAATAGAACAATGCTTCCTCTACGTTTTGTTGCAGAATCCCTTGGCTGCAAAGTAAATTGGAACCCAGATACAAGAACAATAACAATTACATACAATGGTTAAATAAAAGAAAATATGTACTTTTTAAGGGCAGGTAAACAGCCTGCCTTTTTTATACTGTCACTTAGATAAATTTTCTTTTGCAAAAAATAGTTGCAAAATTCCAGATTTTGTAGTTACTCAAGCCAGAAAACAATCTGTTAATAAAAAGAATGCAAAGAGTGTTTATAATAACAAGGTAACTAACAGTGATTTAGTCGTAAGCTAAACGTGTTTTCTCATCCGTTAATGTCGGCTTTATCATCTCTTGCCATTCGGGCGTATTCCATGTACCGAGCTTTATGTGTACAGTATAGTATTTCTGTGGAATAGGATGTGTTCCAATCACTACTTTCATCCCATACTTCTCCTGAATGAATTTGCGAAAGTAGGATATATACGGACAGGGAGGTAATCCCAATTTTAACCTTTTCCTTCACTTTTACCTCCTTTATTTATATTTATTTAAGATACAGCATCAAGCCGCATAATAATAGTTATAAACCAGAGTTCGGCAAAGAGAATACGAGCAAATGCAAGGCGGGGCCCAAAAAGCCAGATAATAAAGAAAATGTATGTTACTATAATTACAATAAAAGATTCATAAGAAAATGATTTTTTTATCCAGCCAAAAATTAAGGGTAAGAAATCAAACGCTACGCCAATAAGTGCAATAATTGGTTTATTAAAAGTAACGGATGGAATAATAATCATTCCTGCAATCGCTGAACAGCCAAGTATCAATTTTTTATCCATTTTTATGCCTCCCATTACAAACAACTATATTCAGTATATCTCTATACATTGAGTTGTCAACATTTCAAATCATAAGAGAAAATACTCTTTGTGGCGGTTCTTTAAGGAATAGTTTAGCTTTGAGAAGAAATTCTTTTGCATCACCTGTTGTAAAAAATACTTTTTTGGAAGGGATAGAAGAATGATTCATAAAATGTTTTTCTTCTAAAAATTCTTTTAATTCTTCAGCAAGTTCGTCAGATGGATCCACTATCTCTATACCTTCCCCTACAACATTTTTCACAACTTTATAGAGAAACGGAAAATGCGTACAGCCCAATACAAGCGTATCTACTTTAGAAGAAAGCACACCCTTTAATTTCTCCCTTACAAGATTGTATGCATATTTTTTCCTGCTATTACCATCTTCTACAAGGTTAACCATTCGCTGAGAGCCTATTTCAAATACTTTTATATCCCTATCAATCTTCTGTATCTCTTTTTTGTAAGCATGTGAGCGAGCTGTAAGTGGCGTGGAAATCACTGCAACTTTCTTGTTTTTCGTTTTCTTCACTGCAATACGTGCACCAGCCTGGATCATTCCAAAAACAGGGATTGGATAAGCAATTCTTTTTAGCTCAGGAATAGCAATGGAAGAAACCGTATTACATGCAACAACAATTGCTTTAACATTTCTTCCCAAAAGAAATTTTACAATTCTTTTGGAAAATGCTTCAATTTGACTTTTTGTCTTCGTACCATAAGGAAAATTCTTTGAATCAGCTACATACAAGAAATTTTCGTTTGGAAGTAGATAAGAAAGTGTATTTACTACAGCAAGTCCGCCAACGCCGGAATCAAATATACCTATAAAAGATTCAGTGTTCATTGAGATAATTCTCTATACCTTTCTTCAATGCTTCTGCTACTTTATCAAGGAAATTTGGGTCCTTGCAGAGTGACTCTTCCTTCGGATTTGACACAAACACAACCTCTGTAAGAATCGCTGGCATTGTCGTCACATTTCTGCATACGTACAGATAATCCCTTTTCACTCCTCTGTTAGTCGTATGTAGATTACTTACTAAGGCATCTTGAATTGCCTTAGCAAAATCATAAGAATCGCTATGCCAGTAGTACGTTTCCGTACCATGAGCCTCTCTATCCACCGATGCATTTAAATGGATAGACATAAACAAATCTCCACCGGAGTTATTTGCTATTGCGCAACGTTCAGCAAGTGTGGGATTATTCACATTATCCAACGTTTCATGTGTAAGAATCACTTTTGCACCATCCGCTTCAAGAAGCTTCCTCAATCTCTTTGCAATTTCCAGAACTACTGCACCTTCCTTCACACCTGTGGGACCTGTAGCACCCGTATCAAGATAAGGCCCAGAGTAGCTACCGTGCCCTGGGTCTATCACAATGATACGCCCTGCAAGTTTCCCTTTATTTTTATTGTTCGTACTCACTGTTATTTTGTTTACATAGGAAGTAATATCAACATTTTCATCCATTTTACCAAGTGGAATTTTTATTTCAGGTGGCATTTCTCCTTTGCGTTTCTCTGCATTAAGCGCAGTGTAAACACCTTGATTTGCGTAGAATATAAGGTACAGAGACGTACCAACTTTTTCTTTCCTTATCTTCGTAGGAATAGAAAATGTAAAAGAAGACTCTGAATCTTCTTTTTTGTATTCCTCAAGCACGGGGTCAATGTAAATTACTTTATCCATTGAAACTACAGAAACATCAAATAATTTAGAAAGATCTGCTAATGGAATGAAAAGTTTATTATTTTTTTCTAAGAGTTTACTTTTATCAATCGTTATCTTCTTTCCAAATAGGTTTATATTTATGTTATCCGTAGTGGGTTGATACTTTACACCAAAATAATTCAATAAATCATTTAAGGATAAAAATTCTTTTCCATTAGAAATTATTACAGGTACGTATATCTTTGCGCCAGAAAGTACTACTGTTTTCTCTCCTTCTTTAGGCAATTCCAAATGAATGACAAATGTTTCACTATCTTTCTTCTCAGCCTGGAAAGGTATTCTATCATTCAAGTCTATTATTACCTTTGCACTACTATCCTGTTCACATCTCACACGCACAATAGGAGG
>CAJXKN010000125.1 GCA_913055585.1 uncultured Caldisericota bacterium | reverse complement strand
CGATAGGCATTTACTTTATTCCAATTATTATTGTATTTGTAGTTTTAATAATATATACAGCTCTAATTGCCTCGGTAATTGGAGGCATTTTACCATCATTGCCTAAAGGAGCCCTTACCCCTTGAAGAATTTCTTAAAAGACTTGAATAATAAACAAAAAGAAGCGGTTCTCTATAACGATAGTCCTTTACTTGTATTTGCGGGAGCAGGCTCAGGAAAAACAAAAGTAATTACCTATAAAATTGCATATCTTATAGAGTCGTTGTCCGTTCCTCCTTCACGTATTCTTGCAGTGACATTTACAAATAAAGCAGCAAATGAAATGAAAGAAAGAGTGGTAAGTCTCATTGGCCAGCATATAAAAGGGCTCTGGATAGGAACATTTCATTCAATATGTGCCAGAATTCTCCGAAAAGAGGGGCACATTCTGGGGTATGATAAAAAATTTACAATTCTTGATGATGGCGATTCTGTTAGAGTAGTTAAAGAGGCAATGAAGCAGGCAAACATTGACGTCAAATACTTTAATCCCAAAAAGGTAAAGTATTATATTTCTGCTGCAAAGAGAAATCTTATGGATAGTAAAGAATTCAGCCTAAGCGCAAGGGAGTATATAGAGAAAATAGTTTCTTCAATTTATAAAAGATATGAGAAAATTCTTAAAGAAAGTAACGCAATGGACTTCGATGATCTCATTATGCTTACAGTAAAATTATTCAAGGAGCATAGAGATGTTGCTTATTACTATAAAGATAAATTCAAATATATACTTGTAGACGAGTATCAGGATGTAAACAAATCCCAGTATGAATTGTTAAAAATCCTTTCTGAGAAACACAAAAAAATTACAGCAGTAGGCGATGATGACCAGAGTATTTATTCATTTAGAGGGGCAAATAGTGAATTTATGTTGTCATTTCAGGATGATTTTCCTACGGTGAAGATTATAAAGTTAGAGAGAAATTACCGCTCACCACAGGAGATATTGGATGTGGCAAATGAGCTTATTCTACATAATAGAATGAGGAGTAAAAAAAATCTCTATACAGATAAAAGTGTACTAAACGCTGTGAGTTTCTACGAAGCAGCGGACGGACTGGACGAAGCAAGATTTGTTGCAAAAAAGATTAAAGAACTTCATAGAACCGAGGGAAAACATTTCAGTGAGTTTGCTGTTCTCTATAGAATGAATTTTCAATCAAGAATATTTGAAGAGTATTTTATGGAGGAAGGCATTCCTTACCAGATTATTGGAGGTGTAAGATTTTACGGAAGAGAGGAAATAAAAGATATTATTTCGTATCTTGCTGTTTTGAATAATCCATACGACGATATAAGTTTAAGAAGAATTATTAATGTACCTCCCAGAAAAATTGGACAAGCAACAATAAAAAAGATTGAAGAAACGAGAGAAAAGCAAGGGGGTACGTTGTATGATGTGGTCCGTTTTATTGCTGAAAATGAAGAACTTTCTACAGCAACAAAGAAACTCAGAGGGTTTTACCAATTGATGGAGAATTTAAAAGATAGTTCTGGACGACTTACATTGAGAGAGATTGTAGAGGAAATTATTTCACAAACAGGATACATAACATATCTCTCGAAAAAAGGACCAGAAAGGGAAAGTAAAATAGAAAATGTAAAAGAATTTATTAATGTGGTAAAAGAGTTTTCTGAAACATCTGAGGATAATTCTCTTTCGGCATTCCTCACTCACCTTTCATTGATTACGGATATAGACAATTCAAGAGAAGAAGACAGAGTAATGCTCCTTACTTTACATAGTGCCAAAGGGTTAGAATTTCCTGTAGTATTTTTAGTAGGGATGGAAGAAGGTTATTTGCCACACTATAAGTCGATGGAATCCGAGAAAGCTTTAGAAGAAGAAAGAAGACTCTGTTATGTGGGAATAACACGTGCCAAAGAGAAGCTGTACCTCACGTATGCGTATAGAAGAAATAAATTCGGAATGCAATCACCAGTAGCACCTTCGCGTTTTCTCTCTGAAATACCTACGGAGGAACTTATGCAGATAAAAGAACAAACCAAGAAGACAATACTAAACAAAGGAGAAAAAGTATTACATAGAGTCTGGGGTGTTGGCAAGGTAGTTGAAGTAAACACTGACTCTGAAATTCCCTATGCAGTGGTAGACTTTATAAAGATAGGGAGGAAAAAACTGGATTTGAGATATGCACCGATAGAGAGGCTGGATTGATGAAAGAGGCAAACTACTGTTTTGTGTGCAGCAAAACAAACCCCAAGGGGTTGCATATTGAATTTAAGTACATTGATGACATAGCAGTTGCAACATTTATGCTTGCAAGAGAATATGAAGGATATCCTGGAATTGCCCATGGGGGTATCCTTGCTGCAATTCTTGATGATGCAATGGGTAATGTAAAGTACGTACAGGGATATGTTGCTTATACAATTGAAATGTATGTAAGATACATAAAGCCTGCATATATAGGAGAAGAACTAAAAGTAAGGGGGTGGATCGAAAATATTCATCATAAAATCATTAGTACTGCTGGCGATATTCAAGACAAAAATGGTATGATAAAGGTACGTGCAAAGGCTAAATATTACATTGCTGGACCCATAAAAAACTAATTATTCAATTTATTGGTTACAATTCTTATCAAAGTTCTTTTTATTCAATACGTATGATTTTAGAAAAAACGCTATAATATGAAGGCAAAAGGAGTGATATGAGGTACGCTATTGTTTCGGACATACACAGTAATCTGGAAGCATTGAACAGTGCATTAGAAATAATAAATAAAATGAACACTGATGCAATCTTTTCTTGCGGGGATATTATAGGATATGGTCCTAACCCAGAAGAATGCATTAATATAATAAAAAAACTCTCCGCGGATTCGGTAGTAGGTAATCACGACTATGCAGTGAACCACAGAGAAGAGGAAGAACTTTTCAATGCATATGCACGGCTTGCAATTCAATGGACGAGGAAGGTGCTTACAGTAGAATCGCAACTTTTTATCAAGAATTTGCCATTATTTATAGA
>CAJXKN010000124.1 GCA_913055585.1 uncultured Caldisericota bacterium | reverse complement strand
GGCTGCGATAAAAACGGCAGAAAACAGAGTAATTACATCGGCGCTTCTCATAGAATTAAAAGCAAAGCAACCTGAAGGTCTGCACGTTATTTCTGTTTCAGTAAGTGGAAGCGGAGCTATCCATATGAGCGGAATTGGCAGTTCTTACAGGAATGTACTGGATTTTGAGGAAAACCTTGCCACAGCAAAATATATAGAAGGAGCTACCATCATATCTATGAATAAAGGTGTTGGAGGTAGTGTTAGTTTTCAGATGACTGCGATGGTAAAAGGAGTGTCAAATGGCAAAAAATAAAAAGATAAATAATCTTGCTATCTTCTTTACTGTTGCAATCGTTGAGATGATTCTTGTGGGTAGTTTCTTTGGCTACAAAACCTATCTCATTATAAGTAATATGAAAACGCTCAACAGGGAAACCACTGTCCTTAAGCAAAAAACAGCGAATGCTGCAGTAGCAATTGACCTTGAAAAAGAAAATGAAAAAACTCTACAGGAAATAAAGGAGTTAAAAAATAGGTTTTTTGATGACAAAAGCCTTCTCTATTTTCTTAAAGACTTCTCAGTAGTTGCAAATAGATACAGTATCTCAATAAATAGTATGAGCTTTGGGAAGCTTGAGAAAGTATCGGATACAGAGCCCCCAATAAAAGGGCTGCCAGTTAATATGTCAATAAGTGGTAGCTACGACAACCTGATAAAGTTTATAGGCTATCTTGAAAAATACAAGCATTTTGTAGTAATAGGGGATTTATCTATAAGCAATGTTTCACAGATTAAATCACAATTAGGTAGAAAAGCTAACAATATCAGTATATCATTTATCTTTTATGTGCAAACCTCAAGCGAAGGTAGTTGGAGTTATGGAGGAAGATAAAAAAATGAAACAATTAAAAATGTTTGAAGAAATAGGGGCAAAGCTAAAAAAGGGTTTCTCACTTAAAGATTTCTTTTTGAGTGTGCTTTTGATTGCACAGGAGGGTTTTGGCTTTTATAACGGTGCAGTGCTTCTCGAAGAAGATGGCAAGCTTCGTATAGCAGCATCTATTGGATATCCAAAAGAAGTAGTAAAAACCCTTCTTATAGATATTGAAAAAGGAGAAGGCATTACAGGGAGTGCAGCAAAAGAAAGAAGAACTATTGTAGTAAAGGATGTTTCTAAAGATAAGCGCTACATTCCTGCTGTTGTAGGGGCTAAATCAGAGATTGCAACGCCAATTATTGCATCTAACTCCTTGCTGGGTGTACTCAACTTTGAGACTACAGAGCTCAATGCTTTTGATGAAACGGATGTAAAAAGCATAGAGGCTATAGCATCCCTCATAGGTGCAGCAATACTTAACCATAAGCTTTATAGAAAGGTAAAGGAAGAGCTGGAAAAGCTAAGTCTCTTATACCGATTGGGAAGAGAATTTAGCAAAACTATAGAACTTCCAGAACTACTTCCTCTCATTGCGGACCTCATTAAAAAAAGTTTTCATTTTGACCACGTAGCAATTTTGCTAAAGGATGAAGATGGATACCTTCGTATAAAACAAGCTTCAGAAGGATATCCAAAAGAGCTTAAGAAGAATTTTAAAGTAAGTATTGAAAAAGGAGAAGGCATTACAGGGAGTGCAGCAAAAAGTGGAGAAACAATCATAGTAAATAATGTGAAAGAGGATGAACGTTACATTGAGGGGACGCCGGGAATAAAATCGGAGATTGCCATACCTCTAAAAGTAAAAGGAAAAGTCATTGGTGTTATTAACGTAGAAAGTACTGTAAAAGATAAATTTACAGAAGAAAGTAAAAAAGTTTTAGAAATAATAGCAAGTGAAACAGCAATTGCAATAGAAAATGCCTTACTGTACGAACAGATGAAGAAGGCTGCATTGATAGATGAGCTCACAGGTTTAGCAAACTACAGAGATTTTAGAGCGAGGCTGAATAGCGAAGTAGGAAGAGCATTGAGGTACAAAAGAATTTTTAGTCTTGTTATGTTTGACATTGATTTTTTTAAGGATTACAATGATAATAATGGACACGATGTAGGAAATGTTGCATTAAGAAAAGTAGGAGAAATTCTCTTGAGAAACAAAAGGAATTCGGATATGGCTGCTCGCTTTGGCGGTGAAGAATTCATTATTATTCTCCCAGAAACAGATAGAAGAGGTGCCTGTGCCTATGCTGAAAGGATAAGAAAAGAAGTAGAAGAGACAAAATTTCCCGGCGAAGAAAAGCAGCCCAACGGAAGGCTTACGGTAAGTGGAGGTGTTGCAGAATTCCCTGCTGATGGAAGTACTGCAAAGGATATTATTAAAGCAGTAGATATGGCAGCATACGCTGCAAAAAATAGTGGGAGGAACAAAGTAATATGTGGAAAATCAACATAGAAACAAAAGGACATACCGAAATCGTTGATATTACGGATGAAGTACAAAAAATTGTAAGAGATAGTAAAATAACAAATGGCCTGTGTACTGTTTATGTACCTCATACAACCGCTGCGGTTACTGTTAACGAGAATGCGGATCCTTCTGTAAAGAATGATATTATTCGCACGCTTGATAGACTTGTTCCCTGGAACGATAGATATACGCATCTGGAAGGTAACGCAGCGGCGCATATAAAAGCATCCATCATAGGTTCAGACAGAACTTTTATTATCCGGGATGGACAAATCGTATTAGGCACCTGGCAGGGCATATTCTTCTGTGAATTTGACGGGCCAAGAAGAAGAAAAGTTTATATAGAGATTGTCCCAGGGGTCTAAGGCCCCACTTGCCCAAAGGCAAGGAGAGGATTACGCAATGGCGTATGTGCGTAATAAAGTATGTTTGTACCACTGCGCTCTTTTCCTTGCCTTCAGCAAGTGCTGCGCTCTTTGCAGTCGTGGCAGTCTCAATGTAATTGATTTTCCTTTTTTGTCACCCTGAATTTTTCCCCTGGCACGCATTACGCCAGGTTTTATTCTCCCCCTTGTCACCCTGAACTTGTTGTATCCCCACAATGTCACCCTGAACTCGTTTCAGGGTCTTTAACTTAGAGGGAACACATTTCCCTCT
>CAJXKN010000123.1 GCA_913055585.1 uncultured Caldisericota bacterium | reverse complement strand
CATCCCATTATTCTACGTGAAATAAAGCAAAAATGCAATATTGTTTTCTCTTTTTTAATTTTGATTGTATAATAAAATGGTAAGTATAATTTAAATTAAGGTGAAACAATGAAACCGAAAAATAAACGATTAGTGGAAGTACTAAGAAAAGAGATGAAGCCGGCTCTGGGAGTTACAGAACCAGTAGCTATAGCTCTGGCATGTTCTAAAGCTTACCAGGCTATTGGAGGGAATCTAAAAAGGATTGACGTAGTTACGGATCCTGGTATCTTTAAGAATGGCTTTTCCTGTGCGGTACCCGGTACGGAAGAAACGGGCAATGAAATTGCTGCAATTCTTGGCGTTCTGGTAGGTGTTCCTGAGTTAGAATTAGAAGTTCTAAAAAATGTGAAGGCAGAAGATGTAATTAAAGCTAAAAAACTGCGAGATAAAGGAATTGCAAAAGTAAGCGTTAAAAGAGGCCTCACGGAAATATTTATAGATGCAACTGTTACAACGGACAAAGGTGTTGGAAGAGCTGTAATTAAAGGAATGCATACAAACATTGTGTTAATAGAAGCTAATGGGAAAATCAAATATAAAACTGAGAAAGAAGAAAAGAAAGAAAAAGAGATGGAGTCTGCTCTTACAGATTTGAAATTGACTGATTTCATAAACTTTGTGAGTGGAGTTCCTTTTGAGGATATCAAATTTACCTTAGAAGCAGTTAAAATGAACAAAGAACTTGCTCAAGCAGGGATGAAGGGAGCTGGTATGGGTTCGGGAGTCGCTATGTTTCGTTTAATAGAAGAACATAAAATAGCTAACGATATAAGAAGTTATGCCCAGATGCTAACTGCCTATGCAGTAGATGCAAGAATGGGAGGTGTCCAGAAGCCTGCTATGAGTATAAGCGGTAGTGGAGACCATGGGATTATTGCTACTATGCCTTTGGCTGCAGTGGCAGAGAGGATGAGGATAGGAGAAGAAAAGCTGGCAAGAGCAATTGCCTTAACTTACTTAATCACTATTTACATAAAGGAATACTCAGGAAGATTATCCGCATTTTGTGGCTGTGCAGTAGCAGCGGGAACAGGAGCAAGTGCAGGAATTGTTTATTTGTTGGGAGGGAGTAATAAGCAAGTGGAATATGCAATTAACAATATGGCAGCAAACATAACGGGTATGATTTGTGATGGAGGTAACTTTGGTTGTGCCTTGAAAGCAATAACTGGAGCAGGTGCTGCAGTACTATCTGCTTTTTTTGCTATGGAAAACGTTACTATTCCAGATGATAGTGGAATTGTTGGGATGTCTGTCGAAGAGACAATGAAAAATATGGGCAAAATAGCTTCACCAGGTATGATTCAAACTGACGATGTTATTTTAGATATTATGTTGAAAAGACATAAAGCTCAATATTCCCTACCCTATCACTCAATGCCATGAGCATCTTACCTAAATAAATATGAAGATAGAGATTATAGGAACAGAAACGTTAGGAGTGAGAGGGATGTGTTGCTTTGTAAGGACAAAAAATAGGAGGATATTAATTGATCCTGGTATTGCCTTAGGTTATCATAGATACGGATTGCTTCCACACCCCTTTCAAGTAGCAGTAGATGAAAGAAAACAAAAAGAGATTGTAAAAAGATGGGCCGAAGCTACAGACATAGTAATCAGCCATTTTCATGGAGAGCATACACCGCTGCCCGATGCAAACCCGTATCAATTTAGTGTCAATAAAGTAATCAGACTAAATCCAACTGCGAAAATATGGACAAAGAGCCCCTCGCATCTATCTCCCATTGAAAGTCAGAGAGCAAAAACCCTTTCTGGGATTTTAAATAAAAATTTCAATGTTGCAGAAGATATAAATGACGGGCCAATAACTTTTTCTATGCCTGTAATCCACGGTGACATAAATGACACTTTAACAACGGTAATAATGATAAGAATTAAAGAGAATCATACATTTGTGCATGCTGCTGGCATTCAGCTTCTCAATGATAAAGCTATTTCTCAAATATTGGATTGGAAACCAGATGTTGCTTTCATTGACGGTCCTCCTCTGTACTTATTCCACAGAATTTCCGAAAGGCAGGTTGGGAAAGCCTGGCATAATGCTAAAGAACTTTCTTCAAATATTGATACCTTAATCCTTGACCATCATTTAATGAGAAGCCATAAAGGTATTGAATGGATAGAACGATTGTCAGATAAAACAGGCAGAAAAGTACTTTGCGGTGCAGATTTTATGCATAAGCACAGAATGCTGCTCGAAGCAGGACGTAGAACTCTGTATAATGAGATGCCTGTTCCTTTGGAATGGCACGAGGCTTATGCAAAGAAACAAGTTAGCACTGAACAATATTGGGAATCTGCCAGGAAATTTTTCAAATTTGCCTATGCGGATGAAGTACAAAAGGACTGTTAAAAAGTTGCAAGAAAATAGTTAAAGTATTATAATGCTTCGTGAGGAGGCGAAAAATGATTAAAATTGTAACAGATTCGACAGCTTATCTGGATAAAAATTTTGCGGAAGAGAAGGACATAAAAATTGTCCCTCTGAAGGTATCGTTTGGGGAAAAATATTTTATAGACGGAGTGAATATTACGCCAGATGAATTTTACAGACTTCTTGAGGAAAATGAAAACTTGCCTAAAACATCCCAGCCATCCATAGATGATTTTATTAATGTATATAAGCCAATTCTTGAAAAAGATAATGATATTATCTCTATACATATCTCCAGCGGGCTGAGCGGCACTATTAATGTGGCAGAAGTTGCTAAGAAGAAATTAAATACCAAACGAATTTGCATAGTAGATTCGTTGTCCACTGCGCTTGTCCTTCAATTCTTAATAGAAAAGGCACTTGACCTTATAAAAAACGGAGAAAGTTTCGAATATGTTTGTACTGCCGTAAGAGCACAGGTTAAGAAAATGCTGTCCAGATTCATTATGTATAACCTGGATTATATGATAAAAGGAGGCAGATTGAACAAGGCAGAAGCTTTAGTAGGCTCCATTCTTCACATTAAACCTATTCTTTCTTTTACAGATGGCAAAGGAAGAGTCGAGGGGATTACAAGAACAT
>CAJXKN010000122.1 GCA_913055585.1 uncultured Caldisericota bacterium | reverse complement strand
TTAGCAATATCCTCTGGTTTTCCACTCCTTTTTAGCAGTACTTTCTTTAAAAATTGCTCTTTTACCTTATCAATTAATCCTTTAGTCATATCAGTTTCAATAAAACCAGGGGCAATAGCATTTGCTGTGATGTTTCTTGATGCAAATTCCATAGCAGTTACCTTTGTAAGACCTATTATCCCTGCCTTTGAGGCAACATAATTTGCCTGTCCTATATTTCCTGTTATTCCTACGATGGAAGCAATGTTTACAATACGCCCAAATCTACTTTTAATCATATATTTTGTTACATATTTTGTCATAAGAAATGCCCCTTTTAAATTTGTATCAATTACTTTATTCCACTCCTCTGAGCTCATTCTTAAAATAAGATTATCCTTATTAATCCCTGCATTATTTACAAGAATATCAATACGACCAAACTCTTTGTAAATTTCTTTAACTGTGTGTGAAACATCATCTTCTGATGATACGTTACATTTAAACACAAGCGCTTTTCTTCCTTTCTCTTTTATCTCTTTTTCCACTTCTTCTGCAGCTTCTCTATTATGTGCATATAGAATGGCAACATCAGCACCACACTCTGAAAGTGTACGAGTGATACCTTTCCCTATACCACGCGAGCCACCCGTTACGATAGCTTTTAAATTAGTTAAGTCAATTTTAAGCATTCATTAACACCTCCGTTGTCTCAACCTCAACATTCTTAAGGGTCCTTCGGATAAGCCCTTTTAATACATTTTTAGGGCCTACTTCAATAAATCTATCTGTACCCAATTTTTGCATTGTATTAAGAGACCTTGTCCAAAGTACAGGAGATACCAACTGTTTTTTTAGATTTTCCTTTATTGCTTCTGCTGTCTCCGAAACTGTACCGGTTGCATTCTGTACAATAGGCACAACAGGCTTGTTGAATGTTATAGCATCTATAAATTTAGTCATTTCCGGAACAACAGGCTGCATTAAAGGCGAATGAAAAGGAGCAGAAACATTTAGTATTTTTACGATCTTTGCGCCCTTTTCCTTTGCCACTATTTTTGCTTTTTCTATTGCTTTTGCTGCACCAGAAAGAACAATCTGCTTCGGTGAATTGAAATTTGCTGCAACGATGATACCCTGATCTGATGATTTCTCTATTACGTCTTGCAACATTTCTAAAGGTAAACCTATTACAGCAAGCATTTTCCCAGGTGCTTTCTCGGAAGCTTCTTTCATAAGTTTACCTCTCTTTTGCACAAGAAATAGTCCATCTTCAAAAGAAAGCACTTCTGCTGAAAAGAGTGCAGAGTATTCACCCAGACTGTGCCCAGCCACTATATCAGGAAGAATGTGCTTTTCCTTAAGCATTGTATCGTAGATTGCGGATATTGTAAACAATGCAGGCTGAGTGATATCCGTTGAGGTAAGTTTCTCTATAGGTCCATTATCACAGAGGTACTCAAGGTCAAATCCCAAGAAATCCGAAGCTTTAGTAAATAATTCTTTCTTCAGGGAAGAGGATGGTATCTTTTTTGCCATTCCTACATATTGTGAGCCCTGTCCGGGAAAAACGAAACCAATCATTTTGACCACTCCACAATGAATGCACCTGATGTCATACCAGCACCAAACGATACCATAAGTATCTTATCTCCCTTTTTGATTTTCCCTGCTCTGTATATCTCATCCAAAGCAACAGGAACGGTAGCGGCAGAAGAATTCCCATACTTATCAATTGTTACAACAACTTTTTCTTTCGGGATACCAAGTCTTTTCATTCCTGCGTCAATGATTCTTAGATTTGCCTGATGTGGGATGAACCAATCAATATCATTTGCAGTAAGCCCTGCTTTATTAATAACATTTTTAGAGAGCCTGCTTATTTCACGGACCGAGAATTTGAATACTTCTCTTCCATCCATTGTAGTGTACTGAAGCCTTTTATCCAGTACTTCCTGGCTTAGAGGCATACGGGAACCCCCTGCAGGTAAGACAAGATGCTGTGCAAGGCTACCATCAGCATAAAGTTCGTAGGAGAGAAAGCCACCATCTTCTATATTACCCAAAACTGCTGCACCTGCACCGTCGCCAAAGAGTACATATGTATACCTATCCGTTTTATCCATCATCCTTGTAATGACCTCTGCTCCTATTGTAAGTACGTACTTATACATACCAGTTCTAATGAATTGTGCACCTACTGTAGTAGCATAGATCCATCCAGTACAGCCTGCTTGCAAGTCAAAAGCAGCTGCATTTTTTGCACCAATCCGTGCCTGGACACGACAAGCCGTTGCAGGATACAAAGTATCGGGAGAATTTGTACCTACAATGATAAGTCCTATATCTTCAGGAGATATCCCTGCATCTTTTATTGCACGTTCTGCGGCAATAGTTGCAAGATCACTTGTTGCCTGCTCCGAAGAAGCAAATCTCCTTTCCTTTATACCGGTCCTTGTCCTTATCCATTCGTCCGATGTATCCAATATTTTTTCCATATCAAAATTTGTAACTCTTTTTTCGGGAACATAGCTTCCCACTCCAATAATCCCTACATTAAGCATTTGTTAATCCTCCTTTGCTTAAAATTTTTTCTCTTGTTGAAAAGAATGCTGAAATTATACCCTGAGCAACGAGTTTTCCATTTACATAGGCCTTGCCCATACTCTTTGCAATACCATGCCTAAAGCTAATAAAATTTGATTTGATAATCAGTGTATCGCCCGGATATACAGATTTTCTAAACTCAAAATGTTCTATGCCTGTAAACAATCCGAATAACTTTTCATTGCCAGGCATAGTAAGAACTATAAATGCAGATACCTGTGCCATTGTTTCTACAACAAGTGCACCAGGAAAAACTGGAAAATTCGGGAAATGACCTTTAAAAAAGAATTCATCTTTTCGCACTGTCCTTTTACCTATTACACTTTTCCCAGGCACAACTTCAGTGATCTCGTCAACAAAAAGGAAAGGCTCTCTGTGGGGAAGATATTGTTTAACTTTATCTATACCGAGTCTCAATTTGTTAGCCATTTTGTTCCTCCAGTACTGCTCTTCTACTTAACCTCATTTTCCTTTTGTCTTTATTGATAGCAAGTACTTTTACTTTTATTCTATCACC
>CAJXKN010000121.1 GCA_913055585.1 uncultured Caldisericota bacterium | reverse complement strand
ATTAAAGACCCTTCTGCGCCTGGCAGATACATTCTTGGTATCGAGTGTGATGGAGCGCAATATCATTCTTCACGTTATGCAAGGGACCGAGATAAAATAAGGCAAAGTATATTAGAAGGCTTAGGTTGGAAAATTCATAGGATATGGTCTGAGGATTGGCTGGATAATAAAGAGCAGGAAATGAACAAAATAAAGAAGAAAGTATATAAATTATTAGATGAAAAAAAAAGGACTCCAAGGGACTATAGAAGAGTTCCACATTCCTCTGAGACTGAGATTAAGCAGGTAAAACGTATTCCACATATACAAGATTACCCTAAGTACTCAAAATACAGGGTTGTTGATTTGAGTGGATATTATGAAATTGAATTGGATTTTGATTCTTATGGGTTAGTAACAGGAGAGGATTTTATCATTAAAGAAATAAAAAATAGAATAAGAGCTGCTCTTAGGGTAGAGAGCCCTATTGAGAAGGAACTTTTATACAAAAGAATTATAAATTCATTAGGTTTAAGAAGAAAGGGAAAACATTCCAAGACCCTTTTTTTAAAAGCACTGAATGAAATGAAAGAAGATACACCTTACAGAATTTATATTAATCAAAATACAGTATCAGATAAACCTGTTAATAGATACTATCCCTTCAGAATGAGCAGCAAGAAAGACAGGCCTTTTAAGCTTATTCCAAAAGAGGAATTGGCACAACTTGTTATTGATATTTTAAAGAACGAATTTAGTCTTAGCTTTAAGGATTTGATGGTTGCGGTGGCAAGAACTACGTATGGAAACGGCAGAGTAGGTGAGAAAATGAAGGAAAAAATGGAAGAAGTCCTAGAATATTTAGCTAAAAATAAGACAATAAAAAAAGAGGGAGACAAAATAGAATTAACCGCTTAGTATTGCTATTCTCGAGAGGATTTCACTATTTTTAATATTTTTAGCAAGCCTAGAGTTAATCTATAATGGATCTTTCTTAAAAAAAATGATCCATCCTATACCCTAAACCCCTACAAGAAAAGACCTGGCTGAAGAGATGCATTATAAATGTATAATATCATATCGTTATTTTGTATCAATAAATATTAGAGACAATCTATGTTCCATCTATTCGTATTAACAAAATTCAATAAAAAGAGTGGAAAGATTCTCTATAACTATTGGATAAATTATAACTACATATAAACCATATAAAATAAAATTCGAGGAATATAAAAAATTTTCTTAAGGGTAAACAACCTGCTCTTTTTATAATTATTACTTAGAAAATTTTCTTTTATAAGACTGCAATAGTATACCAATGATAATTACAGCTAACCCGATTATAGAGCTTAATAATATTTTCTCATTCAAAAATAGACGGATATAGATCAAAGAAATAAACGGAGTAAGGTAAAGAAAAGTTGAAACTATATGAGTATCAATCTTTTCAAGTGCCTTAAACCACCAGATATAAGTCAAGCCATTTACAAGAATACCATTGTATAATAACCAGAACCATATTTTTGGCGAAGGTATTTTAAAGTACTAAAAAACAAAAACAGTAGCTACTATGAATATTAATGCTGAAAGAAAATAGATAAAAGCACTAATTGTTTTATCAAAGTTGTATCTTTTACCCAATATCGAAAAAAGCGCAAAGATAAACGCTCCCAGTAGAGCAAGAATATCTCCTGAAAGATTTGTCAGGGCTAACGAGAAAACCTTGCCCTGAGTTACAATTATGATAACTCCTGTAAAACTAATAAGGATTGCTAAAATCTTTCTCAAAGTTACCCTCTCTTTAAGAATTATAAAAGCAAGCAGTAAAACTAATATTGGCCAGGTATACGCTAAAATAAAACCTTCTTGAGCTGTGGTTAATGCAAATGCTCCATAAAGCAAAACATAGTAAAGATAAGCTCCAAGAAACCCTAAAAAGGCCATATTAAAGTAATCTTTCTTTGAGTAGTTTCTCATTATTCTATATTTACCCTGGGCTAAAAGAACTAATCCTAAAGTAATAGAAGAAAAGAGTGTTGAATAAAAAAGCATTTGCAGGTTATTCAATTCGACCAATATTTTTTTGGAAACAACAGGAATGGAAGCCCAGAAAATAATGCAAAGTGCAAGATAAATATATCCTGAAGCATTCTTCTTCACAAATATCACCTTCTACTCCATACATTTCTTATCATTATACTGTAAAAGTATCAAATGCATAAAAGAGGAAATTTGTTTACTTTGTACGTATTTATATATGATGAAAGATTTAAAATCATATATTGATGAATTGCATAACAAGATAGATATTGTATCTGTCATATCGCGGTATGTGAAGCTTAAAAAGAGAGGACGGAACTTTGTTGGCCTATGTCCGTTCCATGATGATAAAAATCCGTCTTTTGTAGTAAGCCCGGAAAAACAAATATTCCACTGCTTTGGATGTGGTGCAAGTGGTGATGTGATAAAATTCCTTATGAGGATTGAAGGAATAGATTTTAAGGAAGCAGTGAGAATACTTGCAAAAGAAGCGAAAATGCCACCTCCCGCATTCACATATAAGGGAATAGACAGAACAGAAAGAGAAAATTTATACAAAACAATGGAAATAGCTGCAGCTTTCTTCAAGCAGAATATTACAGAGGATGTGCTTACTTATCTTAAGAAAAGAGGCGTAACAAAAGAAAGCATTGAAAAATTCCATTTCGGTTATGCACCTCCAGATGGTGATAAGTTTATTAGAGAAATGAAAGAAAACGGTATTTCCGAAGATTCGTTAATAAAAGTAGGTATTCTAAAGAAGAGAGATGATGGAAGGGAAATAGCATATTTCAGGAACAGAATAATACTTCCTATTTTTGATATTCAAGGGAGAATCGTTGCATTCGGTGGAAGGATATTCGGGAAAGGAGAACCAAAGTACCTTAATTCTCCTGATACGCCAATCTTTACAAAAGGCAATTTGCTCTATCCAATTAACATAGCAAAAGAAGGCATAAGAAAAGAAAAGGCAGCGATTGTTGTTGAAGGCTATTTTGATGCGCTTATTTTACAACAATCAGGCGTAGAAAATGCTGTATCTTCAATGGGAACAGCCTTCACTGAAGCCCAGGCAGGGTTAATCAAGCGTTACGCCGATACTGTATATTTCTTCTATGACGGAGATGAAGCGGGAAGAAAAGGAGCGGAAAGAGCGGTAGAAATATGCAGTAAAAAGGACCTTACCGTAAAAATCATTGTTGGCGAAGAAGGTCTTGACCCTGACGAAATTGTTTTGCAAAAGGGAAAAGAAGGCATTGT
>CAJXKN010000120.1 GCA_913055585.1 uncultured Caldisericota bacterium | reverse complement strand
GACATACTTGTAGATGATACACCAGAGGCAGTAACGCTTTCTTGCTTTAATCCCATAAGACGAGAAGTGGCAAAACGTGCTCTGGAACATCTCATCATTGACGGAAGAATACACCCAGCAAGAATAGAAGAGTTTGTCCAGGAAGCAGAAAAAGAGGTAGACCAGGTTATATTAAAAGAGGCAGAGGATGCTTTAGTATCCCTCTCAGTACATAATGTTCCGATTGAAATAAAAAGACTTATAGGAAGAATGAAATTCAGAACAAGCTATGGACAAAATCTTCTAAAACATTCCGTAGAAGTCGCAACAATTGCAGGGATACTTGCATCTGAAATGGGAGAAAATTCTGTACTTGCAAGAAGAGCAGGTCTACTACACGATATAGGAAAAGTAATGGCAAGTGAGATAGAAGGTCCTCACGCATTAATTGGAGCAGATTTGCTTAAACGGTACAATGAGAATCCATTAGTAGTACATGCAGTAGCTGCTCATCACAATGAAGTAAAGCCTGAAACAGTACTGGATGTTATTATTCAGGTAGCAGATACAGTTTCGGCAACAAGGCCAGGCGCAAGAAGAGAAGACCTTGAGCTTTACATAAAGAGACTTAATGATATTGAAAAGATTGCTATGTCAGTTGAAGGAGTGGTAAAAGCTTATGTTGTACAGGCTGGCAGAGAGGTAAGAATAATGGTAAACCCTGGAGAAGTAAGTGAGGAAGAGGCACTGAAAATATCTCATGATGTAGCAAAGGAAATAGAAGAAAAAGTTGTCTATCCAGGCATTATAAAAGTAACGGTTGTGAGGGAAACGCGCTATATAGATTATGCAAAGTAGTCTTTTGTTTCCAGATGAAGTAAAATATCTCCCTTCCCGTCCCGGTGTATACATTATGAAGGACAGTAAGGGAGATATTCTTTATATTGGCAAGGCAAACGTTCTAAGAAATAGAGTCCAATCTTACCTGCATCCCTCTCTTCCTAAAGTAGTAGCACTAGTAAAAAGGATAAGGACTATAGATTTTATCGTTGCAAAATCGGATGTCGAAGCGCTTTTACTGGAAAGTAATCTTATTAAAAAATATAAACCTCCGTTCAATGTAAGACTTGTTGACGATGAGAACTATCCTTATATAAAGATAACAAACGAAAAATATCCAAGACTCTTAAAAGTCTATAGAATAAATGGTAAGAACGGAGAATACTTCGGTCCCTTCCCTCACGGGAAAGCTATAGACTTAAGCATTAAAACAATAAGAAAAGTTTTTCCTGTAAGGACATGCAATATAAAAATTAGGGAAGACAAGGCAATCACTCCCTGTCTATTGTATCATATGAAACTATGTTCTGCACCATGCGCACATAAGATTTCTGCTAAGGAATACAATAAAATTGTTGAATCATTAAAACTCTTCTTAAAAGGGGAAGGAGCTAAAATTATTGAATCGTTAAAAAGGGATATGGAAAGAGCAAAAAATAATCTTGAGTTTGAAAAAGCTATTATATATAGAGATGAGCTAAAAGGTATTTTATCTATTTTAGAAAAGCAAAGAGTCGTTACTAATAGAAATGTATCCTTTGATATTTTTGCTTTATCGCTGAAAAATGGTTTAGCATGTATTACCAAAATAAGCGTAAGAAAGGGAAGAATTGTCTATTCTTACCCCTTTATACTGAACGTACCGTATAAAAAAGAAAAAGGAGAAATCTTACAGGAGTTCTTACTTATGCATCCTTTTCATATTAGTAATATTAGAATATATACAGAAGTAGCTCTCCCGGATAAAAAGTCAGTAGAAGCAATTATAGAAAAGGAAAAAGGATTGAAAGTGCACATTGCTACTCCTCGTGGGAAATTGCAGAGAGATGTTTTATCTATGGCTCAGGAAAATGCCTCTATACATCTCAATAATTATATAGAAAAACATAAAGAATTAAAAGAAAAGAAGGTTCTTGAGAATTTGAAGAATCTGTTCAATATGGATAAATTGCCTATGCGTATTGAGGGCTATGACATTTCTGATGTTTCCGGTGTAGATGCAGTAGGTTCTATGGTCGTGTTTACAGGAGGAAAGCCTGACAAAAAAGAGTACAGGAAATTTCGAATAAAGTATGTAAAAGGACCAAATGATTATGCAATGTTAAAAGAAGTATTGTTCAGAAGGTTCAGAAAAGGAGAAGACTTCTCGCAGAATATGCCAGATGTAATTCTTATTGATGGTGGAAAAGGACAGCTTGATGCCGCAATAAAAATTAAAAAATTATTAGGTGTGCAGGTAACTGTGGCATCGCTTGCAAAAAAGGAAGAGCTTGTCTTTTTAGAAAATAAAGACCAACCGATAAGACTTTCAAAAGAGTCTGAGGAATTGAAACTTCTACAGCGCGTAAGGGATGAATCTCACCGTTTTGCAAAAGCTTATTTTGGAGTAGTTCATAAAAAAACTATGTTAGGAGGGAGATATGAAAAGTAGGATTATTGCTTCCTGGATTATTAATGCTATTTCATTCTTTATCGTAAGCAAAATTCTATCAGGTATAGAGTTTAATAGTTTTATGAGTATCTTGCTTGCAGGTATTGTATTAGGTATAGTGAATGCTACACTAAAGCCTTTCTTTATTATTATATCTCTTCCCATAAGTATACTTACGCTGGGTATCTTTCTTCTCATTATCAATGGTATAGTCCTTGAAACTGTTGCAGCAGTTGTACCTGGCTTTTCTATTAGTTCTTTCTGGACAGCAGTATGGGGATCCATTCTTTTGTCAATTTCCAATATGATTATTACTTATATATTGTTCCCGGAGAAAAGGATAAGTTGAAAGAAAAGGATAAGGCTATATTAATAGAAGTTATCGACTCAAATAGAAGAGAAATATCTTTAGACTCATTCGAAGAGTTCAAGACACTCGTAAAAACTTTAGACATAGAAATTGTAGCAGAAACAACGCAAATAATAAATAAGCCAAATTATGCATTCTTTATTGGAAAAGGTAAATTAAATGAAATTAAGCAGGTCGCAAAACTCGTCAATCCAAAGTATGTTTTTATCAATGCAAAACTCACGTATTTACAGCTCAAGAACATCTCAAAAGAGATTGGAGTGCCCTGTATAGATAGGCCTCACTTGATACTTATGATCTTCGCAATGCGTGCAAAAACAAGAGAAGGAAAATTGCAAATAGAGCTTTCAGAATTGAAGATGCGCCTTCCTGAGATTGTTCACAGCAAATCATATCTTGACCAGCAGGTAGGTTCTGAAATAGGGTTAAAAGGACCTGGAGAAAAGATGACAGAGGTAAAAAGGCGATACGTTGAAAAAAGAATTAAAGT
>CAJXKN010000119.1 GCA_913055585.1 uncultured Caldisericota bacterium | reverse complement strand
GGGGGTGGATGTTGAAATCAAAAGAAGAAATTATTGAGTTTATTAAAAAGTCTGGCAGCAATGGAGAGACTTTAACACACATTTCAGGAACAAGAAAGATAAGTAGTCCGGAATATATTTTAACAAAACAGCTTCTTAATGACCTTGTTGCAGAGAAAAAGATTGAAAAAAAGCATTCACGTTATTACATTATTGGCGTAAGGAAGCACAGAAAAGTACAGAGTAAATACATAACGCGGAGTGAACTTGAAGAAGTGATCCAGCAGGTCTACAGAGATATAGCAACCTTAAAAGCGCAAATTGATAGAGCATTTGAATATGTTGATGAGGTATTTCTATCAGCAAGGCAGCATAAACCATCCGTAGCACTCCCTACAGAACAGGATATGCAGATTGCTTATGATAACGTAAATCAGCGCGAGAATGCAGGAGACTCTGTACCTTTGCCAGATTTCAAAAGAGAACTTAAAAAAATGGGTTTTAAATTCAGCGATGAAGAGATTAATAAAAAATTATTGGATATGGACAAAGCAGAAATAATTTATCTACAGCAGGCAAATGCTCCCGATGAGTTAGAAGAAAAGGAGAAAGGCATCCAAACAGATAGAGGATTTTTATTCTATATTACATGGATAAAGAGGTTTTAGAAAGATTCAAAGCATTAGGCCCATTTAAAAATAGCATTGTTAAAACGCCCTGGGACAATGGTGTAATAGATGCTGAAGGGATTCACAAAGAATCATTTGATAGGATTATTAAGGCACTTGATTTTGTCAAAAGTAATCGTAGTTCCCTAATTTTTGTTTTACAAGGAGAGCCTGGTTCTGGAAAATCACATCTTTTGTGGCGTATTGCAAGGAACGCAGAGAAAAAACGTTTTTTGTTTGTTAACATCATTCCGTTTATATCTGTAAAGAAATTTGCGTTCTCATCAATACTGGAGAGTACAATTGAGAGTCTCGAAAAAAAGCATCCAGATCTTCGTTCAAAGCCTATAGATCACCTTGTTGGCTGGATTATTAAGAAAGGTATTGAGCTTACGGATAGAAGGGGCTTCAGGGAGCGTTTCGTTATGGATGCAATTCTGGATGAGAATAAGCTTCCCTATGTTGCAAAAAGCACCTTTGAAACACTACCTTTAAAAACTCAAAATATTCTTTTAGAAAAGATGGGTAAAGAACTGATGAAGAAATATCCCGAATTTCCAAAGTATTTCTTTACCATTATGCTCGGACTTGAAAATAAAGAAGAAAAAAACGCTACACTGGATCTTTTAAGGAGTGAAAAAATAGCGAAAAAAGATCTTTTAATGATAGGGCTTCCTGATAATTTTATAATGAATGAAAGTGTGGCATTTAAAATGCTTTATTCTTTATTTAATTTCTCTCCTTTCCCTTTCATTTTATCAATAGACCAGATTGAAACACTTGATAGGCATTTTAGCAGTAATGAGATTATAAAATTTTTTGAAAATATTCTTCAAATTTTCTCACATTCAAATAATGTCTTTTTTCTTCTTTCCGTACAGACTCAGACATTCAAAAAATGGGAGAGATTTTTGCCCAGAGATATCGTAAGCAGGCTTTCAGAGCGCTCAACGATGCTTCCATTAAACATTGAGGATGCAAAAGCAATTATAAAGAAAAGGAATGAATACTTTTGGAAGAAGCTTTCAATAAAACAGAAAGATCCCTTTTTCCCATTTAAGGAAACTGACATTGAAGAGCTCTATTTCAAAGGAAATAAAAATCCGAGGAATCTTATAAAAGCTGCAGATTATCTACTTGAAACAGGCCGTGTTAGTGCAAAGAAAGACACGATAGAGGAAGAGTTTCCTCGTTATGTAGAAACTTCTTCTTACTCTCATAGTTTATTGAGAAAAGAGCTTTCCGATACAATGCTAAAGATTTTTGAAAATGGAAAAATTCTTAAGGAAACTCAGACTTATGCAATTCTTTATCTAAACGGGACGGGTTTTGTTATAAATAATTCACGTTATTCTTATTACAGCAGTATAAAAAACCTTTCAAAACTTATTAGAAGAGGGAAAATTAAATATGGTGTATTTTTGAGGAACGAAAGATTAAGGATACGCCCTACTGCAGTAAAAACCTCCGAACTTATCCGTTCCTTTAATATACGTGTTGTTTATTATAACGATGAGGAAGGGAAATTGTTCATTGCTCTTTCACGTTTGCTGAGAGATACCGAATCCAAAGATGTAGATCTTGAATTGGCTGCTGTAAAAAAGTTTATATGGGATAAGCTCAGGGAAAATTTGCCAGAACTCTTTAATGCCCGTAGAGCAAAGAGTAGCAAAGGTGAAACGATTAACAGAGTGGAGAAGATTCTTAATTCAAAAAAAGCGATAACCCGCACAAAACTTATGCAAATCCTCAATGTAGATTCAAAAACGCTGGATTCGATACTTTTAGACCTTGTCAGTAAAGATAAAATAAGGGTTGTAAGGCATAGCTTTGGGGAAGAATGGATCTTTAGTGGAATATAGATTTTCCGTATCAGATGTTGTTTCTGCATTTCACTGTCCTTTACAGTTCTACTTTAGAAAAAAGGGAATAAAAGCATATTTTAGATATGGCAATGTGCATATAGGGAGTTTTGTGCACAATGTCCTTTCTGTATTTGCAAAGGAAATTGAAAAACCGACCCTTTTCAATGAAAAAAGAGAAGGCTATATAGAAAGAAAACTATATCAGGCTTTTCTCTCTGTTTCTATATCAAAGCATTACAACGTGGATTTTGAAGAAGGGTGGAGATATTTAAAATCCATCGGTGCATACTTTGAGAATCTTGCGTATAAAAAAAGTATTCCAGAAATAAAAGAGATGTTTCTTCTTTCAGAAGAATCGTTTCTTATAAGGTTAGCAGGCGCATATATTTCCGGGCGTTTTGATTTGTTGCTTGACATTGGAAATGATATAAGAATTATTGATTATAAGACAAGAGGAAAAGAAATTGATATTGATGCGGTGCAGATTGCTATTTATCGTTATGCTGTTGAAAAGATATACAAGAAAAAGGCCTCTCCTTATGTGTTGTACATAGGTGATGGGGAGATATCCGAAGAGTATTTCTCTGATGAAGAATATACTGAGCTTATGAAGCAAATTAACAAAGAAATAAGGGATATGAAAGATTTTCTTGAAGGAAATAAAATTCCACTCCCTACACCTGAAAGATCTTTGTGTAGATATTGCAGCATTCAGTATCATTGTGAGGAACTTATTAAAAAGTTTTTCACATAAGACTCTTTTGTCACCCTGAACAATGTCACCCTGCGCTCTTCTTCTTGGCATGCATTACGCCACGCTCTTTTCCTGGCCGTTAGGCCAGTT
>CAJXKN010000118.1 GCA_913055585.1 uncultured Caldisericota bacterium | reverse complement strand
GGAAATCTATCAAAGAGAGCAGGCACTGTACATCGCAGAGATGGGCGTAAATCAAATGATATTTAATATGAATAATGGTACAACATATATCGATGGAGACCAAATATCAGGAAATGCCCCTTCAGGTATTGGAAGATACACAACAACATACCATACACCTGATAATTCAGGGTTTCACGGGACAGCATATATAAAATCTACCGGAATGGTAAATGGTATAGAAAGAACTATTTATTCTTCAATAGGAAGTAGTTCGTCTGATGCATTCAAATATTGTTTGTTTACATCAACAGGGGGGCCTGATGGAGTAGTAGATGATAGCTACTTCACCAATCCAATCTATGGAAATGCATACAAATACAATACGAACACTTCATCGACACCTTACCCTGATACGAACTACTACAGCCAAGCATATGCTGAGAAATATATAACAAAAAAAGGAAAAAAACCGACATACATAGTTGATGCAACTGATTTAGGAAAGGTCTTATATATACATACAAAAAATAAAAACGCTACCCTTACGGTAAGTTTTGTAAATATTTACGATGAATCTTACAGTTTATCAATTATTACAGATGCAAAAAATGTGATATTCGACAAGATGGGACCTGCAAATGGAAATGACACAAACTGGTCAGGTGCAAAAAATTCAAAAGACAATAACCTGATATATCCAATCGTAATACACCTTGGAACAGGTTATGTTGAGTTTAATTTTTCATACTCGTACGATGGTAATACAACTTTAAAATTAAATGGATTTCTTTACACAGCTGGTTACATCGATATGGAATATTCTTACACCAGCTATGGAGAGATAAACGGAGAGGTAATTGAGCAAGATCCACAAGGTTACCTTGGTGGTCCATATGGCGATACAAACTTAAACTATACGACTGATTACTTCACCAATCCTCCTCCCCATTTCATTGTTCCAAATTCCAAAACTTCAGTAATACCTGGAAGTTTCAGGGAGGAGTACTGATGAAACTTAAGAATCGCAAAGGCACATCAATTATTGAGGCTGCTGTTGCAATTGCCCTGATCAGTATAATGCTCCTCTGGGCAGCGAGGCTCTATACAAACAGTTCAAAAAATGTTGTAACAACAGAAGATATTGAAACTGCAACGCAGTTGGCATCTGATAAAATTGAATCTCTCAAAAAACTTGACAAGGATGGAATAGACAGTATATCCAATTCTTCTTCTATTACACAATTTCCATCGCCCTACGATAAATATGGTTATAAATACGTCGTTCCAAATAGTGTAAACGGGGAACCTAACCCTCGGGATACAGGTACAGTTTATATCAAATATATTGAAGTGGATGTGTATCTTATGTCTGATACAACTAAGCCACTTATAAAAATGGAATGTAACTTTTTGAGGAAGGATAGCGATGGCACAAATCTCGGGCTCTAAAAAGAGAAAGGGCTTTACCCTTGTTGAAGAAGTCGTTGTTATTGCTGTAATTGCAATACTTGCAATCCCTCTCGTTACACTGCTCAATCAATCCATTCAAGCACAAATATACGGGACAAAAGATGTAAAAGGCCAGTACTATGCTAACCTGATAATGCAGGATTTTGAAAGAAGGATAAGAAGAGCAGATAGTGGAAGCATAGTAATAACCACAGGGAATCCTTATGAAGTAGGTTTCATCTATATGGATAGTGATAGAAACGGAAAGGCTACTTCTTCGGTAAAGTATAAATATAGACTTGAAAATCCGGGAACGAAGGATGCTCTGCTTTATAGAAATGATGGTAGCGGCTATAAGATCTTCCCCACAGGTCTTGAAAAGGGAATTATACAGAATTTTGAAATAGATGAAAGCAACTCAAACTTTGATACAAACAATCCTCCTCCTTATTATCTTTATGTAGAAATTGAAACAGGTACGGGTACCATTTTGCAAAAAACGATTTATCTTGTAAACTATCATTCATAGAGGAGCTATGCAGGAAGGAAAAGCTACAGGAATAAGCATAAGCAATAATTTTTTACGTATAATAGAGATAGAGAGAAGGAAGGATAAGATTTCTATTGATAAAATCCTTGAGATACCTTTGCCTGAAGAATCTTCCCCTCTGGAGGAGAAAAAGCTTTCGCATACCATAAAAGAAAAATTAGCCAAAGAAAAGTTCTTAAGAAGGGCTTTCATTTCAATGGCTGATAGTGACGTTGTGGTAAGGACAAAAACGGTGCCACCTATAAAAAAAGAAGAAATCTTTAAACTTATTGAAAGTGAGATCAAAGATTATGCAATATTTGGGCACAGTAATGTATCTCTGGGATTCAGCACAACAAATAAAGAGAAAGATAAAGCTGACATTGTTTGGGCCGGAGTGAAAGAAGAAAAATTATTTAAAACGTTAAAATTTATAAAAAGGTCTGGAATTAAAGCATATGGAGTAATACCAAATGATTTTGCACTGGCAGAATCAATATATACGTTGTATAATGAAGAAGCCCCTGTTGCTATTCTAAATGTTGATGCGGAGACGACAAAGTTAGTTATTTCTAAAGAAAAGAAACTGCTCTTTGTATATATACAGGACATTGGCACAAACAGTTTATTAAATAATGACACGTCATCACAGAGTACCTGGATAGGAAATATCCTTACCACTATTACGTATGCAACAAGAAACCTGCACATAGCGATCAAGGAACTGTTTCTCATAACACAAACAAGCGGTTCTTCGGAAATGCTCGAGGTCCTTTCAAGTCGCCTTCCATATCCTATTATTATCCCGAATCTCCTTGAGAAATTGAATTGCAATAGAGAAGAAGATTATCTTATTCTGCAGGGAGAAAAAGGAGTTAATTTTATGGCTGCGCTGGGCCTTGCACTGCTTTCCTTAGACAAAAAGAAAAATCCGCTGTTCTGCGATATTTCAAAGCATATACTTCGTGAGAAGCAATCCACATCAATAAAGATTATTATCACAATTATTCTTCTTGGAATTATTAACGGCGGTGGGTATTATGCATATCCTTATGTGAATGGGATGCTTAATAGGGTTAAAACAAATGTGCAGAATACGGAAACAAAAATCCGAGAGCTCTCTAAAGCTTCGGAAAATGCTAACAAACTCAAGAGCGAATTAGCTAACTCAAAGAAAGAGCTCGGCCTATTTCAGGCTGCGATAAAAACGGCAGAAAACAGAGTAATTACATCGGCACTTCTCATAGAATTAAAAGCAAAGCAACCTGAGGGTTTACACGTTATTTCTGTTTCAGTAAGTGGAAGCGGAGCTATCCATATGAGCGGGATAGGCAGTTCTTACAGGAATGTGCTGGATTTTGAGGAAAACCTTGCCACAGCAAAATATATAGAAGGAGC
>CAJXKN010000117.1 GCA_913055585.1 uncultured Caldisericota bacterium | reverse complement strand
CATCCTCCTCGCAATGGCGAATTCCTGGGATTGTTTCGGGCAAAAAGCGTAACTTCCAGCATCTCTCAATGATCCAATTCATAACTTGCTATTATTTCAAAGTGAGCTATAATTAATAACGGATAGTATTAAACGAAAGGGAAGGGCAATTGAAAGTATTAGTTATTTTAGCACTGTTTGAATATATAGTATGGCTATCACCGGTAGGTTTTGCTGCTAATAGCATATACAAAATTTCAAAAAAGAGCGGCAAAACAAACGGACTTTTTCTTATCCTTAATTCATTAATCCTTACAGGAGTAGCTGTTACCATAAAGGAATACCTCATCTTAAATTCTATCTTTACTTTGAAAATTAACTTTCTCATTGGCAATTCATTAATCTTGTTTGCATACCTTTTCCTTTTTATTGGGGTAAAGCAGATTGAAAAAGAACTAAAAGAATGGGTAAGAATGCCCAAAAGAATGGTGCTTTATATTATTTTTCTGTTTCTCTTTATAGCTTTTCCCCTCTTCAAAAAGGAATATGCTGTTTCGTTAGATTTATTTATTTATGCATTCATTATAATTATTATACAGTCCGCCGTTGGCAAATCATATTTACTGGTTAAAGAACGTAAAAGAGAACTTACGTTATCTATTTCTCTATTTGCAATTTCTTTAATGCTTGATTTCTTCCTTAAAGGATTCTCGGAAATTTTAAATCTCAGAGCCTTAGAGACATTAAAATTAATAAGCTTTTCATTCAGGGCGGCTACTTCTTTTCTTCTATTATTTGTATTTAGCAGGGCAGAGCTTAGAGAAATATTAAGAGGAGGTTTATCTGAGCTACATCCTATTACAGCACGCTTTGTGAAGAATATGATTGTAACGTATCTTATAGCAACTATCATCTTTAGTGCAGTTACTTATATTGCACTTTTTAACCTGCGCAGTAAAACAAAAGAAGATTTAACTCATTATGCCTATATATTATCTACCGATGCAGAAAAAAATGGAGATGCCCTTGGATGTCAAATAGCAGAGGCAGAGAGAGAGCTTGACCCTCTTTCTCAAAATAAAGAAGTTATCAACCTCTCTGAAGCGGGTAAAAAAATGATGGAACAATTTTATATTGCTCATCAAAGTGAGATATCATCCATTTCACGAATGAATAGAAACGGAATCATTACTTTTACATACCCGTACAAACAGGCAATCGGAAGCGATGTTTCGTCTCAGCCTCATATAAAAACCCTTCTAAAAACATATAAGCCTGTCCTGTCCGACCCTATAAAAACAGTGCAGGGATTTACTGCAGTCATTTATCATACGCCCATATTTAAAAACGGTCAATTCGATGGCAGTTTAGCTGTACTACTTAACATAGATAACATCGCAAAAAAGGTTATCAAAAGGAGTTTTCAAGGAGAAAAAATTATTGTTATAGATTCTCACGGAACAATCCTTGCTGCACCATACAGTAGCTTGCTGCTGAAAGATATTAAAAGCATAATGCCAGAATACTCCCGTTCTAATGGTTTTATTAACAATACCTCTTTTGGACGAATCCTTGTTGAGAGTGCACAAAGCCGCATCTTCTACGATAAACTCTATACTGTCATTGCTTTTGTTCCAGAGCGTACGATCTTAAAGAACGTTATTAATGAAAACAGAAACGCTTTGTTTTTAATCATTCTCTTAATCCTTTTGTTTATATATTTGTTAGAAAGATTGAAGATTATATACGAATTACAGAATAAAGAAACAAGGAAAATTGTAAAAAAGAAAACGGAAAACATATCACTTATTTCAGAAAAGCTTTCGCAAATTGTTGATTTTTTCTCTAACATAGATATCAGTGAGGGGACAAAACAATTTAGCAAGCGGTTACTTGAATCCGCATTATCTCTTATAGGAGGAGAAGCGGGAAGTGTCATTGTAAAAGAAAACGATAAATTTGTATTTAAAGCATTAAAAGGTTTTGACAAATCGCTCTTTCAAGTAAAAATGAATATGGAAGAATTCCACATATCTAAATCGGAAAATCCTTTTATTATAAAGCACATCTTCGAAAACCCAAATTACAGTAAAAAAACAAAAGAATTACTCCTTAAAGCAGGAACTAATAAGATAAAATCTACTATTGAAGCTCCGTTTATTGTAGATAATGAATATTTTGGTGGTTTGTTTATTGATAGTTTCCATTCGGAAGATGCTTTTACGGAATCAGACTTAAAGATTGCTTCGGCACTATCAAAGCTTGGCTCCATTTACATTAAAAATATGCGTCTTCTTGAGTCAGAAAAAGATGCGGAAGATAAGCTTTCTCTTATTGTCTCTAATTTTTCTAAGCTTAATATATCAATGAAAGAAGAAGAATTCTTTAATAGGATTCTTCAAATTGGCAAAAAACTCATACCAGCCGTAGATGCGGGAAGCATTACATTAAAACAAGGGAACTACTTTAAATATATGGCAGTGTTTGGCTATAAAAAGGATATCTTTATGAAACTTGCACTAAAAGTAAATGATTCCTATATAATAAAAGAGAAAAAAGCTTCTGTCGTAAAAGATATCTTTTCTTTTAATAAGCATCTCAGTAAAGAAATAGCTAATAAATTTTCAGAAGCAGGGGGAGATAGAGTTAAACAGACTCTCGTTGCTCCAATTATTATACAGGATGAATATTTTGGAGGAATTTTTCTGGATAGTTTCAAGGACGGAGAAGTTTTTACAGATAATGACCTTCAAGTCGCATCTACTTTATCAAACCTTTCCTCTGTATTTGTATCGTATAGACTCTCCTATTCTAAGCTTGAAAAACTAAGCAATTTTAACAATGCTTCAATTGCCCTATTCCACAGGATAAGTTTAAGAGGCGGGTCAGAAGAAGAGGTTGCTAAAGCTTCCTATGCAATTCTTTCCAGGCTCTACCCCAGGGAATTAGAGGAAATAGGTATTGGGGGAAAAATGGGAGAATTACTTAATATGCTTAAATTCAACGGGAAAGTTATAGAAAGGCATATCTTTGAAGAAAAGGGCGTAATAGAAAAAGCAATTGAAAAGGAACAATCAATTTTTGTAGAAGGTCCTTCAAGGTATGATGAATTATTCGACGAAGTGGAGAAAGACAAGAAGCTTCGTTCGGAAGCTTTAATTTTCTCTAATATTCAGAATATCCCTATCTTCCGTATACGCTTTAACAGAGAAAAAAAGTTCAATATGGAAGAAAGAGAGTTTCTTGAGAGATTTGGAAGAGAGGTTATAACGATATATCAATCAATAGTTTCCTTCAGGGAAACAAAAGAACTACTCATAAATTATATTATCTCAATTACAAATGCGATTAATGCGAGAGACCCATATACAAGAGGGCATTCAGAGAGGGTTGCAGTTTTATCCATTCTTATTGGAGAGCGAATGAAACTTGATAAAGAGACAAAGAAAAAGCTTTTATTTGCTGCA
>CAJXKN010000116.1 GCA_913055585.1 uncultured Caldisericota bacterium | reverse complement strand
AGATATCCCTGCTGGAAATATTGAAAACGACACGCTTTATCTTCAGGAAGAAAATTCTGATTGTTTTTATAATAAGTATAATAGTGTTAAAATTTTTTACGTATATTGGCGAAAAGTTTAAAATGGATATAATACTTCTATGAAAGGAACAATTGTTAATACTATTACTGTGATAATAGGCAGTGGTATTGGTCTCTTTGTCGGAGAGAAATTGCCAGAACGCTTTAAGGATATTATCATTCAGGCAATAGGACTGTTTACTTTTTTGATTGGTGCATCAATGATGTTAAAAGAGAAAAGCTTCATTGTCGTATTCATTTCTCTTATTTTAGGTGGCGTTACAGGAGAGGCATTTCAGCTGGAGTTGCATCTGGATAATGTTGTGAAACGCTTGAAAGAAAGGGTGTCTCCTGATTCTTCTCACTTTACTGAAGGTTTTATTACGGCAACGCTTATTTTTTGCGTTGGTGCTATGACTGTTGTTGGCTCTATCCAGGAGGGACTTACTGGCGATGCAACACTTCTCTACACAAAGTCTGTGATGGATGGGATTACATCTCTCACGCTTGCATCAAGTATGGGTATCGGCGTAATGTTCTCAGCTATTTCCGTTTTTGCTATCCAGGGCAGCCTGACTCTCCTGGGAAGTAAGTTGCAGTTCCTCACGAATCCTGCATACATCAATAATCTTACTTCTACGGGAGGTATCCTTATTATCGCTCTTGGCTTAGAGCTTCTTCATATAAAGAAAATAAAAGTATTGAATCTATTACCTGCTCTTGTATATGCTCCTATCTTAACCTTTTTTATAAAATAATCTTAATCTTTTCTTTAACATTTTGAGCTCTTTTTCTTTTTTTGCATTGTCGGGATTATTTCTCAATAGCTTTTCCAGATATCTAATACGATTTTTTATCTTGTTAATTTCCTTCTGCGAGCTGTCTATTACTTTTTCTTTTTTTATTTGTTTTGAATGTAGTTTTCCATTTTCAAGATAATATTTTTTATTGACTAACTTATTTAACACATATCTGTCATGTGTTACAAGGAGGATTGAGCCATTAAAGTTCTTCAATGCGTCAATTGCTATTTCTTTCATCCGTATGCTGAGATGATTTGTCGGCTCGTCAAGTACAAGAAAGTTCCCTTTGATAAGACTCATCTTTGCAATGAGTAGCTTTCTTTTTTCTCCTCCACTGAATTCACTGATTTTTTTGAATACTTCATTGCCTGTGAAATCAAACAAGGCCAATATATTCCGTGCTTCCTGGATAGTGTAACCGTATGAGGTAATCTCGTTTAAGGGAGTAGAATCAGGGTCCATTACAAATGCATCTTGCGGAAAATATCCGATACTTATACTGTTACCTATTTTCACCGTGCCACTATCTTGTTTTTCTTTGCCTACAATAATTTTGAGCAGTGTGGACTTTCCACTGCCGTTCCTTCCTAAAATAGCGATTCTTTCCTGCCTTTTGATGAGAAGAGAAACCCCTTTCAACACATTCTTGTCTCCAAAACTTTTTACTACATTTTTGAGCTCTAACACTTTCTCACCACCGCGCTCCCTCGTTTCTATACGCATCTTTTTTTCTTTCTGCTTCTTTAAATCAGGCATTTCTATTTTCTGAAGCTTTTTTTCTCTGCTTTTTGCTTGCGCTGCACGTGTGCCATAACGGAACTTTTCTATGAATGCTTTTTCTTTTTCAATATACTTCATTAATTTTTGTTTTTCTTTTTCTCTTCTTGCATCCTCTCTTTCTTTTACTTCTTTAAATTTTTCGTAATTTCCTCTGTACTCTTTTATTTTTCCATCACTTAAGTAAAGAATATGTGTTGCAATATTATTAATAAACGTTTCATCGTGTGAAACAATGAGCATACCTTTTTTAAACTTCCTTAAACTTTCTTCTAAAGCATCTATTGATTCAATGTCAAGATGGTTCGTAGGTTCATCCATAATAAGAATATCCGGATTAGAGAGAAGTGCTCTAATAAGAAAACATTTTGTGCGCTCTCCGCCACTCATACTATTTAACTTTTTATTTATTATTTCCTCGTTTAATTTGAATTTATCCACCATACTGTATATCTTTTGTTTGTATGTATATCCGCCAATGCCTTCATACTGCACGATGAGGTTGCTGTACCTTTCCGTTGAATTTTCTTTCTCAATTTTTCTCTCCAGTGCTTTAATTTGAGAAAAAGCTTCTTCTATTATTTCTATCCCTGTTCTATTCAGCTCTTTTATTTCTTGAGGAATATATGCAATTTTGCCTTTTAAAAAAACATTTCCACTATCTGGAATGAGATTACCAATAATAATCTCAAGAAGCGTTGTTTTCCCTGTACCATTTTCGCCTACAATAACTTTACGCTCCTTATTCACTGAAAATGAAATATCCTTTAAAATTCTCTTTCCATCACTTATAAAATTTATTTTATCAACGATTAGCATCTTTCTCCTAAAGTGTGTTTGTAAATTTTCTTTTATCATATAAAATGGTGTAGATATTGCAAATGAGAGGTGAGTATGGACTTAGAAAAAGAGATAATAAATGCTGCATATGATTTTGGTGAGAAATACATTAAACCGTACGAAAAGGATATTGAGATGAAAGGTAAATTTGTAAAAGAAATATTCTCTGATCTTGGTACGCACGGTTTTGTTGCACTGCCATTCCCCAAAGAATATGGTGGGTTGAACAAGAGTTTTACTATTTATGCTAAAGTTGCAATTATTCTTTCCCAGTACAGTGGTACGCTTGCAGGGGTTTTGGGTGCACATAGTCTTGCTACTTTCTCCATTCTTTTAGGTGGGAATAAGGAGCAGAAAGAAGCATATCTTCCCGATTTAATAAAGGGAAGAAAAATAGGTTCATTTGCTTTAACTGAACCGAATGCAGGTTCTGATCCTTCATCCATAGAGACTGAAGCTTCTAAAGAAGGAGATTCTTATGTCTTGGATGGTACAAAGGCATTTACTACAAATGCAGGACTTTCTGATATTTATGTAATTATGGCAAAAACGGATAAAAATCGTGGAGCAAGAGGCATTTCCGCTTTTCTCGTGCACAAGAATGATAAAAATTTTACCATTGGAGGACAGGAAAAGAAAATGGCGTTTCCAGGTCTTCCCAATGCATCTCTATTGTTAAATAATGTAAAAATTCCTAAGGAGAGACTACTTGGCAGGGAGGGTATAGGTTTTATTATAGCGATGAAGACGTTGGATATAGGACGTATTAGTGCTGCCGCTGCTGCTACAGGGCTTGCAAAAAATGCATTTGCAGAAGCATTGGAGTACAGCAAACAACGTAAACAATTCGGTAAACCTATTTGTTCATTTGAAATGATACAGTCTTACCTTGCTGAGATGGCTACAAAGATAAGAACATCTGAACTTATCGTGTTAGACGCAGCCAGGGCAGCAGACGAGAGAAGAAAAGATCTATCAAAGCTTGCAGCAATGGCAAAGTATTTTGCTTCAGATACAGCAACAAGAGT
>CAJXKN010000115.1 GCA_913055585.1 uncultured Caldisericota bacterium | reverse complement strand
CTATTATTACCTTTGCACTACTATCCTGTTCACATCTCACACGCACAATAGGAGGTACGTTGATCAAAAGAGCACTTTCTTTTTCTGCAATTGTATTGGAAAAATTTGATACAAGCCTTACAGGATTTTCCAATACCGACATATCAGGATCAGGCAAATTCTTGCCTTTTATTATAACATCTATCCCATGGGGAGCTATTACCCAGGTAATTTTGCTAATTTCTCCTTTTTTGTCATTTCCACTACTAACCAAATCTGACCTTATCCACCCTTCGCTATTATCTATATTAAGTTCATACCAAATTTCCTTGTTTTCATTTTCTGCAACGCCTATTACGATACCAGAGCTGTCAGGGCTCAGTGTAGTCTGTACAGCATAATTTGTGCCAGGCCCTACCCTAAAATGTACATAGTCCTGTACTTTACCTTTAACACCTATCTTAGAAAGACTCAAGGAAGGAAGAGAAGTGATTTTAAAAAGTGGGGAATACGCCCACCCTATTTTTCCTTTATACTGCAGTTCTAACCAGACTTCTTTTTCTGCATTCCTTGCTATACCAACAATGGGAAGTGAGCTTCCTTTTTCTATTAAATCTACTTTTGCATCATCAAGCGATGGACCTTTCCTGAGGTTTATATAATACATAGCTACTGCATAAGAGTTCTTCTTGTCAGGAGTAGGCTTAACAGGAGCTTCCTTTACCTTTTTTGTATACCAACCTGCAATATATCTATACTCTCCTTTCTTATCCTGATACCTATACCATTCTTCTCCATCCGACCTTTTTATAATACGTTTTATCTGAGCCGTATCGCCCTTAGTCAATATATCCGCTATGGGAAATTCCGTGCCAGGTCCTATGCGGACATTCAACACATCAGCGGTAACTTCCGCTTTAAAATCTGCATCTTCTCCCTGGATACGAATACCTGTATTATTCGTAAGCCACGAAGCAACATAAACGACTTTATTTTTATTAAAATCGTACACTCTGTACCATTTTTCTCCTTTTGCATTTGTCTCTGAACTAAGAAGCTCAAACAAATCACCTTGTTTTGCCTGGTATAAAACAGGAGTCTCAGTAGATGGACCACTTCTTATATTTAAAACAGAAGTATTTACTTCTATTAGATAAAAACCAGTTTCAGCATATACAGGTATAAATATAGATAGCATTATAAAAAGCAAAATGATGGTAACAAGCTTTCTCATCTCAATCTCCTTGCTCTGTCTATCTCTTTTTTTAATCTTTTTTCTTCTTTTTTTCTCTTATCTCCAAACAGCTTTTTAGAACGCACCAACGCAATTCTCAACTTTATGCGATTTCTTACTGTATGGACATCAAGAGGAACAATTGTATACCCTTTTTCTTTAACTTTTGTACTCCACCTGATAATCTCATATTTATGAAGTAGTAATTTTCTTCGCCTTCTTTCATCCTTTACGCTATGCACAGAAGGATTCATTCCTATAAACATTTTGTACACAAAAAATTCTCCATTTTTCTCTTTTACAAAACTCCCTTTCAGGTTTACCTTGCCCTGCCTTACGGATTTTACCTCATATCCCTGAAGCTCAATACCTGCTTCTTTTGTATCTACAATATCATAATTTCTTTTTACCTGTTTATTTACAACAATTATTTTTTCTTCTTCCATTTAGCTCTTAACTCCTTCAGTGCTTTTTGTAAGTCTTCTGGCAGCAGTGCATATGCCGTAACTCTTTTACCTATTATAGGATGAATGAAAGAAATTTCATAGGCATGTAGAAACTGCCTGTTAAGTGAAATATTTTCATTTATTCTTCCTCCGTATAGATAATCCTGAACGACTGGATGTCCAATGTATGCAAAATGCACACGTATCTGGTGCGTTCTCCCTGTCTCAAGCCTTGCTATAACAAGTGAATAGGGTCCTATTTCTTCTATTACCCTATAATGAGTTACAGCATATCTTCCAGAAGGAGAAACAATAATTTTTATCTCTCCTCCTCCTTTCTTTGTGAGAGGTATATCTATCGTACCTATTCTACTATCCAAATGCCCTTTCAAAAGCGCAATATATCTCCTATCAATTTGATGTTTTTTAAGCATCTCAGATAGTTTCAAATGAGCTTCATTTGTTTTAGCCACAACAAGCAAACCGGATGTATCTTTATCAAGCCGATGTACAATGCCAGGACGTACTACACCCCCGATGCCAGAAAGACCATCCAAATGGAATAGTAATCTATTAACAAGCGTATTTTCTTTTTTTCTGCCTGCAGGATGCACAATAATCCCTGCTTCTTTGTTAACAATTGCAAGATATTTATCCTGGTAAACGATTTCTAACGGTTTATTTTCTTTTACAACGTTTAGTTTTTCAGGTAGCATCTCCTGCACCTCAATCAAATCATCTTCCTTTAATACGTATGATGACTTCACAACATTCTTATTGACCCTTACATATCCTTTCTTTATAAGTTTCTGTACATATGAACGTGTATATTTGAGTTTTTCTGAAAGAAAGATATCAATCCTTTCTTTCTTATCCGCTCTAAGAATGTACATTATAGAAAAGTAAATAAATAGCAATCAGAAAAAGGCCTATATCAAGAGAGGAATCAGCAATATTAAACACAGGCCAATGAGCAAAATAGATGAAATCCGTTACATATCCTAAAAATATCCTATCCAATAAATTACCAATGATACCACCAAAAACCAATCCGCTACTAACTGCAAGAAAAATTGAAGAAGTAAAAAAATGAAGAAAGTACAGCATAATAAAAAGGGAAACGGTAGCTACAATAATAAAAAGGATGCGTCCATTCTGGAAAAGTCCGAATGCTGCACCGCTGTTTCTAATATGCGTAATAGAAACAACCTGGTTGATAATAGGAATTTCTTTTCCAATAGGAAGTTTATGCCTTACGATAAATTTAGATAACTGATCTGCAAAAACAGTAGTGAAGGCAATGATAAAAAATAGGATATTTTTATTCATACAGTTTATTTAATTGCTCCTCGTCAATGTCTCTGATCTCCACCTTTTTAATATGTGATGTGGCGCCTTTCAGTATCGTGATATTACTCTTCCTTACTTTCAGCAATTCAGATAGGAATTCCACAAGCTTTTTGTTTGCTTTTCCTTTTTCAGGATGTGCATTAAGTTTTATTGTAATATTACCATCTCTATTGCCCACAACTTCATTCTTCTTTGCATTTGTAATAACCTTTATATTTAATATCACATTCTTTTTCATAACAAATTTAATTATACTTTGTTAAAGATGTTTTGTCAAATATGCAAGCTGAGCCATCAAAAACAATTGAGCGAAATGCGATTTTGTTTTGTCACTTCGATGCTGAAACAAGACTTGGTATAAAACAGCCAAGGAAAAGAGCAACAGGACAAGGAAGAAACAAAAAATGACTCTGTTTTGCAAGGTTCACTGTAAATCTAATGGAGCATAGGCACAAGCCTATGCTCTCTTAAAAACTGATTTTTAGTTAAAATCTACGGAAAAGGAAACCACTTTGAAATGCGGATGCCTGCTCCCTCCTCTAT
>CAJXKN010000114.1 GCA_913055585.1 uncultured Caldisericota bacterium | reverse complement strand
GTTTTAAGAGGTAAACAAACCGTTAAAGTAACAAAAAAATTCTTTATGAGCAAACAGGTAGCAGCAGATATAAAATCAGGAGAAAACAGTATTTATGTAGAGCTTCCACTGCAAAATAGTGTGGCTCAAAAATATCTGAACTCTCTTGTATTCCCTGAAGACGAAAAAAACTTTTCTTTCAGTATCAATATAAATGGAAATGCTGATAAGGAGAAAATTGAGCATCAGATTTCAGGCAAGGTAAAGGACTACAAAGTAGTAGAAGTATGGGACAAAGATATTCATTATGTCTTTGATAATAATTCTGCTTTTATTATTACGGAAAATGGCAAGGAACCTGTGAAAGATGAAGAACAAAAAGAGGCACTTTCCTATGCAAGAAATGTTATTCAAAAAATGTTCAATATCAAAAATGAAGCTGATAGTTTGAACATTTCAGATATCAGAAACGATGAAATTTTACTTATGAAGAGCAGAACTTTTGAAAAAAGACCTATTGAAGAAGAAATGCTCCTAAAGATAAAGAACAAAAAAATACAGAGTATCACAATACATCTCTCATCAAACGATATAGAAAATGCAGATATAACTGTTCAAATTAACATAGAGGAGGCAATATGAGTTTCACACATTTACACCTGCACACGGAATACAGCTTGTTGGACGGTTTGATTCGCATACCAAAGCTTGCAAATAGACTAAAAGAATTAGGGATGGACTCAGTTGCAATTACGGACCATGGGAATATGTACGGTGTTATAGAGTTCTATGAAACAATGAAAAAGAACGGTATAAAACCGATTTTGGGCTGTGAAGTATACATCGCACCAAAAGGAAGATTTGTAAAAGAGAAGAAAAGTGCAAAGAGATATCACCTTATTCTGCTTGCAAAGGATAATGCTGGCTACAAAAATCTTTTAAAAATAGTTTCAATAGGATTTCTTGAAGGTTTTTATTACAAGCCAAGAGTGGATTATGAAGTACTGCAAAAATATCATAATGGCTTAATTGCTTTGTCTGCTTGCCTTCAAGGTGAAATCCCCTCTCTCATTCTCCATGATAGAAAAGAAGAAGCACGTAAAGCACTGCACAGATATTTAGATATATTTGGAAAAGAAAACTTCTTCCTTGAAATACAGAATCACAACCTGCCTGATGAAGAAAAAGTAATTCCTGTTATGGCAGAGCTTTCAAAAGAGGAAAACATTCCTCTTGTTGCAACAAATGATGCTCATTACCTTATGAAGGAAGATGCAAAAGCACATGATATACTGCTCTGTGTGCAAACACTTTCCAAAGTGCAGGACCCTGAGAGGATGCGGTTTCAAACGAATGAATTCTATGTAAAATCTGAAGAAGAAATGAGAAAGGCCTTTAAAGAGTTTCCAGAGGCAATTGATAATACGGAGAGAGTCAAAGAGATGTGCAATGTAAATTTCGAATTTAATACATATCATTTGCCACATTTTGTGGAGAATGGAGAAGAATGGAATAAACAAAGAAATGTAGAATACTTAAAGAGCCTCGTAGAAAAAGGGATTAAAAAATTGTATCCGAAGGAACAACAGGAAGAGGCTAAGAAACGTGCAGAATATGAACTGAATATTATAAACAAAATGGGATTTACTGATTACTTTCTTATTGTTCAAGACTTTATAAACTGGGCGAAGAGAAATGATATACCGGTAGGTCCAGGGAGAGGTTCTGCAGCAGGAAGTATCGTATCGTATGCACTTGGCATTACAGAAATAGATCCACTAAAGTATAAATTGTTATTTGAGCGTTTCCTAAACCCTGAAAGAGTTTCAATGCCTGATATAGATGTGGATATTGGAGACAGAAAAAGGGACAAAGTTATAGAATATGTGAGGAATAAATATGGAAAGGACCATGTTGCACAGGTAGCTACATTTGGCAGAATGGAAGCAAGGGCAGTAATAAGAGATGTGGGGAGAGCACTTGATTTCTCATATGCAGAAATGGATAAGATTGCAAAACTCATTCCGTTTAATGCATCGCTTGAAAAAGCAATTGAACTTGTACCAGAACTCAAAGAAAAAGCTGAAAGTGAAAGGTATAAAGAACTTTTTGAGATAGCTCTCAAACTTGAAGGCAATGTAAGAAACTTTTCTACGCATGCAGCAGGTATCGTTATAGGAGATGCTCCTTTAACGGATTATGTACCATTGCAACTGGATAAAAACAATTCAGTCATTACGCAATTTGACAAGGATGTTATAGAGCATATAGGATTATTAAAGATGGACTTTTTGGGCTTAAGAAACCTTACCGTTATTCAAGATACCGTAAAGATGCTTCAAGCAGAAAATATAAATATTGATCTGAGTAAAATTCCAACAAACGACAAGCAAACGTATGATATGCTAAAGGATGGTAATTCTACCGGTGTATTTCAGCTGGAAAGTACTGGAATGAAAAAAGTACTAAAGGGAATAAAGCCAGAAAGCATAGAAGACCTTACAGCGGTATTGGCACTTTACAGGCCTGGAGCAATAAGAGCAGGCGGCATAAAAGAATATATTAACAGAAAAAACGGGAAAGAGAAGGTAACATACCCTCATCCAAAGTTGGAAGAGATATTAAAACCTACCTATGGCATTATTGTATATCAGGAGCAAATTATGCAGATTGCAAATGTGCTTGCAGGATATACAATGGCGGAAGCAGATATCTTGAGAAAAGCAATAGGAAAAAAGAAACCAGAGATATTAAAACAACAGAGGGGTATATTTATTGAAAAAGCGATAAAGCAAGGCGTAAGTAGAGCCGTTGCAACAAAAGTATTTGACCTCATTGAATACTTTGCAGGATACGGTTTTAATAAGTCACATGCCGTAGGGTATGCCACAATTTCGTACCAAACTGCATATCTTAAAGCGCACTATCCAAAGGAATATTTCACTTCACTTTTAAATTCATACATAGGGCAGGAAGATAGGACAAGCACCATACTATATGAAATAAAGAATGAGAAAATAGAAATACTTCCACCCGATATCAATAAGTCAGACGTATATTATAAGGTGGAGGGTAATGGCATTCGCTTTGGATTGCTTGCTATAAAAAATACAGGAGAAAAAATTCTCTCAAAGATTGTCAATGAAAGAGAAAAGTCGGGACCATTTAAATCGTTTAGAGATTTTAAGAAACGAGCAGGGACACTTAAAGTAAATAAAAAAGTTATAGAGAGTCTTATAAAAGCAGGCGCTTTTGACAGCTTTAATAAAGATAGGAGAGAACTTCTTGAGAATAAAGGGGCAAACGAAGTAGAAACATTATCTTTGTTTGAAAACACTGCACCTGTAAAAACATTGAAAAAACACACGACAGCAATGGACATCTTAAAATATGAAAAAGAAGCATTCGGATTTTATCTATCTGATAACCCAATTAATATGTATCTCCCTCTTTTAGAAGAAAAAGGGATTTCTACTGTTTCTGCAGTTTTAAGCAAGGAAAGTGGTGATAGGGTTACAGTTGCAGGGATAAAGGATAAAGTAAAAAGAAGCAAAACTAAAAATGGTAAATATATGTACAGATTTGTGTTGGAGGATACATCA
>CAJXKN010000113.1 GCA_913055585.1 uncultured Caldisericota bacterium | reverse complement strand
AGAGTCTCTAAACTCTCTTGCATCAAAGAAGGCAATTGTCATTGCAAGTGTAGATTTCTCTCACTATCTTCCAAAAACTATCTCAGATTTCCACGACATAAAAAGTATCAGGACTTTAATAAACTTTGATAAAAGCAATTTCAACAAGATCGAGGTTGACTCCTGGCAAGCTCTATATATCGCAAGGTACTTCGCCCGAATGAGGAGAATGGAGCATCCCTTTATTATTGCCCACAAAAATGCAAATGATTATGTAAAAGACAAAACACTCTATTCAACCACTTCTTATTTCAGCGTTGCATTTGGGAGAGGAAAACCAGAAAAACTTTTAAGTGACACCCAAACAATGCTTTTTACTGGCGATGTTATGCTGGGAAGGGGTGTAGGAAATCTTATCCAGAGAAACAGCCCTATTTACCCATTTGAAAAAATAAAGATAGCTTTGAGAGGAATAGATTATGTTATAGGAAACCTCGAGGGGCCCATCTCAAAAACAGCTGTCAAATACCCAGAAGGCGTTTTAAAATTCTCATTTGATGAAGATGTTATAAATGGGCTTTTAGCAGCACATTTCAATATTCTATCCCTTGCAAATAACCATACGTTTGACTCAGGAGAGAAAGGGCTTAACGAAACAAGGAAAATCCTTAAAGAAAGCGGAATAAACTCTGTTGGAGATCCTGTAAAAGCAGAGCCAAAATACTGCTTAAAGGAAAAAAACATAATTTTCCTTGGATTTAATGCAATAAATCAATTCAAGGAAAAAGAAATTTTACACACGGTAAAAGTGGTGAGAAAGGATAACCCTGATAAATTTCTGATTGTGATATTCCACTGGGGCATTGAGTATCAGGAAAAGAACTCCTTGATGCAAGAAGAGCTGGCACAGGAAACTGCGGATAATGGTGCAGACCTTATCATCGGTGCGCATCCCCACGTTGTACAAAATATAGAAATTTATAAACCAACCAACTCCAATAAAGAGGTACCTATTTTTTATTCTCTCGGCAACTTTGTCTTTGACCAGTATTTTTCAAAAGAGACCCAGCAAGGGCTTATGGTAGGAGTAGAACTTTCAAAAAACAAAGAGGTTTTAAGACTATTTCCTATTCAGAGCTCTCTTTCGCAGCCTGAACTGATGAAACCTGTTAATGCTACACTATTTTTAAATCATCTTGCAACAATTTCCGACAAAAAGCTTACTGAAGAAATCAAAAACGGCATTATTACAATTAATAGAAAATGATGTCTTTGTTGAGATGAATAACGGATCAATAAATGAATCAAAGTATACTCCTTAACCGGAAGCTATAGAGGAAGCCTTATCTATGTCCAAAGTCACCATTCCCAAAATGCCAACAAGCACAGATAGCATAAAGCACTATTAACAAAGATGATTTCCCAAATATGGTGAAAATGTTTAAGTAGTGCCAGGTACTATATGAACAAAATATACTAATTTACACAGGATATACATTTTTCATATATCGGTTGGAATCAAAAAAAGAGTTAAATAAGAATAGACGAAAAAAGTAATTTTCTGAAAAACGAGTTTGCATGCTAATAAGAAAATTTAAACCTCAAAGGACCCCCGATAAAGAAAACTACTAAAAATCGCCAGTTTATTCATCTATACTTCCTTGTTTTATTACTTCCAATTTCTTAAGGGAACTGTATTTTCCAATCCTTTAACTTTTTAAGCCACAAATAATCTGTAAGGTCCACTGACATTGGAGTAACAGCAATAAAATTATTTCTTATAGCATCGTTTTCCGTATCCTTTTCGTCGTCATCCACAACCTTTCCTCCAATCCAATAAAACGTTCTTTCAAAAGGGTCTTTTCCTATAAGCACACGGTCCTTATACGTTCTAATACCCTGTTTTACAAACTTGACTCCTTTTATCTCCTCCTCATTAACGTTGGGTATATTAATATTAAAATAAATCCTATCTTCAATTTTTTCTTCCAATATTTTTTTAGCAAATAGATACGTAAATTTACTTGCTACATCAAAATTAAAATCTTTGTACGCATCCAGGGATACAGCAATAGAGGGAATACCATTCAGTGCACCCTCTCGTGCACCTGCAACCGTGCCAGAATAGATTACATCACTTCCAATATTTGGCCCTTCATTTATTCCTGATACAACAAGATCTACTTTACCTTTTACCAACACATCCAGAGCAAGCAGCACGCAATCGGCAGGAGTTCCTGATACTCTCAGAGCCTTTTTTTCACCAACATTCAATGGATACTCATCTACTCGCAATGGTTTATGTAGAGTCATTGCATGGCTCCCTGCACTCTGCGGCGTCCTTGGAGCAACAATATAAACATCCCCCAATTTTGCAACAGCCTTTGCAAGATATTTGATACCATTTGACTCAATGCCATCATCATTCGTTACTATTATTTTCATACACACCCCTTTCATTTTATTTATTCTAACTATAATGATATACTTTAATTAAAATTTTTACAAGGAGGGAATATGAAAACTGTAAAGGAAATTTTATACGAGCTTAAAATGTTTTCTGAGCTTGTCGTAACACTTGGGTATGCAGCAATTTTGCAGAATGATGTGGATCTTGCAGTGGAGGCAACACATATAAAGGACAAAATTCGCTCTCTAAGTTACGATATGCGAATTTCAACAATATATGCAGCTAAAACGGCAAGAAACAGTCACACGGAAATCCCCCAACTCGCTTCTCTTTTGCAGGTAGGTGTTGCTGCTAAAGAAATAAGTGATGGAATAGATGACCTTGTGGATATTGTAATAAGAGGTGGAGGGGCCCATCCTATTTTACGTTCCGTATACGGAATGGAAGGGTACATTTTGCGGATAGAAGTCAAAAAAGTGAGCAAAGCAATAGGAAAAACACTCAAAGCATTGAACATTGAAAAGTTGGAAATAGTTCCTCTTTTCATAAAAAGAAACAATGAATATTTACTTGAGGAGATAAATAAAATCACACTCAAGGAAAGGGACATAATTTTACTAAGAGGCAGTGAAGAAAAAAGTGCGCAAGCGAAAGCACTATTCCAATAAAAATGCTTTCCAGGATTCGCTTAAAAGTATACTAAAGCAGTCACTTCTTATACTCTTTATTTCGGTAATTGGCGAAGGAATTACTGGCTTTATCCTTACCGGAATGAAAAGTAAGCTTGCAGTATTGCCAGGACTGCTCGTATTAGTGCCAGCTCTGACGGATCTCAGGGGAAATGTAGGGGCTGCGTTTGGAGAACGGCTCAGCACAATGCTCCATCTGGGTATTGTAAAACCTGTTATAAAAGTAACAAATATTATAAAGCATAATATTTTTGCATCTTTAACACTCACCATTACTATGGCATTTACAATAGGCTTCATTGCCCCTTATGTATGCAGATTATTTCACATAACAAGCATTGGTGCACTACGCTTAAGTATGATTTCCACGTCAGCCGGCATTGTTTCATCCCTTATTCTTCTTCCTGTTGTATTTGTTCTTGTATTTTTTACATTCAAACATCACATTGATCCTGATAACATTATAGCTCCAATGCTTCCCGTAATAGGAGACATCGTTACAGTTT
>CAJXKN010000112.1 GCA_913055585.1 uncultured Caldisericota bacterium | reverse complement strand
AGCATGATGATGCAAATAGAGCTCTTATGGGATGTAATATGCAGAGGCAGGCAGTGCCATTACTTAATCCTGACTTACCGAGAGTTTCAACAGGAATAGAGAAAAGAATCCCTATTGATAATGGAGATTTGCCGCTTGCGGAGGAGGATGGTATAGTCTCTCTGGTAAATAGTAGTGAGATTCATATAGTCCCTGATGGAGCAAAAAGTAAAGATATTTCTGTGTATAAAGAAGCAAAAGATTTGAAAATAAATCTTTTAAATCGTATGAGACAAAAAGAAATCTTCTTGTTTGGTTATAAGCCTGAAATCAAAGAGTGTGAGAAATATATAGGAGAAAAACTCAGCCCTCAAATGATAGATGAGCTTATCTCTAAGGGGATAGAGCAAATAGCTATAATTGAAGGAAGCAAACTGCAGAAGTTTCCCATAATGAAATGCTTCAATCTTGAAAAGAACGAAGCAATTATCAACCTGATTTCTGCAGAAGAAATTACCAGCAAGAGAGGTAAAGCAATTATAAGTGTAGGAGAGAAGATATCCGATACGAAATTAAACAGGCTGTTCAATAGCAAGGTCAAAGAAATTAAGGTAAAAGAGAATGGTGAGATTACCCAAAAGCCTATATTTTCAATTAATCTAACAGCTGTTGGCAGAAATATTGTGAACAAAGGACTTTTTGCTACATTTGTTAATGGCAAGAAGAGTATTTATATTAAACACAAAATTACGGAAGAGCTCCTTAAAGAACTTTATGAGAAGGGTGTTACAGATATTCTTGTTCACTCAAAAGGAGATGTAGAAACATTTTCTCTTGGAAAGCTAAACCTTGATGTTGTAGATTGTGTAGCTGCTCAAGACTATACTGTTGGAGAGGGAAAAAATAAAAAATATATTCTAAAGAAAGGAGAAATAATATCCCTTGATAAATTAAGAGAAGTTGCTAAAGCTTCTATATCTAAGCTAAAGGTAAAAAATAGTAAGGTATACCATTTGAAAAAGTTTTATCGAACAAACCAGGACACTTGTAGAAATGAGCGTCCTCTTGTTAAAAAGGGGCAGCATGTTAAAAAAGGAGAGCCTATTGCTGACAGTTATGCAACAAAGAATGGAGAACTTGCATTAGGAATAAATGTACTTGTAGCATATATCCCCTGGTATGGCTACAATTATCAGGATGCTGTAATTATAAGCAGAAGACTTGTAAGTGATGATCGTTTAACCTCTATACATGTGAAGGAATACGATGTTGAAGTACATGAGACTGAATATGGGGATGAAGAACTCAGTCCTGACCCGCCTGATGTATCAAGAGAATCTAAACGCTTTTTGGATGAAAATGGCATTGTAAGAATAGGCTCCCATGTCGGCCCGGGTGATATTCTTGTAGGTAAAACAACGCCATTTCCTGAAGAAGATGAGACAAGCGAAGCAAGACTCTTTAGAACTTTGTTCAATAATAGACCGAGTAACATTAAAAATAGCTCCTTTAAGGTGCCGCCTGGTGAAAGTGGAGTCGTTGTGGATGTCCAGCAATTTTCAGAAGAGGATGGATATGAACTTCCCAGGGGTGTAAAGAAACTCATCAAGGTATACGTTGCAAGAAAGAGGAAGATTATTGTAGGTGATAAAGTTTCTGGAAGGCATGGAAATAAAGGTGTTATAAGTAAAATATTGCCAGAAGAGGACCTGCCGTATCTTGATGATGGAACTACTGTTGATGTAATTCTGAGTCCTTTGAGTGTTCCATCCAGAATGAATCTGGGACAGATCCTTGAGGCAAACATCGGCCTTGCTGCAAGAGAACTTAATGTAAGAGTTATAACCCCTTCCTTTAATGGAGCGAATGAGAAAGATGTTAAGAGTCTACTCAAAGAGGCTAAACTGCCAGAATCTGGTAAGTTTACTATGTATGATGGACGCACTGGTAAACCTTTTGATTATAAAGTAACAGTTGGGGAAGCATATTTGTTAAAATTGAATCATCTTGCAGAGGATAAACTCCATGCACGTTCTGTAGGAAAATATACGCTTATCACACAGCAGCCAGTTGGTGGAAAAGCACAGTTTGGCGGACAGAGACTTGGAGAAATGGAAGTATGGGCACTTGAGGCGTATGGAGCTTCCAACCTTTTACAGGAAATGCTTACGATTAAATCTGATGACCTTACTGGAAGGAAATATGCATATGAAGAAATTTCAAAAGGTAATACAATCCTTAAGCATGGTGTTCCCGAATCATTCAATGTACTCCAGAGGGAACTGCGTGGTCTTATGCTTGATTTGAAAACGTTACCTGAGGAGAAGAAAGAAAAACCAAAAAAGGAGAAAGTTGCACCAGTAAAGAAAAAAGTAAAACTTATTTTAAAAAAGGAGGTAAATGGTGAGACTATATGAATTGAAAAAGATCAGGAATGTTGCTGTAGTTGGGCACGTAGGTGCAGGAAAAACAACGATGTCAGAGGCTATTCTTTTTAAAAAGAAAATTATTACACGTATGGGCAGAGTGGAGAATGGAAATACAGTATCTGATTATCAGCCAGAGGAAAAAGAAAGAGGTATCAGTATCAGTTTGTCGTTAATTCCTTTTGAACATAAGGATACAAAAATTAACTATATTGATATACCCGGTTATGCGGATTTTGTTGCAGAGGCTCTCAGCGGAATAAGAGCTGGTGATAATGGGCTAATTGTTGTTAATGCTACTGCTGGTGTTGAAGTACAAACGAAAAAGTACTGGAATTACATCGCAAAAGAGAATAAACCACGAGCATTCTTTATAAATAAGATGGATACTGAAGGGATTGAGTTCGATAAACTCATAAGCGAAATAAAGGAAAATTTTAGCACAAAGGCAGTTCCTATTACAGTTCCTATTATGAATAATAAGAAAATTACAGGAGTGTATCATTTGCTATCCGATGCAGAAGAAAAAGGTGTAGTAGGAAATATTACTAATTATAAAAAAGAGCTTGTTGAAATTGCAGCTGAGGGTGATGATGCACTACTTGAAAAGTATCTTGAGGAAGGAACGCTTACTCCTCAGGAGATTAAAAAAGGTTTGAAAGAAGCATATTCTAAAAAGAATTTCTTCCCGATTCTCTCAGGTTCTGCTCTCTCTCTTATTGGGATTGATGAACTCTTAGATTTTATTGTTGAATATATGGTTTCACCGGATTTCTATGGAACTACTAAAGGGATCAACCCAAAAACAAACGAAACAGAAGAAAGAAGAATTTCTTCGGATGAAAACTTTTCTGCATTTGTTTTTAAAACATTGAGTGATCCTTATGTAGGAAAGCTTTCTTTTGTAAAGGTATACTCAGGTAAGCTGAAATCAAGCGATACAGTTTATAATAGCGCAAAAAACGTTATTGAGAAAGTATCACAACTTCTATTTGTGCGTGGTGCAAATCAGGAGCCTGTGGATGAAATTACTACAGGTGACATTGGTGTTATGACTAAACTTTCTGCAACTCAAACAAACGATACTCTGTGTGATAAAGATGCACCTATCGTATATCCAAAGATCGCTTTTCCTATTCCTATGCTCTCACGTGCTATGAGACCAAAAACTAAAGCAGATG
>CAJXKN010000111.1 GCA_913055585.1 uncultured Caldisericota bacterium | reverse complement strand
TGATTCTTACTATTTTACCTACAAATAGAGATGTAATAATCAATATGAAAATGGCGGATAGAATTGCAGAGTATACAGTAACCTTGTTCGCTTCCTTCCTTATTTCCTCCACAGGTTTCATAATAATAGGATATGGCTCATCTATAAAAACATATCCCTTAGCAATTTTCTTAGTATCAGCAGGTTTTATTACGGTAAGCTTCTTATCAAATTTGTATTGATCCATCCCTTTATAAACAATTTTATCATTAATAGGGGGAATAAAATAACCAAATTCAAACTCAGGAAAATTCTTCCTGTATTTATTAAAATAATCTTCGTACAGAGGCTTGAGAAACTTTGATATGTAGAGTTTCTGTTTTTCAATAGAAAGATGCCCAAAATCATACTGCCAGGCAACACCATCATACAGCTTCTGGTAAGTTTCTGCCAATTGATTTGCAGCAGCCTCTATCCTCTTCGTTTCTACATTAAAGATTTCTTCCTCTACACTCCTTACCACCATAGAAGTGACAAAACCCATTGAAACAAAAACAAAAATTACCAGAACAGTTGTAAGTTGAAACCTTATTGATTGAAAAAATTTTCTCATATCAGACGGATAGTTCCTCGGCAAGCTTATATAACTTTGTATTTAACTGTTTTTTATTCATTACAGCATCTTGCACTGGAATGAGAACAATCCTGTTATGTTTAATCCCAACAACCTTACCTTTTTCTCCCTCAAGCAAAGCATTTACAGCTCTTTCTCCCAATTCAGAAGCAAGCATTCTATCAAAACGGCTGGGCGATCCTCCTCTCTGAATATGTCCAAGCACTGCAACTCTCGTATCTATATCAACATATTTATGAATTTCCTTCTCAAGATCCCTTGCATGTATTGCACCTTCTGCACAAACAATAATATAATGCAATTTCCTTTTTTCCATATCTCTTTTTATATTATCAACAATCTTCTCCACACTAAACTTTATCTCCGGGACGAGAATAATATCTGCTCCACCCGCAATACCTGCATCGATTGCAATAAAACCTGCATTCCTTCCCATTACCTCTACGATAAAGGTGAGGTTGTGAGACTCTGCCGTATCTCTAATTTTATCAATTGCATTAATGGCAGTATTCACAGCAGTGTCAAACCCTATTGTATAATCTGTCCCCCAGAGATCATTGTCAATAGTTGAAGCAATCCCTATTGTAGGAAAACCTTTTTTGAAAAGTGATAGGTTTCCTGTTTGTGAACCGTTGCCACCAATAACAATGAGACCATCTATCCCTTCTTCTTTCATATTCTCAATGGCTTTCCATTGATTTTTTTCTTCTTTAAATGCTATGTCTCTGCTTGTTTTAAGAATCGTTCCACCTCTCTCCAGAATACCACTTACATCACGGGGGAGCATAATATGAAAATCTTTCGTGAGTAATCCTTGATAACCATGGTAAACGCCAACTACCTCTACTCCTTTTACATATCCGACTCGTACTACACTTCGTACGGCAGCATTCATCCCCGGTGCATCGCCACCAGAGGTAAGCAGAGCAATTCTTTTCATTTCAAAAATACCTTTAGCAAATCAAGCCATTCTTCAGAAACAACTTTAGGTTTACCTGTTGCTTCTTCTAAAGGTACTGCGTCGATTCTGTTACCAACCAGAGCAGCCATCTTTCCAAATTCACCGTTGTGTATCATATCCACTGCTTTTACTCCGGTGCGGCTGCCAAGCATTCTATCAAACAAGGTAGGAGCACCTCCTCTCTGTATATGGCCAATCACCGCAGAGCGCGTAGGAATATTCAGTTTTTCTTTTATAAGGCGTGCCACAAAATCCCCCACTCCTCTTTTCTGAAGTAATTTATGTCCAAATTGATCCACTTCACTCTCTGCATCCAACGGAAGTTCCGTACCTTCCGAAACAACAACAAGTGCATAGCCTTTTCTTTTGAAATCTTTCCTGAGATGTGCACACATTGCATCAAAATCCGGTTTTTCTTCCGGAATCAAAACCCAATCTGCACCTCCTGCAATACCGGTGAATAATGCTACCCAGCCTGCATGCCTTCCCATCACTTCTAATACAATAATCCTTTTATGCGAGCGTGCAGTATCTCTCAGCCTGCTCAATGCGTCTATAGCCACAGTAACTGATGTATCAAATCCAAATGTATAGTCCGTACCACTGAGATCGTTATCCATTGTTTTCGGCACGCCAACAACTTTTACTCCCAATTTATATAACTTTGCTGCTACACCCAGCGTATCATCTCCGCCAATTGCAATAAGTGCATCTATTCCCAATCTTTTTAAGTTTTCAATCACACGTTCTGGCCCATCCTTTATCGCAAAAGGATTCGTACGAGAAGTGAAAAGAATCGTGCCACCCCTGTCTATAATTTCATCAACGCTGTTCAAATCAAGAGGACGTGTAATACTTTCAAGAGGACCTTTCCATCCTTCTTCAAAGCCTATTACCTCGTCATTATAATCCATTGCCCGGAAGACAACACCTCTTATTGCAGGATTCAGTCCGGGGCAATCTCCCCCTCCTGTTAATACACCTATTCTCATATTAACCTCCTACTATTTTAATGATTAAATTCATTGCTTCATTCACAGCTTTATCACGAATTTCTCTTCTACTCCCAGTAAAATGTTTCTCCACAATAGAAGTGTTTCCTCTATAAAAAATAGAGATATAAACCAAACCCACGGGTTTATTTTCCTGAAGGGAAGGCCCTGCAACACCCGTAAACCCTGCACCTATGTCCGCATGAAAGAGAGAAGAAACATTCTTTGCCATATAAAAGGCTGTTTCTTTACTTACTGCTCCTTTTTTCTCTAAGATATTTTTGGGTACACCTAACACTTTTTCTTTTGCAAAATAACTGTATGCTACAACGCTACCCAAAAAATAATCAGAACTTCCGGGAATATCCGTTATCCTTTTAGAGAATAACCCTCCTGTCAAAGATTCTGCAGCAGCAATAGTGAGTTGTTTTTCTCTCAATAATTTCCCTAATCTTTCCTCTATCATCCTTTCACCTGTGAAAATTTTACACGTTTTTTCATTTTATGCAAATATACGTATTGAATCGTCAAAAATCTATATGAAATAGTATTGTTGGTTCATATAAATTTAGCGAGATGCTGAAACAAGATAAACAACCAAATGAATTTCATATTAAATAAGGCAATACGATATAAGGCTTGCATAAAATTCTATTTCCGCTAAAATATCTCTTTAAGTTATTTAATTCATAAGGAGGCCTGATGCAGGTAAAAACATTAAAAGGTGCATTTTTAACAGCTAGCCGCGCTGTTAAAAAAATATTTAAAGAAACAATAAGAAAGACAGAAATTGTAGACGATGAGAATGGGATTCTCCATACGGATTATTCCATCTTTCTTATTCACTTTATAAAAGAATTTGACAAAACATTTTATAAGTCATTTCCTGATATTGCAGAACAAATCTTCTGGAAAGAAGGGATAAAAATAAATAAAAAATTGATCTTTCGTTTTACACATATAAAGAATAATGAAAAAAAGAAACTTTCCATACTCTTTGTGCTGAAAAACGGTGATATTTTCCAAATCTCTCCCTTATCACTTATGAGCTTTTGCGAGTATGCAAACCTTATTACAGAGGACA
>CAJXKN010000110.1 GCA_913055585.1 uncultured Caldisericota bacterium | reverse complement strand
CCAATAAAAGCAATTACTATTATTGCAATTATCAAGAATTTATAATTTTTTTTCATAGCTTCCTCCTTATTTAATAATTTTTGCCTTTTAGGCAATTAATTTTTACTTTTATTTCTAACTTCATTATTTTACATCTTTAAGCTGTTTTTTCAAATTTTATGTTCTCCTGTACTAAATTCCGCTTAAAATTCTCTCACCGTCTTTTTACATCAATTTTTTCACACTTTCACCATTAAATTTTCTTCTTACCATTCCCGAGGCACTTCGGATAACAAAACTTCGCTTTTAAGTTCTGTTATCCAAAACAGATTTATCCGTTAGCCTCTCTTCAACATTCATCATTCATCATTCAACATCCTACATCCAACATCTCTATATATAAGACCCCTAACTCAGCAAAAAGTTCCATCATCTTGGAAGTTTCTCTTACTAAAATTTATCGGGGAAGAATATTTTTTCTCTTTCTTTCTGAATTGGCCCTTCCACTGCGCCATTCCCTTTGTCAACAATATAAAACCAACCGTATTTCCCAATGTTTGGGTTAATGATAGATTGTATTTCTTCTTCTGATATGCTATCAGGAAGAGGATAGTTAAAGAGCTTTTTTATTTTTGCTTTTTCTTCTGCATTCTCGCCGACCTTTTCTGCAAGTTCTTTAATGAGTGCATTTATGTCTTTTGCAGTAATGCTTTTTCCTTTGCAGGAAGATACCCAGGACATATAAATTGAATTTACAAGAAGATCCTTTTTGGTAAGGGAAATTAACTTTGGCTTTACAGATTCCAACTTATGAGGAAATGCAAATTCATTAATCATTTTTGTTATATCCTCTGAGCATTTTTCATAGAACCTTTTGATAGCACTAAAATCTTTTTCAGTGAGATTGCTTTTCAGCAAAGAAACAGGAGGCCCAGGAAGAAAAGATACACGAATTGCAAGGGCAAATGTTCCCGCTTCAAGAACACCTAATCTATCGCTTGTTAAAGGAAGCGTTTTGGTGAAGCAGACCATCTCAGATTCTCCCCCTATTGGTGAGTATGTCTCTACTACAGGAAAGTAAGGTAACGTTTTAACTTCTTTTGTTTCTTCTCTTGTAAAGAAACTTTCAACGACCGCTCCACTTATCTGCTTAGAATAAACGTAATAGGAAAAATAAGAATTTAAAGGTTCTGGAAGTGTGAAAACAAATTTCTTCTCAATAAATCCTGTAACAGGTTGCACGCTACTATTTTTGTCCTTCTTGTAATACACTCTTACCTTGTAGTAATTGCCATTACTTGAAAGTATTTCAAAACTGTCCCCATTGCGTAGCTTTAATATCTTTTTCCCGTTAATTTTATTGGTGAGGTAATGCGGCACAGGTAGGTTTGTAAAGAGTTCCTTTCTTAAATTCAACGTATTTGTATCACAGAAAAATCCCACTTCTATTTTGTCGTTCTTCCTTTTGATAATAGGCTGTACACCTTCTGAGGTTTCAACGAATTTCTCATTTTTATTTCCAGCACCTGCCTGATAAATAATGATATCTTCGTCCAGTTCTTCATTATATATAGATTTTAATCCTTTCTCAATAACAAATGCAGTGATAGGCGTATATGTAAGGAATGGTCTGTAGTCACCATCTCTCACCGTCTCTTTTATGATAAGTTTGTTTCCCTCAATATAGCAGTCCATCTCATACCTTCCTTTGATGGTAAAATGCTCATCCTTTTCCCTGTATTTAGCAATTTCCCAGTTGGATGCATTGGTGTATAAAACATTTGCATCCTGATGCTTTGAAAGTGCTTCATTGAATACGAGAGTAATTGCATTATTATCTTTTACATAATGTATATCCACATCAGGATTTAGGATTGAGAGATATTCAGGTATATCTATTTGGACAAGCTTAAGTGGTTTATGATGAATGGTACAGCCTGTAAAAGGCATCAAAACGGCAATAACCAAGAATAGCATTTTTGATAGTTGCAATATAAATTTTCTTTTCATATTCCTTTTCCAATTATGACCTTCCTACCGTCATCAACTGTAAATGCATAGGTATGATTATCCAATTTCTTTGAAAAGTAACCTATAAGCGTTATTGGCTCTTCATAAATCACTTCTGGTTTTTCCTGGGCTTTCTTTCCATCGCAGCCTTGCAAAGAGTCTTTTGGCAGCGGTGTACTAGTGCTATTGAAGTTTGAAGATATGTAATAGTATTCTGTAAATGGCCTATCTTCAGGTGGATTGAAATCGTATCTATAAGGACGATAAGCTTGTTGCAATCCTTCCTTTTGGCGTTCTCAAAAGGAAGATTGAAATCGTATCTATAAGGACGATAAGCAGGATATAATGGATAGCTTCCGTTAAAGGAGTTTGTATTTCCAATAACATAGTATTGCAAGATAAATGAACCCTGCAATCCAAGCTCACTATATACATCTACACTGAATATATCACCGTTCTTATGCATCTTTAACAAAATTGATTTTAAAAAATTATTTTTCATTATGTTTTACCTTCTTATATAAATTTTTGTTTTTGCCCCTTAGGCAATTAACATAAATATTTTCTTTTTACTTCTAACTTCGTTATTTTACACCTTCAAGCTATTTTTTCCAATTTCACATTCTCCTACACTAAATCCTGCCTAAAATTCTCTCACTCTTTCTTACATCCACTTTTTATATTCCCACCATTAAACTTTCTTCTCACCTTTTCCAAGGCACTCTGAAACAAAATTTTAAATTTTAAATTCTTAATTTCCTGAAAATAAGCCTATCTGTTAGCCTCCATTCAACCATCCGAATCCATTATCCAGAGAGTCCCGCGCTGTTGGTTTCTATCAATGAACAAAATTTTTTCTCCATCTGGAGAAAATGAGATGTCCCATATATACCCCTTTACTCTTATTCCTAAGTTTTTCTTATTGTTTCCGTCTGCATCCATTATCCAGAGGGAATAATAATCTAAGTCCTGAATTTTTTGAAGAGTCTTATTTGGTGCAGTATCATTTATCAAAAGCAAAATCTTCTTTCCGTTTGGAGAAAAAATAACGTTCTCAACACTTCCTTTTGTTCCATCAATCAGTTTTTTAATATTACTTCCATCAGAGTTCATCATCCAGAGAGAATAGATATTTAAAGAACTTTCAGGAGAACCAAGGTTTTTGTTAATAACCGTCCTGAACAGAATCTTTTGTCCATCTTTAGAAAAGAAGGCATCTTCAAATCCGTCTCCTATCGTATCAATCAGTTTCTCTTTACTGCTTCCGTCAGAGTTCATTATCCATATGGAAGTTGCGTGAGACTTAATAAAAGGGCGATAACTAAATAGAATCTTCTTTCCATCTGGAGAAAAAGAAAAAACATGAAGCTTACCATTTCTATTCTCTTCTAACTTTTTTATTTCTTTTCCATCGGCGCTAATTCTGTAAATAGTGCCATTAGATTCAGTAAGAAGATATTCTTTCGGTTGGTTTGCTCTTAGCAAAAAATAAGTTAATCCAGCTGTCGAAACTACTACTACCAAAATACTAATTAAAATTTTTTTATTCATAGCTTCTCCCTATGGTACCATATCTAAAGCCTTGTAAAATTTTATTGTTTTATTATCAATCTTTACTGCAAAGAAGTCGGATTTAATCATATTAACTGCAATATAAAATTTACCATTTATTATTTTCCACTTTG
>CAJXKN010000109.1 GCA_913055585.1 uncultured Caldisericota bacterium | reverse complement strand
TTTATTTCAGGGTCTTCAATTTGAGGGGGTTGGAAGACACCCCCTCAATACTCCCCAAAAAAGATAAAAACAAAAGAAGAAATGCTGAAATAAGTTCAGCACGGCCAAGGAAAAAACAGAATGACGAAGAAAAAATAAAAGTCAAAAAGAGAAGATACTGAAACAAGAACTGGCCTAACGGCCGAGGAAAAGAGCAGAATATACAAAGAGTTGAACATTTTTTATTTTTACATATAATTCTTACAAAGGAGGAATTATGGATAACATAAAAAGTGAAATAGCTTCATTAAAAGACGAAGTAATAAATTTGAGAAGGGATTTTCATATGCATCCTGAGCTGGGATTCAAAGAAGTGAGAACTGCACAAATCGTAGAAAATTATCTCAAAGCGCTTGGGCTTGACGTGAAAACTGGTGTTGCAAAAACTGGCGTTGTAGGTCTGCTCAAAGGAAAAGAAAAAGGGAAAACAATTCTTTTGAGAGCAGATATGGATGCACTTCCTATTGAAGAAATGAATGACATACCTTACAAATCTATAAATAAAGGAGTAATGCATGCCTGCGGTCATGATGGACATACTGCAATGCTTCTTGTCGCTGCTAAAGTGCTTTCGCACCACAGAGATGAAATTAAGGGAAATATAAAATTTGTCTTTCAGCCATCAGAAGAAAAAGATCCAGGAGGAGCGATAAAAATGATAGAGGAAGGAGTAATGGATAATCCTTCTGTAGATAAGGCATACGGGCTACATCTTGGGAATATGATACCTGTTGGCATAATAGGTATAAAACCAGGGATTTTCACGGCAGAAGCAGATGAATTTTCTTTAAAGATAACAGGCAAAGGTGGGCATGGAGCATATCCTCACCTTTCTATCGATCCGGTAGTTATTAGCTCACATATCGTTTTGGCTCTGCAAACAATTGCCTCAAGAGAAATCGACCCGATTAATCCTATTGTGGTAACTATTGGTAAAATACATTCAGGCGATGTATTCAATGTTATTCCAGAAAGTGCAGAACTTTTAGGAACCGTACGAACTCTCAGCAAAGATGTTGCAAAAACAATACCTGAAAAGATTGAAAGAATATCAAAAAATATAGCGAAGGCATTCAGAGGCAATGCAGAATTAGATTATCAGTTCGGATATCCGCCGCTAATAAACGACCCTGATGAGACCAAATTCGTAAAAAGGATTGCTGAGAGAGTTGTAGGAAAAGAAAAAGTTATTGACGTACCAACATCAATGGGCGGAGAAGATATGGCATATTTCCTTGAAAAGGTGCCAGGAGCATTCTACTGGCTTGGCTCACAGAATAAGGCAAAAGGATTAGATAAGCCCCATCATTCTGCCTATTTTAATTTTGACGAAGATATTCTTCCCGTTGGGGTTGAAATGCACACAAGAATTGCACTGAATGCATTAAAATAAGTTTTGTTATTGCTCTTCACGAACCATTGTTTAAAGGTATATGGTAAGTTCTCAACTTATTAAAGAGAGACTTTCTTGATATACCAAGCATCTTAGCGGCTTTGGTTTTATTGCCATTTGCTTTTTTAATAGCTTTTATAATCATTTCTTTCTCTATCTTTGCAATGGCTTCCGGCAGAGGAACAATTTCATCATCCATCGGGGTATTACCTTCTGTTTTATTTACTAAACCTGTTTCTTTTACTCTCTCTATAAGTTTGGGAGGTAAATGCTCCTTCATTATAAGAGGTCCAGATGTAATGATAACACCTCTTGCAATTGCATTCTCCAGCTCTCTTACATTACCAGGCCAATCATAATCCATAAATACACGCATTACCTTATCCGAAACACCCTGAACAACTTTATTATACTTTTTTGAGTATTTGGCAACGAAATGGTTTACTAATAAAGGTATATCTTCTTTTCTTTCCCTGAGTGGGGGTATAGAAATTGTAACAACGTTTAACCTGTAATATAGATCTTCCCTGAATTTGCCTTCTTTCAAAAGCTCTTCAAGGTTTCTATTCGTTGCAGCTAATATTCTTGCATGAGAAACAATCGTTTCCTTTCCTCCTACGCGCTCAAATGTTTTCTCCTGGAGCACTCTCAGTAATTTTGCCTGTAGATAAAGACTCATATCGCCAATTTCGTCAAGAAAAATTGTACCATTACCTGCTTGTTCAAATTTGCCAATATGCCTTGCAACAGCATCAGTGAAAGCGCCCTTCTCATGACCAAATAATTCCGATTCAAGCAAATTTTCTGGAATTGCAGCACAATTTACCACTATGAATGGTTTATTTTTCCTGTTGCTGTGCAAATATATTGCTTTTGCGACAAGCTCTTTTCCCGTACCGCTTTCCCCACGAATAAGAACTGTAGCATCTGAATCAGCAACAAGGCCGATAGACTTATAGACTTCCTGCATCTTAGAAGATTCTCCTATAATTTCATCCTGCCTGTATCTACTATGTGGCCTATTATCAGAATTGGCAGATAGTTCTTTTAACTCAATAGCTTTTTTGACTTTTATCTTAAGTTCATCAATATCAAAAGGCTTTGTAAGGTAATCATAGGCACCTTTCTTCATTGCTTTAATTGCAAGATCGGAGCTGCCATACGCAGTGAGAAAAATCACGGGAAGTTCAGGTGCAATTTCACGAATCTTTAGGAAAGCTTCCATTCCATCCATTACAGGCATCCTTACATCCAACAAAACACAGTCCGGATGGTTATTATTTACTGCATCTACTGCTTTCTGTCCGTTGGTGGCAGTAATCACGGTATAATTTTCTTCTTCCAACACTTCTTTGAGGAGAATTCTTACATCTTCCTCATCATCAGCTACAAGAATTGTATATTTTTTAAGTTTCATTGTTTATCTCCTATAGGCAGATATACATAGAATGTACTACCTTTTCCTTTTTCACTTTTAACATATATCTTCCCATTATGCTCCTTAACAACACGATAAGCAATGGCAAGCCCAAGCCCTGTCCCTTCAGCCTTTGTTGTATAAAAAGGTACAAAGATATGCTCCAATTGTTCTTTCGTCATTCCTTCACCTGTGTCACTCACAGCAATCTCTAAAAATTCGTCTTTTCTTTTACAACCAATGGTGAGCGTACCTTTTTCCCCCATTGATTGTATTGCATTAATCACAAGGTTAAGAAAAAGTTCTTTGCATTTTTTCTCATCTATCCAAATCGTCCCATCCTCACAATTATTAATGAATTCTATATTTTTATTATCTGCAAACTGCTTGCCAAGAGAAATAATTTCATCAACAAATACTGAAATATTTATTTCTGTTTTTTTAAGCGGCGCAGGTTTGCCATAACTTAGCAGGTCCTGGACAATTTTGCTCAACCTATCTGTCTCTCTTAAGATAGGCTTCACGTATTTTTCCTCATTTCTCCCTTGCAACTTCTTTTCAAGAATCTGTGCAAATCCTTTTATTGAAGTAAGAGGATTACGCACCTCATGTACCACACCTGCTGTAAACATACCTAAAGTACGCAAGGACTCATTACGTTGAGACTCTTCTATGTTCCTTTTAAGGCTTTCTGCCATACTGTTAATGGAATAAGCAATATCACCTATTTCTCCTGCAAATCCTGGAAATCTGAAATCCAGATCTTTTTCCAATATCTTTAAGCCTTTTTTGATTCTTACTATTTTACCTACAAATAGAGATGTAATAATCAATATGAAAATGGC
>CAJXKN010000108.1 GCA_913055585.1 uncultured Caldisericota bacterium | reverse complement strand
CGAAACAAGACCTGGCGGAAAGCAGCCAGGGAAAGGATTGCGGAATGACAAGTAAAAAATAAAGGCAAGGTAAGGAGTGCGCAATGGCGAAGAGGAGATGCTGAAACAAGTTCAGCATGACGTACTTTCTTGTCTTGTCACCCTGCTCTTTTCCTGGCCATTTAGGCCAAGTCTCGTTTCAGAGTCTTTAATTTGAGGGGGTTAAAAAGCGCACCCCCTCAAAACCTTACTTCAATATTCTCCAAATTTCCATAAATTGAAGAAAATAGGGCTTACTTTTACATTCGTTTATAACAGACAGCTTAATCTTCTCTTCTTACGGGTAAGATAAGACAACTTGGTCCACCGGTTCCTTTTATGAATTCTGATAAATCTATTAATTGTGTGTCAAAACCCTCTTTTTTGAGTATTTCAATTACTGTTATGTTGGAAGCTTCTACTATAACCCTACCTTCCCCAAGATTTATAACATTTCCGCCAATAAAGGTGCTACAGGGAACTTTTATCTCTTTGAAGCCTTTAAAAAAATCTTTAGGAAATATATGCTTGCAGTGAATTACGCTATTATGACTTACTACGCTCATTGCTCCACCAAGATGCAAAAATGGTGCAGGTACATCAGTTACTCGTACCTCATAACCTATATCTTTTAAAATTCTGCGAATCTGCCTTACTCCTTCTTCATTTGTTCTTGAGGAATGTCCAACAAATGCAACTTTACCTGCAAGTATTACATCCCCACCTTCCAAAGTAGCAGGTGCTTCTAATGAAGCAATAAGAGGTAGATTGAGTGATTCTAACTCTTTGGAAATCCACTCTTCCTCTCTTCTTCTGCTTGGAAGACCCATTCTTGGCTTAATGTATCCTTTCGGTGTACAAACTGCTGTATCTTTTACAAAAACTGAATTAGGATGCCCTTTTAATTCTGCAATATCCACTACATCGCAGCCAAATTGCTGTAAGGTTTGCTTTAATTTGCTGTGTTGCATTATTGCTTTCTCTTTGTCTGGATGTGCTGTAATATTATGCTTACCAAGATGATTAATATGAAAGTATTCATATTTTGGTGAACAAACAATGGCTTGAATCAACCTATCATTTTTATTTTTCCTCATAGATATCCCCTTTCAATTATAGGCTCATTTTTACAAAATGCTTTCTACATCTTACACGCCACTCATATATGCAGTAAAGCTACTACACCCCTTGCTTATCTAAATTAGACACAAGGGGTGTCTTTTTAATTCAATGCTTTTTTATTTGTGCTATGCCTTCCTGAATAAATCCTTGTAATCGTAAGCAGTATTATAAATCTCTAAAATCTTCTCTTTTGTTAGAGGCTCACGCGCTCTTACAATATTTCCGGGAGCATTTTCATCAGCAATAGCCATATCCGCCAATCTTTCCAGACTTTCCTTTTTGACGCCCATGCTTTTAAGTGAAACAAATGCATCAACCTTTTTCATCCAGTGCACTATCCGCTCAATTGCTTTTGTAGGTGAATCTGTAGAGAGAACATTTTTACCAAAACGTTTTAGTCTGTCTTTATGCATTTCTTTTGTGTGGTACAAAAATGCAGGCATCAAAGCTGCAAGCCCTCTGCCATGCGATATATGATAAACACCCGAAATTGGATGTTCTAACCTATGCATAGGAAACGGTCCCCTTCTCCCTGCTGATGGGAAGCCAGAAAGTGCAAGTGTTGAAATCCAGGAAAGAGACTCTCTTGCATCAACATTTTTTAAATCATTAAAAACTATTTCTCCCTGCTTCATTGCTTCTTTTATCAAAGCCTCAGCTACCCCGTCACTTACAGGTGCATATGCGGGAGATGAAAGGTAGCTTTCAAAAATATGCGTTATCATATCAATTACACCATCTATAGTTTGCTTTTGCGGTATTGTAAGGGTAAGAAGGGGATCCACTATAGAAGTTTTCGGAAAAAGTGCTTCTCCAAAGACTCCTCTTTTGTTTCTTGTTTTGCTGTTTGTAATAACTCCTCCTGCATCTGCTTCCGAACCAGTGGCTGCAACCGTGATTACTGCTAAGATTGGAAGTGTCTTATCTGGTACCTTTTCTTTAGGGGGTCTTTCGCAATAATCCCATATTGGTTTTCCCGTTGTGGAAACTATGGAAATAGCCTTTGTAGCATCAATGACACTTCCCCCGCCAAGTCCTATAAGAAAGTCTACATTTTCTCTCTTTGCAAGCTCTCCACCTTTATCTATCGTATCACTTTCCGGGTTTGGCTCTACCTCACAAAACTCTATAAATTCCACACCGTTTTGCTTAAGCATTTCTTCAGCTTTGTCTAACAAACCGGAAGACTTTGCAAAATGTCTTCCCGTTACAATCATCGCTTTCTTCCCAATAAGTTTTGCCTCTTCTCCAACTTTTTCGAATGTTCCCTTTCCAAAAATAATCTTCGTTGGTAAATGAAAAACAAATCTATCCATATATATCCCTCCTTAATCAGAGTTTAATTAAATCATGTGGGAGCTTTGTCATAATTTCATATCCATCCTTCTTAACAAGTATAGAGTCCTCTATCCTTACACCAAACTCTCCGGGAAGATAAATCCCGGGCTCAATTGTGATAACCATATTTTCTTTCAATACTATATCAGAGCGACTGTTAACAAATGGAAGCTCATGAATTTCAAGCCCAACACCATGTCCCAATCCATGGATAAAATATTTGCCGAATCCCTGTTTTGAAATATAATCTCTTGAGGTTTTATCAACATCCTTACAGATAACTCCCTCTTTCACAGCATCTCTACCTAACTGCTGTGCAGCTTTTACAATATTATACACCTTCAAGCTCTTCTCGTCAGGTTCGCCAATACAAACGGTTCTCGTTGTATCAGAAGCATACCCATTATAAAAAACTCCAAAATCAATAACTATAAGCTCGTGTGCCTTAACTTTTCTATTGGAAGGCATTCCATGCGGTAATGCACCCCTTTCACCAGCCGCAGTTATTGTATCAAAGGATGTTTTGTCTGCACCATTTTTTCTGAAGCGATATTCTAACTCTGCCGCTATATCTCTTTCAGTGACACCCTCTTTTATAAAAGGCAGCATCTCTTTAAATGATTTTGAAGATATCTCACACGCTTTTTTAATTGTCTCAACCTCTTTTGGTTCTTTTACCATCCTCAAATGCTCTACAATGCCTGACAGAGGGACAATGTTAATCCCTGCAAATTCTGAAAGTGAAAGGAATAGCTCTGCAGACATCCTATTCTTCTCTATTGCAAGCCAATGCACTTTATTTTTAAGCAGTAGATCATAAACAAACTTAGTGATTGGAGGGGTATACTCTAAAACCTCAACACCCTCAAAAACTTCTTCCTGCGCCTGCTCTGTAAAACGAGAATCAACAATCAAAAAAAGTTTCTCATTCACTGCAAGAAGAAATGCATCCTCACCAGTAAAATTAGTCAAGTATCTTATATTTGGAGTTCCCGTAATAAGAAATGCATCCGCATTGTAATGCTGAAGTTCGCTAAAAAACTTATTTATTCTTTCCATAAAAGCCTCCTTATCCTTACAAGGATTTTAGCATTCTCCTGAATAAATTGCAAGCCTTGGAATAATATTTTCCTTGCCTCTAGCAAGTGAGTCTTTAGACCCGTGGCAATCTCTGCTTTTGTTTTTATTTTTTCTTTGTCATTCTGCAATCTTTTCCCTGGCCGTCAGGCCAGTTCTTGTTTCA
>CAJXKN010000107.1 GCA_913055585.1 uncultured Caldisericota bacterium | reverse complement strand
CGCTTCTTGCAGCCGTGGCAGTCTCAAGGTAATTGATTTTCATTTCTTGTCACCCTGTTCTTTTCCTTGGCATGTATTACGCCAAGTTTTATTTCAGGGTCTATTTTTTAGAGGGAACACATTTCCCTTAATACTCCTATTAAAAAGACAAAAGATGAGATTGCCACGGGCACTACGTGCCCTCGCAATGGCGAAGAGGAGATGCTGAAACAAGACTTGAATCTTTTGTTTGCTGTTATGCGGAGACAATGTTATTATCTTTGTTACTCCGTCTTTTTTAAAAACGCGATGACTACTTCCTTTTGTTTTTCTCAACCGCCAGCCTTCATATTCCAAAACCCTTACAACATCCTTGTAAGCCATCTCCTTCGGCATTTGCAGCATTTTCTGTATAATCTTCTCTATTTTCAATGTTTCTCCTTTATTATACTATATATAGTATCAATGTCAAGCATTCTTGCATAGGCCTTCTATTGCAGAGCTCCACAATTTGCCATCCGATACGGTAAAGTATAAAGGCTTTTTCCTTCCTTCAAAGGCAACTCTCACTGCATCCTTGTAGGGTTCAACCTGAATAATTTTCTCAAGTTTTATCGTTTTTGAGCGTTTATCCCCTACAAAAATAATTCTCTTATTCGTAAGAAGGAGGGTTCCAGAATCAATCTGCTTAAGTTCCTCATGCGATTCCGACGAACCTTTAAGGCCACCCACTCTGTATCTTACACCTTTTAGTCCAGGGATAGGTACGCTTATACCTTGAGCTCCTGCATTATACACTCTTACTGAATGCGGTTCAAGCAGATTGGATCTCTCTTCAAGGAAGGCAGTTTCACCTTTGTGGAGAATGATATTGGTAAATAAGCTCTGTAATGCAGGAAGTTTACCCTGTAAGGCATCAATATAGACTTTTTCACTTTCTGTATAGCCATACTTTGCAATATCTCTCCATTCCTGTAGCGTGTGCCACTGATTCATTCTAACTTTTAACCTTTCCATAACATCAGGCTGGGCAGAAGACGGATACTTCGTAATTTTAAATTTATTTCCCCTCACTGCAAATTCTGTCTTACAGTTTGTGCAGTAAATCCTGGAAGAGAGAAAATGCTTTTCTTCTACAATATCGCCCTCATTACAAATGGGACATTTGCCGATAATCTTGCTCATTTTTTATTCACCTCCTACTAATTTAAATAGTTCTTTTTATTTCCTCTTTTATTTTTTAATTTGCCATTTGATAAAGGATATTTTGTATCCATTTATCTTGTGACTGAGACTTTGCAAACACTTTTATTATTTATTATCTTCCTTCTCCTTTTTCGCATTCTGAGAAGTACGTAGAGCCTTCTTTATATACTTTCCAAAAACTTTTCTGAATTGTTCTGCATTAACTCTGAGCCATTCGTAATGTTTACTCCATAAGTCCATATCATCTATGTCAAAGGATTCACTTACTCCCACTTGTGCACTTTTAAAATTTTCCATCTCATCCCAGATAGGTTTATGTTGCAAACCTTCTTCTATCTCCCTTTTGTAAATATCTCTAAGTTTATAAAAAAGATCCTTGTCCTTAAATGATACATCTTCTTTTATAGTGTTGTTTTGTGTATTTATTTTTATTTCTATCGTCCACTTGCTTGTGCCTGTGCTGATTTGATAATAAGCAGGAGCAGAACTTGATGGTTGGCTTAATTTAAGCGTACTACCCTTCTCTTTGCAGTAACTTACAAATCCACTCAGAAAATCAAGCTCTTTCATTGCAATTTGAGATAGCCCTTTTCTAACAGATTTTGTCCAGTTGTTAGGACGAGATATTATCTGAAATTTTGGTGCTGGCAATGAATTGTCTATACTCCATAATTCCATCTTAATTAAAAAGAAATTCGCGTCATCATCCGTATGCTCATTAAGCCAATCAATTGCTTGCCTGTGTTCGTCACGCACATCCTTTACAATCCATATTGCAATTTTAGCATCATATCCGGATGTATATGTTATCAGCTTTCCCAGATGATTATGATCGGTTTGCTCTAACTGATTCTCTATAACAATTTTTTTACCGGTGTTTTCGTCCTCTGCCAGGATATCCACACTGAACTTACCTACCGGCGCTTCTGTTTGGTTTAACTTAATACTTATCCCTATCTCGTCACCTAATGCTGATAAATTTTCTTCTCTTGCAAGCCAATTGGTAAAGTCAAGCGCTTCATTCTTCCAAACTTCCCTTAAATCAACCTTTTTAATTTTCCCTAAATTCTGTAACACCACGACAACCTCCTTTTATTGAAAATTATTTTTCTCTTATCACATTTTCAGAACTTTCTTCGAGCTTCAAAATAAATCTCATAAAAGTGCCTGTTAAATAAATCATAAATTCGACTTCAGGTCCTTTAATGTTGTCATTATGTTTTGTATTTTTTATGTGCTTTATGTGCTCATTTTGATAACCCGTATATTCTGCAATTAATGTATTAAACATATTCCGTATTTCTTTTGGAACGCCTTTATCTTTCAGGTATTCTCCAATCTTGTCTTTCTGTTTTTCCAAGCCCTTATTCCTATGCAAAATATCTTTTAGCAGAGATTCCAAGGAAGCTCTTAAATCATCTATAAGATTTCTTTCATATTTATGCTCCTGATATTTTTGCAAAGCAGAATTAAAGAGCTTGTAAGGCTCAGAGTAACCACTTAACCCATCAAGAACATCATTGACAACACCTTCGTCCAATAGCTTTGCACCTGCAGGATAAAACATATATCTATCATTCAATTTTTTTATATTAATATCCAATAGAGACAATTTAATGCTTTCCTTAAAGCCCTCATATAATCGGTTTTTAACATCAGAGGGTATATCTAACCAAAACAACTGTTCCAAATAAAATATTGTTTCTTCTAAGCTGGCATTTTCAATTTTAGATCCTAATTTTCGTATGAAAATACTTTCTTTTGTTGTACGACTTATATGGCGTAAATAATCTTCGCTAATATATACACCGATAAGTTTAAGATATTCCACAAGCAAAGATGAATTTCGAGGTTTCAAAAAAACTGGTCTCAAGATTGCATCAGCCACGCGGAGAGCCCTGTCTTTAAAATCTGCAATCCTTTTTTCTTTATCATATTCTATATTCCATCTTTTATAAAAATTTCGCATTCTGGCACGTATATTATTTTTCTTGCTCATTTGTAGATTTCCCTATTATTTTTATTCCTGTGCCGTAGGCAGTAAGTATCTGCACATTAGGATTTCTGTCAAAATCATAATCTATCCATATAACTGCATCGCAGCCTTTTTCTATAGCAGCGGCTCTAAGTTTATCATTTAATTCTGATAAGAATTTGAGCGTTTCTCTTCCGCCTGAACGAACCCAATGACTTCTTATTACTTGAGCAGCAAATACAATATCCACAATTTCATAATCCATTCTTATGTCTCCTGTGCTCAAGATAACTCTTTTATCGCCCATTACTTGCCTCCATTATTTATAGAATTTTCTACAATTTTTATTTCCTCTGGAGTAAGGTTATAGAGCTTATAAACCATCTGATCAATCTGGCGCTCAAGCTCTTTTACTCTATCCTGCTTTTGTGGATTTTCGAGATAATCCTCATCTTTTGTTATTGCAAGGATTTTATCAACAAGGGCAATGAAAGGCTCTTGGGCTGATTTAGAAATTTTCTTTATTGGTATTTCGGAGAGTGGTTTTTGATAAAGTTCAAGCATTTCGCCCTTTCTTTTCCCA
>CAJXKN010000106.1 GCA_913055585.1 uncultured Caldisericota bacterium | reverse complement strand
ATAATTGTACCACTGCGAGGCTGTGCTTTTGCAGCCGTGGCAGTCTCAAGGTAAAATTGACTTTCCTTTTTTGTCACCCTGAACTTGTTTCAGGGTCTATCTTTTAGAGGGAACACATTTCCCTCAAGACTCCTATTTAAAAAACAAAAATGAGATTTTGAAACAAGAATTTGTCAAGTTAACAAAAATTCTGCAAAGGGGATTATATGTATCGTTCCCACCTCAGTTTCTACTGTATCTTTCTTATGTTTGGAGATAATAATGCCTCTATTACAGTTAAACTCTTTCATAAATTGCTTAAGTATTTTAACTGTTCTTTTCTCAATGGAATTACGGAATTTTACTTCTATAGGAATAATTTCTCTTTGCTTTGTATAAACAATGTCTACTTCATTGCCTCTGGAATTTCTATAGAAAAACTTTGCGTTTAGTTTAGATGCAACAGCACCCTCCACCATTTTTCCTAAAAGTGCTTCATCTATAATCATACTTTGAGTAGTTGCATAGGAGAAAGATGTATAAGAAGGATAGAACTTTTTGTTCTTTTTTCTTGCAGTGAGCATATTAGAGGAATAATTGGATAGTTGAAAGACAAGAAATGCATTTTTCAAGTAGCTTATGTATCTTTCAATTGTTCTTCTATCACGTTTTAAATCACTTGCAAGGGAATTAAAGCGTATAATTGCTCCTGGATTTTCTGAAATGATCTTAAAAATCTCTCTGAGAAGCTCAGGCTCTTCGATTCCAAATACTGTGGGAATGTCCTTATAGACTATTCTTTCAAACACTGTTTCCAGAAAATATTTTCTTATAATGCTCTCGTCCTGTTCTAATACTGCCTCAATGAATCCGGATGTTTTCAGGTATTGAGCAATCTCTGCGTTTAGTAAATCTTCAAACAGTTCTATTCTATTGTAATCAATCTCTACATTTCTGAAGTGTAAAAATTCAGGAAAAGAGAGGGGATTCAAAAGATATGTAAATACTCTACCTGCCAGACTCTCTCTGGATTTCTTTTTCAGTAACGTACTCACAGAGCCAGACAGGCAGAACTTGATATTCGGATAGATATCATACAGTATTTTAATCTTATCCCACCAATTATCATATTTTTGAATTTCATCAAAGAACACGTAGATTTTATCCTTTCTCAAATTTTTCTTTAAAGCATTTGCATATTGTTTAAGGATATCCTCAGGTGACATTGTGGCAATGTCAAAAGTAAAATATAGAATATTGTACGGAGAAATACCTTTTTTAATAAGATGATCTATAAGTTGATACATCAAGGTGGTTTTCCCAACTCTTCTTATACCCTCTATAAGCAAAATTTGTCTTTTTTCAAATAGAGGCAATACCTCATTTAGTGCCTCTCTCTTTTTACCAATAAGTTCAGTAGGCACTCTTTTTTCTATCCACCACCTATTTATATCTGATAAATTCATAGTTTTTTCTCCTTTTGCATTTCAAGTACATCATAATGTACTTGTTTTGCACTTTTGAGTACATTATAATGTACTTGTCTTACAATTGCAAGTGCATAGTTTTTTAATTTGAGTGGGTTAAAAAGCACCTCCTCAATGCTCCCCCGAAAAAGATAAAGAAAAAAGATGAGATGCTGAAACAAGTTCAGCATGACAAAGTAGAGATTCTGAAACAAAACTGGGTATTCAACATTCACCATTCATAATTCATCATTCAACATCCTATATCCTATATCCCAAATCCTATATACGGATTCCGAAACAAGACCTGGCAGAAAACAGCCAGGGAAAAGATTGTAGCATTACTTGTTTTGCAAAAAAACCTAAAAGATATAAAATGGGATATGCAAAAGCGAATATTTACTTATCTTGCAGTTAGCGGTATGTATGCACTTGCACTGTTTACACGGTTTGGGGAAGTTGTTGGCCCTGCAATTATTTATACATTTTCTCTCTTTGTCTTCGTATTGTTTGCTGTTTTTGCAATTCTCCATTTGCTTAAGAAAGCATTTGATATTTCAATCATTTTGTTTATTATTGCACTCATTATCCTTATCTTTACATCGCAATACAGATACGGCTCTATTATGGAAACATATAAGCTCGTTTCTGCAATTCTTTTAGCAATTATAGTAATGAATCTAATTGAAACCAAAAAAGATTTCAAAATATTTTTGTACAGTATAGTTGGGCTGGGGTTATTGCTTTCAGTTGTAAGTTATGTTTTTTATGCTGCTACAATCTCTATGGTATTTGATAGAAGCAAAATTGCTGAAGTTGCCTATACGTACAATTTTGCAGTGGGTAAAGTGCTTTGGTCCATATGGCAGTATCAAAATACGTTTGGTGGATTTTTGATCCTTCCTCTATTTGTATCTTATGGGTTTACATTAAATGAAAGAAACAGAGATAAAAAAATCATATTTTCTTTTATCTCTATGTTTTTTATCTTTATTTTATTCCTTACTACATCAAGAGGTGCATTTTTATCTGGTATCGCTGCATTTGTATTATTTCTTTCCCTCTCTGATAAGAAAGACTTTCATAACATTTTTATTAATGCAGCTATTATCCTTGCCGGAGCTTTCGTTCTTATTCTATTAGGTGCACCAAAAGAAGTTATTTTGACAAATTTGGGAAAAACTACAACACTTGCAAAATTTGTAGGTGGTATACCAAATTCATCACTCTGGCGAAGGTTGCACTTTATTTCACTTTCCTTATTAATCTTTAAGAAGCATCCTCTCTTTGGAAGTGGACTTGGTACATTCAGAGATATGTTTTGCATAAATGAATGGATACCGGATAAGTACATACGTATTGACCCTCATTCTTTAATATTTAAGTTCGTTGCTGAGACAGGTATACTGGGGGTAGCTACGTTCTTCTTTATGATTTTTAGGTTTTTCTATAAAGGGTTTATTGAAACATTAAAAGATAAGAAAGATTTATTAGTAAAAGGGTTATTTGCAGGAATAGCAGGAATGTTTATTCATATGTGTCTGGATGTAGATACGTATCCAATTATGTTTGTTCTTCTTTTTACCGTGTTGGGGGCTTTTACATACAAAAAGAAAAACAAGTTTCCAAAATCTATCAAAAGAACTTCTTTAATAATCGTTTCTTTTCTACTTATAACCATTGCATTATTTGATATAACCCCAAAAAGCATTGCATCAGTTTATGCACTGAGAGGTGATACTTCAAAAACTATCTCAAATAAGGTAGAGTATTACAGAAGAGCGAAGATGCTCGATTCAAAAAATCCTATCTACCCATACTATCTTGCAGAAACGCTTGGAAAAGAAATAAAAGAAAAGTACAATAAAAATACTATAGAGCCTGTTATTGATAATTATAAAGATGCGATGGAACTTGACCCGAATGATTACAGATTCCCTCTTTTTGTTGGGATTACTTACCTCTATATGAAAGATACAAACTCTATTATATACCTTAAGAAAGCAGAAAATCTATATCCCACTGCTCCATTTATAAAAAGCTGGCTTGCAATTGCATACATCTATACAGAAGGAGACGTAAAAAGTGCAAATATTTATATAGATAAGGCATTTGAAATTGATACAGATGATATCAATGCATACGTAGCAAAAGGATTTTGTGCATTAAAAGAAAAGGAATATGAAAAAGCCTACACTTACTTTACGTATGCAATAAGGGAAAAAATGTCTAACAGCTTTGCACACTTAGGGCTTGCACGGTATTACAGAATAAAAGGTGACAGGGAAAATGAGTTAAAAGAATTAAAGCGTGCAAACAAATCTTCCAATCTGCTTTTAGAAGTATACTTTTTGTCACCCTGAATTTATTTCCCTTTTTGTCACCCTGAACAATGTCACCATGAATTTGTTTCACTTTTTTGTCACCCTGAACTCGTTTCAGGATCTACTAATTTGAGGGGGTTGGAAGACACCCCCTCAATACTCCCCCGAAAAAGATAAAGAAAAAAGATGAGATG
>CAJXKN010000105.1 GCA_913055585.1 uncultured Caldisericota bacterium | reverse complement strand
TTTCCAAACCAGGACGACTGAGCAAAGAAGAGTATGAGATTATAAAACAACACTCAGTAGAAGGAGAAAAGATAGTTTCGCCAATAGACCCTGAAATTGCAGAAATAATAAGAGCACATCATGAATGGTTCAATGGCGAAGGATATCCTGATCATCTGTCAGGTGAAGAAATTCCTCTCTGTGCACGTATTATTTCTGTTGCAGATGTATTTGATGCATTGACAACTGATAGGCCTTACAGGAGGGCATTTAGTATTGATAAAGCAATAAAAATGATTAAAGAAAGAAAGGGGACTCAATTTGACCCGTCCGTAGTAGATGTATTTCTCTCTATCCCAATAGAAGAAATCAAAAATGCTTTAAAGAATGCAAATATCACTGAAATTAGCGAGAAATATATGAGCTAATCTTTTTCAAATTTGAATCCTTTTTCTTTGAAAAGCTTAATGCAAATATCTACCACTTTCTCATCATAAAGGATGCCTTTATTCTTTTCAATTTCTTTAAGTGCTTCTTCAATTCCCAGGGCAGGCCTATGCGGCCTATCAGAACACATTGCTTCTACAACATCTGCAACAGATAAAATCCTTGCCTCTAACATAATGTCTTTACCAGTAAGCCCTTGTGGATATCCTGAACCATTCATTCTTTCATGGTGCTGTAGGACTATTTCTGAAACAGGCCAGGGGAAATTAATATTCTTAAGTATTTCATAGCCGTCTTTTGAGTGGTTTTTAACAATTGCATATTCTAATTTTGTTAATTTAGATGGCCTGGTCAATATTTCGGAAGGAGTATTAATAACCCCTACATCGTGTAATAAAGCGGCTACCCTTAAACCCTCAATTTTATTTTTAGGAAGTCCCATCTCTTTAGCAATGGCAACTGCAAGCTGAGCTACTCTTCTCTCATGTCCTGCTCTATGCGGGTCTTTCATTTCCACAATCTTTGCAATAGTATAAATAATATCCTGCATAATATTTTGCAATCTCTCTTCTGCTACTTTTCTCTTTTTAAGCTCTTCTTTCACTTCATTGAACAGACGAGCATTTTCTATTGCAATAGCAGCTGCATTGGCTAAGGGTACAAGTTTCTTTGCATCTTCTTTGGTAAACTTGTTTGGAATATCACTATCAATGCGAAGCACACCAAGAACCTTGTTATGAGTATAAATAGGTACAGATAAATATGATCTCACCCACGGTGTCTCTTCAGGCGCAACCCATCTCGGATCTTTAGTCGTATCGAAGATAATAAGGGGCTTTTTTGTTCTAACGATTTCATATGCAGTTTTGTATTTATCCAATGACTGAACATTTTCAAGTACGTATTCCTTTGCATTGTATTTTTCATAGCCTTGAGTATAAACAGTGTACAGGGCGTTCCCTTTTAATAAAGCGATATTAGAACTGGTATTGGGCACGATGCGTTTTGCCTGTTTAAGTATCTCTTTAAAAACATCAGATAAACTTGTTTTTGAAGTGAGGGTAAGAGCAATCTTTGCAAGTGTCTCAGCACGCAGGCGCTCACTATGTTCTACTTTTAAGAGATGCTTTATCTCTAATGCTGTCTTTTTTGCTTTTTCTTCAAGTCCTATTCTATACAGAGCAAATGCAATATCCCCCGACACCTCATTAAATAGGGATAGTTCTTCACTATCATCTATGAATTCGCCTGGAGCTTTTATGCAGATAAAGCCATAAATCTTTCCTTTGTAATTAAGACGTTTTGTTACTGTTCCGCCGTTTTTGCATTTATCTTTCAGGGGGCATTCTCCACAATCCGTCGAAGGATTCTTTATTATAACGGCTTCTCTTTGCTTCATTGCCTGCAAAACGCAATCAGGTAATTTATCTTTTAATATTTTTTCAACATCCAGACATTCTTTAGATGAAGAATACTTGGCGATACTCGTAATCTTGCCGGATTTATCTAATAGACCAATTAAAGCTCCGTAATAAGCGTGATTTTCAACTAAATTTTTGCAGGATGATTGAATGAGTTTTTCTACATTTTTTTCTCGTGATATCAACTGGTTTATTTTGCGAATGGAGTAAAGCACAGCATTAAGATGTTTAAGTGTCCTTTCTGCCTTCTTTCTTTCAATAGCCATTGCTATTTGTCTGGAAACAAACTTCAAAATATTCTTATCTTCTTCTGTATATACAACATCCTTTGAATAACTTTGTACTGCCAGTACACCTATAGTTTTAATGTGAGTTTTCAACGGCACACCTAACCAGGAAACTGGAATACTACCCTCTGTTTTTATCTTCCCTGTATTTTGAAGTTTTTTTAAAACATCCGGGTTAGCTATAAGCGGCTTTCCAGAATAGAACACATATTCTGTAATTCCTTTTCTAAGTACTCGAGGTTTTGGTCTTGGGTCAACTTCATCCACCCAATATTCAAACTCCATCATCTTAGAAATATCGTTGTACAACGCAATATAGAAATTACGTGCTGGCATAAGCCTGGAAACAGTATGATGAATTAAACTATACAGTTCATTGAGGTTATCAGCAGAATGAGCTGCTTCTGAGATTTTATAGATTGCTTCTCTAACTTCTTCTGTTTTCTTGCGTTCAGTGATGTCTCTAAAAATATTAATAAAATAGCCCTTTTTAGGGCAGAAAGATGTAATTTCATACCATTTGTTGAATCCAGCATAGTAATCTATGAAATGTTCTTCCTTACAGGTTTTAGCAACTCTTGCATATCTTTCAATGAACGGTGTATCACCATTGTATACTTCTGTTGCTCTCCTCCCCTCTACATCGCCTTTCTTCATTGATAGTATTTTTTCAGCAGCAGGGTTCATTTTTTCCAGAACATAATCAACAGGTTTCCCTTTTTTATCTACAATAAGACGATGCAGTACAGCACCATCCATTATGTTCTCAAACAAAAGCTGGAACATTTTACCTAATTCTAATGGAGCATCTGCACTTTTTCCTTTTTTCATTTCAACCTCTTATATTATATGAGTTTTAGATGATTTTTCCAAAATGAATGTAACGGGACCATTATTTACGAGACTTACCTCCATATATGCACCAAAAATTCCTTCTTTAACAACTTTAACTTCATTTTGTATCTTTTTAATAAACAATTTGTAAAGAGAAATTGCCGTATCTCTATCCGCTGCATTATCAAAACTGGGGCGGTTACCTTTCCTTATGTGAGAAGCAAGTGTAAACTGAGAAACAATCAATACTTCACCATTTATATCTTTAACAGAAAGATTCATTTTACCATACGCATCAGAAAAAATCCTTAAGTTGCACACTTTCCTTGCAAGATATTCCACTTCTTTTGTCGTATCACCTTTTTCTATACCAATTAGAAGAAGCAGTCCATTCCCAATTGACGAAACTGTTTTACCGTTTACATTAACTTCCGCTTTCTTTACTCTCTGAACTACTATTCGCATATATCCTCCTCTTACTGTAACGTATCTTTATTACTTCAGGTATAAGTTTTATCTGCCTTACAATATCTGATATCTTTGATGGTTTATCCACAATCAGTGAAAAACGTATGTAGGATTGGTAGTAGCCATGCTTTTTCTTTTCGGTTTTAGTAGATGTATGAAAATTCTCTATGTTCAAATGCATTTCATTTGCAATGCCTGATATTTTATAAATGATACCAGGTACATCCCAAGCAGCTATGCGAAAATATACGATAAATTTCAGTGGCCCTCTTTCTATCCAGATTGCAGGCAAAACTTTTCCTCCACGTTCTAAAATCCTCTTTATATTCGGGCAATCCTTCCTGTGAATCTTTATTCCTCTTCCCCTCGTCACATAACCCACAATTGGTTCCTTTGGTTTGGGATTGCAGCACTTTGCAATGGATATTTTCACTCCTTTTGCATCGGGAACAACAGGATAATATCTCTTCTCTTCTTTTTTCGGAATGTATGGAGCAGCTTTTCGCACAAAAGGCTTTTTGACTTCTTCCTTTTTTTCAACTTTCTCTTCTTTTTT
>CAJXKN010000104.1 GCA_913055585.1 uncultured Caldisericota bacterium | reverse complement strand
CCAATTCTGTTACATTTTTCTTCACTCCAATGACATACATACCAAAAGCTTTTGCAAGTTGCGATAGCTTCTTTCCAATACTTCCTAATCCTATAATACAGAGCGTTTTTCCCTCTACCTCTATGTTTGGCTCTCTACTCATCCAGCCGTGCCAGAACCCCTGTCTCAGATCTCTGTCACCCTTTACTATACCTTTTGCAAGCGCAAGAAGAAGACCAAATGCATGCTCCGCAACGGATGTTGCATTGCCATGAACATTGGCAAGTATGATGCCTCTGTCTCCCAATAAACTTAAATCAAAATCTTCTACTCCTGCATACGGTACCTGTATGAATCTGAGTTTTTCTGCCATTTCTATTTCTTTGATAGTGAGAGGGGAAGAAATAACTACATTTACCTCTTTCAGTGCTTCCCGCTTTTCTAAATCATTTTTAGGTTCTATTAAAACAATTTCTTCTTTACATCCTATTTCTTTTTTAGCTTTATCAAAAAGTGCTTTAATATCTTTTGGATGCGGCATAAAAATTCCAACTTTAACCATATTTCCTCCTGTAATTAATTTTTTACTCTCTCAGATTATAGTCAATTATAGTCAATTTTTAGAAATTGCAAATTTTAATGTTTAATTTTTATGGATTTTTTACGAGAATGATTAAGTTATATAGATCTATTTTTCTTCCAAGTCCTTTATTCTGTCTTGTTACCCTGAATTTATTTCAGGGTCTTTTAATTTGAGGGAACAAATTTCCCTCAATGTTCCTATTAAAAAACCAAATTCTTCAAAATTGTCCGGATTCAGATATGCATGCTAGGTTTCATTTCGTAAATTTCTGCTGGTTTTATTGCAAACGCACAGGACGTGAAAAAAATGCCATTACTGCACCAATAATTGCAACAGTGATAAACCAGAACAGTGCAAAATCGTTGAAAAAGGATTCCGGGAACAGCAATATGAGTGTTGAGTTTGCTGGAAGAAGCCAGAAATTATTTCTGAATAGCAATTTGTGGAACAGTATAAAAGTATCATTAAAATCTATGATGACCCCTGAGACAATAAGAAATACAAAGATCAATATTATGATGGAAGCATACTTAAAAATAATTCTTCTCTCTTTCGAATGCAGAATAAGTATAAGGCCGATGACAAATGAAATAAACAGGGTAAATAATGCTCCCCTCATAATATTTTTCGTGTCTTTCATATGCTTAATTTCTCTTTCAGAAAATAAATTTTTTATAATATCACCATTCTCATCCTTTACGTAGAGCGGACCTTCTCTAAAAAAGTAGTGCACAATTTGGCGTGTATAACTTATGTACTGTGATTCTGTTAACCCAGTAGAGGATGCGATACCCTGCTTTCTAAATTCGTATGAATAAAAATGCGTATCAAGCAAAAGAAAAAAGAAGCTTGCAAGGATAATGAAAATTGCAATTGATAAAGCACAGATTACCTTTAAACTTTTCATTTTAGTATCTCCTCAAGTAATATGATTGAACCTCTTTTGCTGAGAGGTTTGTTTCTGTTTCCACACTTCGGTGAAAAAATGCAGGAAGGGCATCCAGATTTACAGGGACAGCGGGATACCGTTTTATACGCTGCAGTAAATAATTCTTCTATCCGCTCAAAGCCTTTTTCAGCAAGTCCGACACCTCCTTCTGCCCCGTCATACACAAACACGGTTGGCTTATCCGTATCAGGGTGAAGTGGATGGGAGACACCGCCTACATCATTCCTGTCACACATCACAATAAGCGGCATCATTGCAACGAGCAAATGCTCTACAGCGTGTATCGTGCCTGGTATTTCCTCGTCACTTTTTTTAATAACTTTTTCAAAATGCGGGTTCAGTGTAAACCAAAATGCTTTCGTATGAAAAGAGAGAACAGGCAGTGACAGAGGTTCTTCCCCTATCTTTTTATCACTTCCATATTGCTTTTTCACAAAGCCAATCGTCGTTTCGCTGACAGTAACATCGCCAAAATAGAGATCTATTTTATGAAATTTGCTTTTCTTCAAAACTTTATCTATCTTTATCCTGTGAATTGCAAGATAATCCGTATAATAATTCAGACGAGTTTTTGAAAGCAATGCATATCTCTCTGATAGGTTCAATTCTTGCACAAGGTAAGCATCAGCAAGATGAAAATAGATTGCTCCCTTAAATGCTTCCTCTGTTGCTCTCTTTACTGATATTCTCTCCAATAATTCATTCGTTTCTTTATCAATAAGCTCCACGGATTGTTCGCTTCCTCCCCTGATATTTACTTTTGAAGCAGGATAATCGTTCAGTGCATAATAAAACCTTCTCCCTCGTTTCTCTATAAATCCTTTATCCGTAAGCTTATCCAAAATAGGCTTTAAACTGTTACCAAAATATTCAGAATCAATATCTTTTTCAATAGGCATTTCAAAGGAAGCACATTTAATATGAGGAGTGAGAATGTAAGGATTCTCAGGATTAATTACAATACTTTCAAAACTTTCCTTAAATAAATAATCTGGATCCTTTACAAAGTATTGATCCAGCGGATTAGAGCTTGCAATAAAAATTGTAAGGGATGTGCCCTTACGCCCTGAGCGTCCGGATTGTTGAAAAGTGCTGGATATTGTTCCGGGATAACCTATGATAAGCGTTGCATCAAGGTCACCTATGTCCACACCTAACTCAAGCGCATTAGTTGTAATAATTGTTCTTAACTCACCGTTCCTAAGCCTTTTCTCTATGTCTTCCCGAGATGCTTTTAAATAGCCAGCCCTGTAGGATGAGATTAGCTTTCTTTCATCCGAATTTACTTCATCCAATAAGTACCTCGTTACCATTTCCACGCCTTTTCTTGAACGTACAAAAGCGATGGTGCGCAGATTGTTTCGCATCAGCTCTTTCATAATCCAGACTGCTTCTTTGTAGCTGCTCTTTTTGAGGTTCGTTGCTCTGTCAATCACAGACGGATCAAATATAATAAAGTATTTTTTAAACGGTGGGAAATTAGAGCTCCCTATCCGCTCCGCCCTTTCCCCTGTGAGTTTAAATGCAAATTCCTCAGGATTTTGAAGAGTCGCTGAAGACATAATAAACTGTGGAAAACTTCCGTAGTAATGCGATATTCGTCTTAATCTTCTCATAATTTCACTCATATGTGAACCCAGAATGCCTCTGTAATAATGAGCTTCATCAATGACAACGAATCTTAAATGCGAAAAGAATCTGCTCCAATTTGAATGGTACGGTAAAATTCCAAGGTGAAGCAAATCAGGATTTGAAAGGATAATTCGTGCATTTCTCCTCAAAAAATTCCTTTCAGAATTTCCCGTATCACCATCATACGCACCAAAGAATTTCCTATTTTCATATTGAAGAATATCTTCTATTTTCTTAAGCTGATCGTGTGCAAGAGCTTTTGTAGGATAAATGTAAAGAGCGGTACCTTTCCTGTCTTTGAGAAGATCGTCAAGCACTGGCAGGTTGAAGGATAATGTTTTGCCTGTTGCAGTACCTGTTGTAACAATAATATTTTTCCCTTCCATAATAGCATTTATCGCTTTCAATTGATGAGGAAAAAGAGAGTTGATGCGTTTTTCAAAAAGATATCTCTGCAACGTAGGATGCAGAGAATGAGGAATTGGAAAAGTATCAAAAGGTTTTCCTTGAATTTCAAATATCTTTACAAATTGACCTTTATAATGCTTATTTTTCTTAAGCTCGTTTATAACATATTCAATCACTTTATGAAAATAGGAGGAAAGCTCCTCCTATTGATTACTCTTTATTCTCTCCTTTCGAAGATTCTTCTTTCGCTTCCTCCTCTGTCTTGGGAGTTTCTTTAGTTACATCCTCGCTAACTTCTCCTTCTACTTTTTCGACTTCTTCTTTCACTTCTCCTTTTTCTTCCGGAGTTTCTTTACTCATTCCTTTCTTTATCTCATCAATCTGCTCTTGTTTCTCCAAGATTTCTTTTTCAATTTCATCAATCTTCCTTGCAAGTTCTTGAATAGTAGTATCAACACCTTCTCCAAGCTTTCCTTCTTTGTATAAAGAGTAAACCTTGCTTCCAAGCGAAGTAAAGTTGCTTTTTCTTGAAGTACTAAGCGATGTAATTTCCGCTTGGATCTTTGCAATCT
>CAJXKN010000103.1 GCA_913055585.1 uncultured Caldisericota bacterium | reverse complement strand
CAAAAGATTTAAAAGCAATGGACTCAACTGCTATTTCTCTTTGTAGAGAGTACAAAATGCCTATCATACTATTTAATATTAAGAAAGAAGGTAATCTAGTAAGAGCGGTATTAAAAGGAGATATAGGTACTTACATAAGGGGAGGATGATATGGAATTAGAGAAAAATTTTTACAAAGAAGTGGAAGAAGAAATGAAAAAAGCAATTGATGCGTTGGAAAAAGATTTTGCACGAGTCCGTGCAACAAGAGTTACACCAGCATTACTTGACCCTGTGAGAGTGCAGGCATACGGAACTACTGTCCCGCTCAAGCAGGTTGCATCAATTTCAGCGCCTAAACCTCGAGTCCTTACCGTAGAACCATGGGACAAATCTCTCTTAAAAGAGATAGAGAGAGGTATACTAAAGGCAAATCTTGGAGTTATGCCTCGTAACGACGGTACAATCATTACGCTTCCTTTTCCTAAGTTAGACGAGGAAGAGAGGCAAAAGATTGTTAATCAAGTTAAAAAAATGGCAGAAGAGTTTAGGGAGGAAATCAGGGCAATCAGGAGAAGAGCAATAGATAAGGTAAAAGAATGGGAAAAGAATAAAGAAATATCGGAAGATGATAAATATCGAATGCAGGATAAAGTGCAGGAACTTACAGATAAGTATATTAAAGTTATAAACGAACATCTTGAGAGAAAGGAAAAAGAAATCCTCGAAATTTAATGAATGAGAAATTTTCCGTTCCTGTCCATACGGCAATTATTATGGATGGGAACGGCCGTTGGGCTAAAAAAAGAGGCCTCAAAAGAACGGAAGGGCATAAAAAGGGTGTTGAAATAGTAAGGCGTATTGTAAAAGCATCAGCGGATTACGGGATGAAATTTCTTACTCTTTATGCATTTTCTACTGAAAATTGGAGAAGAAGCAAAGAAGAGGTAAATTTTTTGTTTCACTTATTTGTTACTGCGATCAATGAGTATATCCCTGAGCTTAAAGAAAATAAGATAAAAATTAATTTTATAGGTGATCCCAGTCCTCTTCCTGATTTTGTCAAAAGAAGTATACAGCATGCATTTAATGAAACAGCAGGTAACGATAGAATGATACTGAACATTGCATTAGATTATGGCGGTAGGCGGGAAATTGTGCAAGCTGTAAATAAGATTCTTTCATTAGGGAAAAAAGCCAAAATTACAGAAGAAACATTCAAGAATTTTTTATATACAGCAGGTCAGCCCGACCCTGACCTTATTATAAGAACTGGGGGGGAGAAGAGGCTGAGCAATTTTCTCCTGTATCAATCAGCTTATTCGGAGTTATTTTTTACGGATACTCTATGGCCGGATTTTACTGAGAAAGAATATCTCGAGATACTGAAAGACTATTCTAAAAGGGAAAGAAGGTTTGGAAAAGCTACGTGAAAAGAATTTTCATCGTTGGCTCAACGGGTGCTTTAGGTAGAGAAGCTGTTGAAGTATTATCTACTCTTGGCAAAGGATACAAAGTAGTAGGTATTACTGGTTTTAATAATACAGCGCTTCTAAAAGAACAATCAAAAAAACTTGAGCCTCAATACATAGGTGTCAGAAAAGAATTTGTTAATAATATTAAAGAAACATTTCCTGAGAAGTACGTGTTTGATGTTAGAGAGGATCTGAGTAAAGCAATAATGGATGCTTCCCCTGATCTTACCTTGTTTCTTTCCTCAGGTATCACAGCACTTAGAGCAATAGACGTCCTACTAAGAAATAAAAAATACATTGCAATAGCAAATAAGGAGTCAATTATTGCTGGAGGTGAAATTCTCTTTTCTGACGAGAACAGAAATTATGTTATTCCTGTTGATAGCGAGATGTCCGCACTGTTTCAATGCATTTCAAACGAAGAAAAGAGTACTATTAAAAGGTTTATTCTTACGGCTTCAGGAGGTCCATTCTGGGAAAGAGACAGAAATACATTTGATAAGATTACGGCAAAAGAATCGCTCACTCACCCAAATTGGCAGATGGGGAATAAAATTACGGTTGATTCGGCAACGCTCATAAACAAAGCATTTGAAGTAATGGAAGCACATTTTTTATTTAATATGGAGTATGAAAAAATTGATGTAACCGTGCATAGACAAAGTATCGTTCATTCACTTGTGGAATTCATAGATGGAAACATAAAAGCAATTCTCAGCGTACCACTAATGCACTTTCCCTTGCAGTATGCTATCACATACCCAAATAGGATAAAAACAGTTTTTCCGTCATTAAACTTAGAGGAAATCGGAAAGTTAACATTTGAGAAAATAGACAAAAGAAAGTTTCCTGGTTTTAGTATCGTTCTACAATACGGAATGAGAGGAGGAAGCTTTTTGCCATCTCTTGTTGCGGTGGATGAAGTACTGGTAAGAGAATTTCTTAAAGGAAGAATACATTTTAATGATATACCCCGTTTTCTTGAGATTATTATGCAAAATATCCCTTATGAAAAAGTCAATTCGATTCAGGAGCTTGTAGAACTGTACAACAGTGCTATAATAATAAGCAGAGAAATATTGAGAAGGAGTTTAGAGTGAACATAATTTTAGAAATTATATATGGAATCATTGTAATAGGTGTCATTGCCCTTGTGCATGAGTACGGACATTATTATGCAGCAAAGAAATCCGGCATTGCTGTAGAGGAGTTTAGCATAGGATTTGGTCCTGCGATATTCCACAAGGAGGTGGGAGGGACTATATATAAAGTATGTGCTATTCCTATTCTGGGTTATACAAAAATCAAGGGAATGGAAGATAACCTCGATGCACCGGATGGTTTCTACAAAAAAGGGCTATGGCAGAGGTTTATTACAATTTTTATGGGGCCCGGAATGAACTTCATTCTTGCTGTTATCCTTTTCGCTATTGTATTCTCTTCGTTTGGTAATCCATTTGTCCATACAACTCAAATATCTGGATTAGTCCCGGGCGATCCTGCTTATAGAGCAGGCCTTCAAAAAGGTGATAAGATCATAGAGATAAATGGCAAACCTGTAAAGACATGGGAAGAAATGACAAACATCATTCGTAATAGTAATGGAAAAAAACTGCAAATAGTTGTAAATAGAAAAGGCAAAGATCTTTCATTTGAAGTAACGCCTAAAAAAGATCCAACGGGTGGATGGGTTGTAGGCATCTACTCATCTGGAGGTGAGAAATACTCTTTGTTTAAGGCATTATGGGAAGGAATTGTCTGGACAGGGAAATTGTTATATAAAATGATTGTTTTTATTCCGTTGCTTTTCACATGGAGAGGTGTATCATCAATCGCAGGCCCCATTGGGATTACTGTAATGACAGGTCAAGCTGCAAAAGGAGGACTTATAAATCTTCTATGGTTCTCTGCCATTATTAATGTTGCAATAGGCTTCACAAATCTTTTACCTATTCCTGCGCTTGATGGGAGCTGGATCGTTCTCATACTATGGGAAGCAATTACACGCAAGCCTATTCCTCCTGAAAAGCAACTCTCAGTGCAGAGTGCAGGTTTTGTTTTTCTTTTAGGCCTTATGGCTTTAGTAAGCGTGCACGATATAATGAGACTTATTGGTAAATGAAAACAACCGTTGTTCATATAGGTGATAAAAAAATCGGTGGTGATAACCCTATACTTGTACAGTCAATGACTAAAACGGATACAAGGGATGTCTCTTCCACCGTAAATCAAATACTTCAACTTGAAGAAGTAGGATGTGAACTTGTTCGTGTTGCAGTGCCTGATATGGAGGCGGCAGAAGCACTTTCAAAAATTAAAAAACAAATTCATATACCTCTTATCGCTGACATCCATTTTGACCCTCGCCTTGCTATAGAGTCACTAAGGCAAGGGGTGGATAAATTGCGTTTGAATCCTTCGAATATCCAGGATACGGAGTGGATTAAAAGGATTGCATTAGCTGCAAAAGAACGTAATGTACCTATCCGTGTCGGAGCGAATCTTGGTTCATTTATAGAAAGGCCAGAGGCACCTGTAAAAGCACTTGTACAAAGTGCATTAAATGAAATAGATTTACTGGAAAGTGTCGATTTTAATAATATTGTAGTATCCATTAAAACATCTGATGTACTGCTCACGATACAGGCGAACGAAGAAATAGCAAAGCAAATTCATTACCCTATTCATCTCGGTATAACAGAAGCAGGCCCAATTGAAGCATCTTTGATAAAAAGCAGTGCAGGGATTGGCTATCTGCTTATGGAAGGGATTGG
>CAJXKN010000102.1 GCA_913055585.1 uncultured Caldisericota bacterium | reverse complement strand
ACGGAAAATGCCTTAAAGGTGTTTTCTTCTCTAAAAGGGGTTTATCCTGAAATCCCTAATTTATGTGGTGTTCCACAATTCTGGGATAATTTATTCTATGCCGTTTTTCTTCATGATTTTGGAAAAGGAGCAAAAGGGTTTCAGGAAGAATTAAAGACTGGGAGAAAATGGAACTACCGCCATGAAATACTTTCTGCAGGTTTTGTATCCGCCCTTGATTTACCAGAGGATGATAAAAACGCCATTGCCCTTGCCATCATAACTCACCATAAGGATATAGATGAGTTAAGGGAAAAGTATGCAACATATCCTGAAGACAACCCTGGATATGAAAGGTTTAAGAAAAAATCTAAAGAGCTATATCTTCCAGAATTAAATAACTTACTTAATTATATTCCAGATTTCAGCTTAAAATATCTTGGGAGAAAATTAACAAATTATCATTATCTCAAGTCCTATAAAGATTTAGCAGATGCTTACACAGAATATGTACTGCCATATTATAGAGCGTATAGATTACAAGAATTTACTCCTTTGCATAGAAGATATGGTATATTTATGAAGGGATTTCTTACTGCTTCGGACCACCTCGCTTCTGCTGGAAAAACTGAAATTAAAAGGGCAGTAGAGGATATAAAGAAATATATTAAATTTCCACACCTCACAACCGTTCAGGAACAAGCAAAAAGGGCAAAGGGAAACCTATTTCTAATTTCTCCCACTGGGAGTGGAAAAACTGAAGCAGCAATTTTATGGGCGCATAATAACCAGAATGCCACAAGGAGTAAAAGGATATTCTATGTACTTCCTTATACAGCAAGCATTAATTATATGTATAAAAGGTTTATAAAATTGTTTGGCAGTGATGAATTAGTTGCAGTTTTACACGGAAAATCTTCTTACTTCCTATATAAATTCTTTACAGAAGAGGATAAAGAACTATCCTACAAAAATGCTAAAGAAATGACAAAAAAATATCAAAGCCTGGCAAAAAAGATATTTAAACCATATAAAATTCTTACACCTTTTCAGATTATAAAGGCATTTTTTAATCTCAAAGGATTTGAACAGAATATTTCTGAAATGGTTGGAGGCTTATTCATATTTGATGAGATTCATTCGTATGACCCGCATACAACTGCGTTGATACTTCAAATATCAAAATTTATAAAAAGTGAGCTGGAAGGAAAGTTCCTATTTATGACGGCAACGATGCCATCCTTTTTACAAAAATATTTTATAAAAGAGTTAAATATCAATAGAGAGATAAGAATGGGAGATCAAGAGCTTAAGAAATTCACTCGCCACAGAATAAAGATTCTTGAAGGTAGCATTGAAGACTATATTCCTCTTATTAAAAAGGATATTCAAAGTGGTAAAAAAGTTCTTGTCGTGGTAAATACTGTAAAGCAAGCTCAGAATGTTTTTTTGAAATTAAAAGACTTAACACCAAAATCAGCCCTTCTTCATAGCCGTTTTATTTTGAGAGACCGAGAAAAGATAGAATCTACTCTCGATAACTTGAATCTCCTTGTTGGAACGCAAGTAATAGAAGTTTCGCTTGATATAGACTATGATGTATTATATTCAGAACCTGCTCCTATTGATGCACTACTCCAACGATTTGGAAGAGTTAATCGACGCAGGGAGAAAGGTATAGCTCCCGTTTATATTTTTTCAGAGGGAAGCGGAGTAGAAAGCGGTAAGAGGACAATTTATGATATGGAAAGAACCAAAAGGAGCATAAATGTCCTAAAAGATGTTGATATACTACAGGAATCAAGTATTCAGAGGATTGTAGATGAAGTCTATAGAGATGGGTATTCTAAAGAAGAATTAAAAGTATTCCAGGATGTTTCCGAAAATTTCTATAAGTTCTATCGAAGCAACGTTCCATTTATAGATGTACACAAGAAAGAAAGTGAATTTTATAATCTCTTTAAATCCGTAGAAGTAATACCATTATCTTTTTGGAATAATTATATGAACGAAATTGAAAACAAAAGGTTCTATGAGGCAATGAAATATGTCCTACCTATATCTACAGGGCAATATGCTTATCTGAGAAATGAAGGAAGAATATCCAGCACAGAGAATGGTGTAATTGTAGATGCTGTGTATGATAATAAATTAGGGTTACTCATCAATGAGCAAACAGCTACAACATTCATATGAACTCAGATTATCATATTACAGGAAATACTATAAATGCATATTATATTTGCCACAGAAAAGTCTGGCTTTTTGCACATGAGGTTAACCCTCCAACGAATAATTCTTATCTTGAAATTGGGAGGTTAATTGGAGAAAATTTTTATAAGAGGGAAAAGAAGGAAATATTAGTAGGAAATATAAAAATTGACCTTGTTAAGAGAGAAAATGGGAATGTAGTAATTGCAGAGATTAAAAAATCTTCTTCTGGAAAGAGAGCAGCACGAATGCAGCTTGCATTTTATCTATATCAGCTGAAACAGATGGGAATTGAGTCAACTGGAGAACTGCTCGTACCTAAGGAACGCAAGAAAGAAAAAATAATCCTCACCAGTGAATTGGAAGAAGAATTAGAAAAGGCAATGAAAGATATACAGGCTATTATTGCACAGCCAAAACCGCCACCAGTGCACAAAACGCACTTTTGCAGAGTTTGCGCATATAAAGATTTGTGCTTTGCATAGGAGTGAAAATGAAGAAGACAATTTACATTTTTTCCAGTGGGGAGATAAAGAGGAAACAAAACACATTGTATTTTGAAAAGCCTGATGGCACAAAGAAGTTTATACCTGTAGAAAATACTGCTGAAATAATGGTTTTTGGAGAGGTATCTTTAAACAAAAAACTGCTTGATTTTCTCTCGCAACAGGAGATACTTCTGCACTTCTTTAACCATTATGGTTATTATATGGGAAGTTTCTACCCAAGAGAACATTATAATTCTGGGTTTATGATATTAAAGCAAGCTGAGCATTATTTGGACGAAAACAAAAGGCTTATACTTGCAAAAAAGTTTGTTCAGGGTGCAGCAGACAACATATCAAAAGTGCTTGCTTATTATAATAATAGAGGTATTAACCTTCTACAGTATCTTGCCAGGATAGACGAATTAAAGAACTCAATACACTCTCAAAATTCTGTAGAGGAAACAATGGCTATAGAAGGCAACGTAAGGAATACATATTATGATGCATGGAACAGCATAATAAATAATAAATCTTTTGCATTCAACATAAGGGAAAAGCGGCCACCAAAAGGAAAGACAAATGCATTAATTAGCTTTGGCAATTCCCTGATGTATGTGGAAGTTTTAAGGCAGATTTACCAAACACATCTTGATCCACGTATAGGTTATCTACACTCAACAAACTTTAGAAGATTCTCTTTAAATCTTGATGTAGCAGAGATATTTAAACCTATCATTATAGACCGCATTATCTTTTCTTTGATAAATAAAAAGATGCTTAGGTCTGTACACTTTATGAAAGAGCTGAATGGTACATATTTAAATGAAAAGGGAAGGACAATCTTTATCAAAGAATTTGACAATAGACTACAAAATACAATAAAGTTAAAAGACATAGGTAACATTTCTTATCGGCACTTAATTCGCATTGAGTTGTACAAATTGGAAAAGCACTTTATGGATGAGAAAGAATACGTGCCATTTGTGGCAAGGTGGTAGAATGTATGTTATAGCGGTTTACGATGTAAATGAAAAGCGAGTGAACAAGGTACTGAAGATTTGTAGAAAATATCTTATATGGATACAAAATTCTGTGCTTGAGGGTGAAATAACAAAGGCAAAATATGAAAAGCTAAAAATGGAAATAAGTAAGGTAATTCATCCGGATGAAGACTCAGTTGTATTCTATATACTCCGTGATACAAAGTATTCCTCAAGGGAAATCCTGGGACAGGAAAAAGGGGAAAGAGGTAACATAATATGATTTTGTCGTTGACCTATAATCCTGTAAAAACTCTGGAGGTTCGACAACAGACTTTAGAACTTCAAAAACTTTTGACTAAAACATATTTTGTTCTACAATAATATATAAGAAACAGGTCCAATTTTATAGAACTTGCTTGTACCTTGAAAACTAAACAATTTGATATATAATACATTATGACGCGTTTGTAGCTAACCTATAAGGGATTGAAACATTAAAGAATGAAAAGCTGGAAGCTACTTGAGCGTAGTTTGTAGCTAACCTATAAGGGATTGAAACCATCAATTACTTTTATATGTGCATAATAGTTTGT
>CAJXKN010000101.1 GCA_913055585.1 uncultured Caldisericota bacterium | reverse complement strand
TCATGATCGTATCCTCTTATATCGGAAGGATTAATATTATTCTCTTTTAACAGATAATCGAATAAAACACGTGTACCTGAACCCTTCTGTCTATTGACAAATATAACATCCTTTCTTGTAAGGTCCTTTATTGTTTTTATACTTTTTGGGTTACCCTTCTGTACAACAAGCCCTTGTTCCCTCAGACTAAAGTGGACTACCTCTATATCTTTTGTTACATATTTTTTCAAAAAAGTAGTATTATACGTACCTGTTTCTGCGTCAAAGAGATGTGCTGCCGTGAAATTGCACTCGCCTCTTTCAAGGGCGAGAAGCCCACCCAGACTCCCACTGTTTATAATACCTACTCTAAACTCTGGATGCTCTCTTCTTATAAATGAGATTAAAGCATTCAGCAGAGGATCGTTGCTTCCTATGAAAATTAATTGATCTTTTATTTCTTTTCTATCCTTTATAAGTTCTACTGAAACTTCTGTATCCTTTTCTATGCCTTCCTTATCAAATGGGATACAAAGCAATGCATCTGCCTGAGCAACGGATGAAAGCACACCCGCACCCTTTTTTAAGGGCACGGCAACTGTCTTGTTCTCCACCTCTCCGAGCTTCACCCGTATGAATTCATCCGTACCAATTGATGAGGTAATGGGTCTTTTAATTATCGCTTTTACTAATCCTGGTTTTTCTTCAGATACACCCAAAAAGTTATAAATTGCCTTTTTCAGAAAAATACGTGCAGCAATATAAGCAGAAACAGGAAATCCCGGAATACCCATTACAGGTTTCTTGTTTACTATACCCAATAGAACTGGTTTTCCAGGTTGAATGGATACGCCATGGACAAGTACTTTTCCTAAATGCGAAAAAACTTTCCCTGTTAGATCTTTGCTTCCTTTTGCTGATCCGCCTATTACAAGTACCATATCGCCTTTTTCAATATTGTTTGTTACTTCCCTTGAAATTATATCCATATCATTTGGTTTAACATCAGTAATGATGGCTTTTCCGCCCCATCCTTCTATCATAGCTTTTAACATATAGGAATTTGTATCAATAATATCACCTTGTTTAAGTTTATCACCGGGTTTTTTAATCTCTTCCCCTGTGGGAATAATATAAACTATTGGTTTTTTCTTTACCCATACTTCCGTAATGCCACCTGCAAGCATTACGCCAATATGAGAAGGATAAATCAATTCATTGGGAAAGAGTAATCTCTCTTTTACCCCAATATCCTCACCAATAAGCCGTACATTTCTGTATGGACTTACAGAAGAGAAAACCTTAAAACTGTCTCCTTCTATTTCAACATTTTCAATCATAATTACTGCATTAAACTGCAAAGGGAGTGGATCCCCTGTATTTACCATCATCCCGTTCTTTTTAAGAGACAATACTTTGGGATGTGCAAGTGTTGCCCCATATGTTTCTTCTGCTTTTACTGCAATGCCATCTACAGCAGATGCATTGTAAAACGGGGAAGAAAGCTTTGATTGTACCTCTCTTGATGTGATGCGAAATGCACTGTCCTGCACTTTAATTTTCTCTTCTCTGATTTGCTTCTCTATATACGAATTATGCAAAGCGTTATCCCATATTTCCACTGCTTCTTTCAGTGTTTTCTTTTTTAAGAATAGTTCTCTTTCTACCATAATTCAAACACCACTCTTTCACCTTTCTCGAGCCCTTCGCTCATCAAAGGAATAGTAATTATGCCATCCCCGTACAGTAAAGGACTTATGAATGCTGATTCAGAAAACATTGGCCTAACAATGTTTTTGCCATCTTTATTTATAAGATTTCCTATGATGTATTCTTCTCTTCCCTTTCTTGAGGGAATGTTTTCAGAAAGCTCAGCAAATATCACCTTTTTCTTTAACTTAAGGCCTAACTTTTTAAATATGATAGTTCGTACAATATTTCTGTACACAAGAAACGATGCTAAAGGATTGCCAGAAAAACCTACAATGAGTTTTCTGCTTGCTATACCGAACACGGTAGGTTTGCCTGGAGAAAGGTGCATTCCGTGTATTACAACACCTGGCTTTCCCAAAGAATTAATTGCATCTACAGTAAAATCAAAATTACCTTTGCTTGTACCGCCACTCATAAAAGTAACATTATTTTGAGAAATACTTTTTTTAAGCATTGACACGATTGATTCAAAGTTGTCTTTTACAATACCATATCTACTTACAATAAATCCATCCTGCTTTGCTTCTGCTGCAAGTGTATAGCTGTTACTATCATATATTTCTCCTTGCTTCAACGGACCTTCATCCCTGAGCTCATCACCTGTAGAGAAAATCCCTATTCGTATAGGTTTTATTACTCTAATACTTTTTACTCCGAAATTTCTCATTCCTGCAATCTTTCGCGGAGTAATGCGTTCTCCTCTTTCAAGAATAACATCATTTTTCTTTATGTCTTCTCCTATTGGTAGTACATTTTCTTCGTTTGATACTTCTTTCATAATAAATACTTCATCATTATGAATCTCTGTGTACTCACGCATTACAACTGCATCAGCGCCATCAACAATTGCTCCTCCTGTTGGGATAAAGAAAGTTTCAGAAGGATTGAGACGTCGATGCTCAAAAGTCCCGATGTGTACTTCACCTAACAGCTTAAAAGGAATAGGATTACCAGGACTTGCCCCTTTTGTATCTACGCTTCGCACAGCAAATCCATCCACAAGAGATTTTCGGAATGGAGGACTGTCGAAAGTTGCAACAACATCTTCTGCAGTGTATCTGTTAAGAGCATTTTCAATATCGATTTCTTCTTCCTCTATAGGCAAGTCAATAAGAGATAGGATCTTTGGAATTACATCTTTACTTTTGCTTACCGTGAGAAATTTCTTAGGCATCCTTTTAGCTCCTTTAATACTGTTTCAACAGGTTGATTGATGGATACCGCACTTTTTGCAAAGATTGGAGCATATGGATCTGTGTTCACTGAGATAATGTACTTAGCATTCACGCCTACGATATGTTGCAAGGCACCTGAAATGCCTAATGCAATGTAGATCTGTGGTGATATGGATATACCTGTTTCTCCTATCATTTTTTCCTCAGGAAACAGTCCTATATCTACCAGAGGCCTTGTACATCCAATTTCTGCACCGATGTCCTTTGCAAAATCTTTTACATAAGGGAATAATGAAGGTTTTACCCCTCTTCCTATACCAACAACGATACGTGCCAATTTGAGTGGATTCTCTCTGGTTTTCTCTTCAGATTCAAGATGCATAGAATTGTTTTTTACAAAAGTAACATACCTGGGTTTTATTGAAGAAACATTTTTTGATTCATTGCTTCTTAAAATGAGAAGTACAGGATGAGATGTAGAAACTACCTCTGCAAAAACGTTACTTCCTCCAGGTACGTAGCCAATGAGCATATTGTCTTTAATTTTTAATTCTTTACTATGAGCAATAAGCCCCAATCCGTTCTTTCCTGCAAAATAAGAAGCGGCTTCTTTAATCAGAATGCTATCTGCAAAAAAGATAGCATCGGGATGAGTATAATTGTATACGTTACTTAAAAAATTGTATCCATCCAATGGATTTGTTATTGTTTCATTTGCTACAAAATCTGCGTTAGTTTCTCTGTCAAAACTTGCAGTGATAATTTCTGCATTGTAGAGTTTCTCTGTTTCTTTTAAGTTGCTTTTATTTTTATCAATCACTACAAGAACTTTCATACTACACCTACCTTTTTAAGAAAGTCCACAATAGCAGTTGCTCCATTCTCTTTTACTAGAGTATTTACCTGTTCTGTCTCTTCCTGAAAAACATTTAATACATTTGTTTTAGAGCCTTTATTTCCAATCTTTTCTCCCAAAAGTCCCAATTCCTTGTTCGTATAAATTTCAACGGCTCTTTCGTGCATTTCATCAAGAGCAAATAAATTTGTAACTATACCATTATTAATACCTCTTCTCACAGAGACAAGCGCAGGTAAGTTCATTTTATACTTTTGTGTTGTTTCATCTGTAAGTCGCTCAACATATAGAGACTCATCCAACTTTATTGAGACTGCCTGTGTTATGAAGGGAATGTTGAGAAATGCTGCAAGCTCTCCACCAAGCTGTCCTGTTGCTCCGTCAAGTGAATAATCACCCTGCAGAATAATGCCAAAATCAGGAACAATCTTTTTTATTGCTTCGCTCAATATAAAAGCTGTTGCCAATGTATCACTTCCTGCAAATGCCTTATCGGTGAGAAGGAGCACTCTATCAAAACCGTACTTAAATAGTTCATTTAATAGTACCTTTTCCTGTGGTGG
>CAJXKN010000100.1 GCA_913055585.1 uncultured Caldisericota bacterium | reverse complement strand
GCAAAATCAGATGCAGCAAGGGCATACTCCATTCTTTCAAGGTAAGGAATTACTCTTAAATCAGGATGACTTTTGATTATTTTCTTTATATTTGGATAATCCCTCTTACCCGTAATGAAAATGATTTGAATATTTATTCTTAAGAGAAGTTTATCTATTATTGACGAAAATATATAATTTAAGTTTTTCGCACCACCACTCCCTCCAAAAACAAGCAGCACAGGTTTATCTGAAAAGTTGAAAAATTCCAATCCTTCTTTCCTTTTTGTTTCAATGATTTCTTTTCTTATAGGATTGCCTGTAAAAACTGCTTTCCCACTATCAAAATAATGAAAACTATCAGGAAAACCCAGAAATATTTTTTTACTTTTCTTTGAAAAGAGTCTGTTAGCACGCCCCGGTATAATATTTTGCTCATAGATAAAGAACGGTGTATTTTTCATTATTGCTGCAAAGATAATAGGAGCTGAAACATAACCGCCTGCACCAATGACAGCATCAGGTTTTTCTTCATTTAATATATGGATTCCCTCACCAATACCCTTAGCTACCTTGTATACAAACTTCATCACCTTCTTTGGCGTAAACTCCAGAGCAGATGATTCAATTGTCCTTACATAGAATTTGTTCGCTCTGTATATTTCCTCTTCTTTGCTATTTTTTCTTCCTATTAATACCACTTTATCCCTATTTTTAGCAAATGTTTTTGCAATTGCAAGAACTGGGTAGATATGTCCACCCGTTCCACCGCCTGCAATAATTATTTTCATCTTTTATTCTCCATTTGTCCTTACGATATTCATAATGATACCAATGCCTATAAGGTTTGACAGCATGCTATTTCCTCCGTAGCTTATAAATGGTAGCACGATACCTGTAACAGGAAGCAACCCTATATTTGTTGATATGTTTACAATAGAAGCAGTGGCAATGTTCAACATAATGCCCGCTGCTAATAATCTGGAAAAACTGCTCTCAGCATTCTTTACAATTTTAAACCCTGTGTACAAAAGCACAACAAAAAGAGTAATAAGCAGAATGCATCCTATTATCCCAAATTCTTCTCCTATAATGGCAAATATAAAATCTGAAGTATTCTCAGGCAAATCGCCATATTTAAATATGCTTCGCATAAACCCAGCGCCTGTCACTCCGCCTCTTGCAATTGCCCTGAACGATTGGAGCGCCTGGTATCCTGCATCTAACGGCGATTGATGCGGATGGAAAAAATACACAATTCTTTGTTTCCACTTATCTCTATATAATACAGCTATGACACCTAAAACTGAAGTGGGTGCAAGCACCATAAAAAAATCTCTTGTCTTTATTCCGCAAATAAACAATAAAGTAATATTTGCAAAAAATATGATAGCTGCATCTCCCATATCGGGTTCTATTGCTACAACACCAGAAACAAAAATTACTATTAAAAAGAGAATAATGAATATTTTCTGATTATATTCTTCCTTTGCCTTCTCTGAAACTACCTTTGCTATAAGTATTGTAAGGATAAGATTAGCGTACTGCGATGGTTGAAATGTAAAGGGCAAACCTATATCTATCAAACGGTGTGCTCCCTCACCTTTTATAAGTACAAGTAAAAGGGATGCAACAAGAAGAAAAAACAAAACAGTTGAGACTTTCTTGAGTTTTTTATGGTTAAAATATGTGAAAAAGATGAGAAAAAACGTACCTATACCTACGTACAGAAGCTGCCTATAAAAAATATTTAGAGAGAGGGAATTGCTTGCGGCAGGGCTTATACTAAAATTCATTAGTAGGCCTATTCCAATAAGGGAATATGTAAAAAGAAGAATTGTGCGGAGATAAGATGCCTTTTGATCTTTATTCATAAATTTTTTACAATCTTCTTAAACTGGTCTCCCCTATCCTCAAAATTCTCAAACATATCAAAACTTGCGCATGCTGGAGAAAGCAGAACAACGTCTCCAAAATGTGCAACTTCTCTTGCTATTCTTACAGCTTCGCTCAAATTCTTTGCATAAGCGATATCCTGAAAACCCTGTTTCATTGCTGCTTTAGCTATTTCATTTGCAGTATCTCCAATAAGGATAAGCTTTCTCAATTTGGAAGAAAACAAACGTGCCATCTCAGTAAAATCATTATTCTTACTACTCCCACCAGCAATAAGAACAATCTTATTTTCAAAAGCATTAAGAGCCTTTATCGTAGAATCCGGCGTTGTAGCTTTCGAGTCATTTATATACAATACTCCGTTCAAATTGCGTACCTTCTCTAATCTGTGCGGTAACCCCTCAAATGTTTCTATACCCTTTTTAATCGTTTCATTATCTATATTGAATAGCTTTGCCGCAGTTACGGATGCAAGTACATTATCAATGTTGTGTGCACCTATCAGATGAATGGATTCAACCCCTGCTATTATTTCATCCTCCCCATCTCTAAAAATAATCTTTCCTTTCTTTAAAAATGTACCCCTTTCAACAAGATTTTTCCTGCTAAAATAGAATACTTTGCTTTTTATGTTCTTGAGATTCTTTACAACAGGGTCATCAAAGTTGAGTAGGGCAAAGTCTTGAAATGTTTGGTTTTCAAAAATTCTCTTTTTATATTTTAAATATTCATTCATATTTTTATACCTATCAAGATGGTCCTCTGAAAAGTTCAAAAATACGGAAACTTTCGGATGGAATGATTCTATTGTTTCCAGCTGAGATGAGCTTGTTTCCAGTATAGCAACATCAGGATGAGGATTATTTAGCAGCAATGCAGAATAAGGCGTACCCAGATTCCCTCCTGTTACAGTGTTGTAATGAGAATAACGAAATATATTTCCGGTAAGTGCTGTCGTCGTGCTTTTACCATTCGTTCCTGTAATAGCAATTATTTTGACATCTCTTGCCAATTCAAAAGCAAATTCCATTTCTCCTATACAACGAATAGAATTATTTTTAATTTCTTTCATTATCTTTGAGTTATTTGGCACACCTGGAGAGACAACTACCATATCAAAATCCTTAATTTTATCAAGTGAATGCATCCCAAACTCGCTTTTTACTCCATTTTTGGAAAGTAAAGCCTTAGATTCTTCAAATTCATCCCCATTATCTATCTCCGTAACAAACGGGTCAAATCCCATTTTCTTCGCAAGCAACGCTGCATACACACCACTCTTTTTTGCTCCTACAATAAGTATCTTTTTCATCTTACCTCCATAAGATAATAAGAGTAAACACAGAGAAAATAACCGTAATAACAAAAAATCTAAAATCTATTTTTGATTCGCTCCAGCCATTCTTTTCGAAATGGTGATGAATGGGTGCCATCTTAAAAATCCTTTTTCCATGAGAAAATTTAAAATAGGAGACCTGTATAATTATTGAAAGCGTTTCTATTACAGGAATTATACCAATGATAGGAAGCAAAAGTTCACAATGATTTACAATTCCCATAGCGCCAAACAAACCTCCCAGAGCTAAAGAGCCTGTATCCCCCATAAATATGGAAGCTTTCGGGCTGTTAAACCAGAGAAATGCTAAAAGCATACCAATAGTCACTGAAGAAACTGTTCTTGTTGCTATTCCTCCTATGAAAATAAACGTAAGAAATATTGGTATAGATACACTCCCAAGCAATCCATCAATTCCGTCAGTAAAATTGAATGCATTGACAGCGCCTACCATAACAAGCAAATACAAAATAAAATAAGAAACATTGTCCAACTGTATTGATAAGGTACCAAAGTGTGTCGTCGTGCTGATTAGATTTTTTCCAAAAATGAATAAAAATATAGCAACAATTATCTGCAGGATAATTTTTTCTCTTCCGCTGAGTCCTAATGACTCCTTTTTCTTCCTGCTTCTAAAATCATCAATAAGACCTACCAATCCATTGAGTAATAAGGATAAATACAAAAATAAGAAAGTTTTACTGTGATGGAAAGGCAAAAACAGAGCAGGTATAATGAGAAATATGATTCCTCCTGCTGTCGGAGTCCCTCTCTTTATTTTATGAGTCTCTGGTCCCTCCTCTCTGATAAATTGAGTGATTTTCTTTTTTTTAAATAAAGGTATCGCTACTACAAAAAGTAATACTGCTAAAAAGAACGACACAAGAATGTACAATAAAAGCTTCATTTTATCTACCAAACCTTTCTTTAAGTATTTCTACAATTTTTTCCATCTTTATACCTCTTGAACCTTTAACAAATATAACAGAATTTGATGGAATTTCCAGCTTTTCAATAAACGATTTTGCTTTTTCCGTATCTGAAAATGCATATCCTCTTTTCACACCCTTTTCTTTTGCAGCAATCAATACATCATCTGAATATTGTCCTATGCTTATTAGCAAATTAGGATTCACCTTTGCAATATCTGCTCCTGCTTCTCT
>CAJXKN010000099.1 GCA_913055585.1 uncultured Caldisericota bacterium | reverse complement strand
ATCTCAAGTGACCCTGAGAAGAACTTTGAAAGTGAACTTGAACTACGCAATATTACTGTGAACCAATTAAAACAAATATTGAAAGAAAAGGTTATTGCTGATAAGGAAAGGGATAAATTAACAAAGAACATTACTATTACCCCACAGGAAGTAGAAAATTATTATAAAGAATGGAGTTTTGCATACAGCGAGAAAGGCAAAACGGATAGTGAAATATTCAAAGAAAAATATGATAAAATAAAGGACGATACGCTATATTCAAAGAAGCAGCAGTATATGAATAAATTTATAACAAAGCTCATAGATGAAAATAAGGATAAAATTGTCATTGATAATAGGTATAAAAAATTTATGAGATGGATTTATTCAAGTATTCTGAATCTTGCAGTTCCTGACGAATTCAAGCCAGGGAAATTATGAAAAAAACTGTTATCCTTGTATTAATTCTTTTGGTTTTAATTTTTTCTTTCTCTTACTCTAAAATAAGTATTTATAGTGCAAAGACAGATAAGCCAATCTCTTTTGTATCCGTTAGTCGACTTAACAGCGTTTCCCATACGGATTATTATGGAAATCTATCCTTCTTTCGTACAGCCTTACCTGAGAAAATAAAACTATCCCGCATTGGCTACAGGGAAAAAATTGCGCAGCTCCCTTTTGCGCTATTTTTTTCCAGTAAAAAATTTCTGTTAGATACTGCTAATTATACTGAGGTTCAGAGTGAAATACTGGATAGTTTGAAAAAAGCAACAAGTTATGAATATAGCTATCATTTAACTGTTTCTGGAAAAAGTAACAACAATCAAGCAATTACAGCGAAGTTTAATAATGGAAATTTCTTCTTCGAAAATAGTAGTGATTTTACAAATACACATATAAAAGTATGGTTTATAAACGGTAAGATGTATGAAAGCAAAAACGGTGGCTACGTGATTGGGCCTCTTACTGAACAAGAAAGGCAGGCACTCTCTCAAAAGAGTATAGTTTTTCTACCTATTACAGATCTTGTCTCTTCTATTTTTCCTTTGGAAATGCCTTCAAAAATAAAAAATGAGAATGACACATTAAGTTTTACCTGGAATAATGAAAATATGGAGATTAAAGTTTCGGAGGAAAATTATCCTGGACTGATAAATCTTGATTCTAATGATATTGAAAACAATACAACTTATAAACTTATTCTGAAAATAGAAAATGTTAATGGAAAGGTAAAGATTGAAAAATGAGTGCTAATTCAAGGTTAGACAAGATATGCACGGAATACTTTGAGGAATTTTTCTACAGGTTTCCCGTGAAAGCAACTAAGTTGGGTATCCATAGATATGATTACCGTCTTGGTAGCTTTAGTAAAAAAGACTTTGAGGAATGGGCTGACTTCCTTAAAAATACTAAAAACAAAGTCTCTTCTTTAAAAGTAAAGAAAAAAAGAGAGCTTGATTATTCTTTACTTGCAAGAAGAATTGATAATGAGCTTAACTGGGTTATAAATGAGAGAGAATACGAAACAAACCCCTTAATGTATACTTCTACTATTAAAGATGGTTTGTTTTACTGTGCCTTTGGTGCTTATGCTCCACTTAACGTGAGAGGTAGAAATTTTCTTGATAGGCTCAACGAAATAGAATCCATAAGGAAAGCGGCTGAGGAGAATTTACAATTTGCTGATTATCTTGAAAAAGAGATTGCGTTGCAGGAGCTTCGATTCTTGTACGAGTTCGTTGACGAGTTTAGCAGTTATCTCATTGGCAAGAGTGACATTGAAAAGAAGGATGATTTCAGAGCAGCAAGAGTAAAAGCTCTAAAAGAAATTAATGAAATGTTAAATTTTATTGAGAAGCTTCCTGGAGCCCAAGATAAGAGAAGATTAAGCTTTGTAAAAAAGATAAAGAGAGAATATTTAGAAGATTATCCTTTAAATGGGATACGGCTTGATTTGCAGAATAGGCTTACAAATTTAAGCAGGTTGATAGAGAACAAAGCAAGAGAAATTAAAATTTCGCAGTCTCCCAAAGAAACTCTGAAAGAAATAATGAACGATAAAAAAATGCCTACTTTAGAAGAAATATCAGTAGCATTTGATAATGTCAAAAGGGCGGGAGAAAATAAATTTGGAAGAACTAACTCTACGATAGAATTTAAGCTTATGATGCAGATTAAAAATGGAAAATTTGACTCAGGTATTGTTATCCCTTTAGGACCATTTGACGCACATACAACAATTCCTTTGATGCTTGCTTCTCCCATCTCGCCATACTTACTTTTATTAAAAATTGTTTCATTAGGATATCCTGGAAAAAGCTATGAATCTGAGATTAAAAAGCGAAAAAGTCCTATTTTCAGGAAATTCTTTGAAAACTCTGTCTTCGATGAAGGCTGGAAGCTCTATGTTAAACGTACGATGAAAGATAGTTTGAAACAGATCTATGGAAATAAGTTTGAACTTGTTTTTTTATACGATCAATACGAAACACTGTTTAAAGCACTTATCGAGAATGAATTGCTCAATAAAAGAATAAGTGTAGAGGAATTTAAAGAAATAGTAGAGAAAGATCGGATAATCCTTGATAAAATGGCTCTGTTACGCGATGTGATTACAGAAAATGGAAAAAGCTTAAAAAGCGTTATAGGACTTGACTCCATCATAAATATAAAGAGGATGTTTACTAATAGAAAAATGCGAGAAAAAGAATTTCATACAAAACTCTTATCCCATTCTTCCCTACCTTTTAAATTCATACGGCAGGTGTTAAGGCGATGAGTAATCCTAAATTTATAGTAGCAATAGCGGGGAATATTGGTGCAGGAAAATCCACTCTGACACATTATCTAGCAGAAAAATGGCATTTTGATATTGTGCCTGAGCCTGAATCAAAAAATCCCTTTTTGAAAAACTTCTACGCGGAACCAAAAAAATGGGCCTTTCATTCTCAAATGTTCTTTCTCACAGAGAGAGCACGTTTGCAGAGGACAGCAGAAAAAAATTCTCAGTATCTCTTGCTGGATAGGACAATCTATGAAGATGCCGAAGTATTCGCAAGAATATTACTCTCAGGAAAGGAATACAGGGTGTACAAGGAAACATATAATCTTATGTTAGAAATGCTTACTCCACCAAATTTTATTGTTTATCTTAGAGCATCTGTTAATACGCTTATGCAACGCATAAATGCAAGGGGAAGGAAGTATGAAAAGGATATTAAGAAATCTTATATAAAGAAACTTAACATAGAATATGAACGGTGGATAAGCGAATTCAGTATTGCTCCTGTGATTTGCATCGACACGGATAAGTATGAACTCTTTAGTTTATTTAAAGATATGGATAAAGTGAGGGAAGAAATTGAAAATTTTTTCTGGTATGGAAGGAAAAAATCAAAAAGAATTTGAAAAACAAGCTTTTTTAAAGATCCTCCCAGCTGACATAAGAAAAAACCTGGAGGCAATGGATAATTTTGATAAACTCATTGAGGTTGTTTTGGACCTGGGAAGGAGACCTGAGGCACGCTTTCCTGGTAAATCTGTCTATTTAGAAGAAAGGGTTGTAACAAAGGAAGATATAGATTTTGTTATATCATATGTGGGAACTTTTGACAGAGATAACCGAGCTGGGATAGAACGTACACTGCACAGGATATCTGCGGTACTAAATCGGCGTGGGGATATTATAGGTCTAACCTGCAGGGTAGGTAGAGCAATTTATGGTACAATAGAGCCTGTAAGAGATATCATAGAGAGTAATAAAAATATTTTACTTTTAGGGAAACCAGGCGTAGGCAAAACAACGCTCTTGAGAGAAGTTGCAAGAGTACTTAGTGATGACCTGGGCAAACGAGTTATTGTAGTAGATACATCAAATGAAATTGCTGGAGATGGAGATGTTCCACATCCTGGTATAGGCAGTGCGAGGAGAATGCAAGTACCTTTTAATAAAAGACAGGAAGATGTAATGATTGAAGCTGTTGAGAACCATTTTCCTGAAGTTATTATTATTGATGAAATAGGAAGAACTGAGGAAGCAAAAGCCTGTAGGACTATTGCTGAAAGAGGAGTAAGATTAATAGGTACGGCCCACGGGACAAGCATAGAAAATATCCTTGTAAATCCTATGCTTCAAGAACTTATTGGTGGTATTACTGCAGTAACTCTGGGAGATGAAGAAGCAGCAATAAGGGGCACCCAAAAAACTATTCTTGAAAGGAAATCCCCACCCACGTTTGATGTGCTTATTGAATTAAGGGAAAGAGGTGTTTTTGCTATTTATCATAATCTTGCAGAAACAGTGGATGCGCTGCTTCGTGGTTTTGCTGTAACCCCGGAAATTAGAACGATAGAGAGTACATTAAAAAAAGCAAATACAACTCAGAATAGAGAAGTTACTACTGTTGTACAGAGAGAAG
>CAJXKN010000098.1 GCA_913055585.1 uncultured Caldisericota bacterium | reverse complement strand
ATGGCTCAATGATATCTTCAATCGTTCCTTTATCTTCTCCTATTGCCGTTGAAAGCGTGGAAATTCCCACAGGCCCCCCTTTGAATCTTACTACAAGATTTCTTAAGTACTTTCTATCAAGGTCGTTCAGTCCCAAACTATCTATATGCAAGCTTGAACAGGTTTCCTCTACAATATCCTTTTTAATTTTGCTTACATTTTTTACCTCTGCAAAATCTCTTACACGTTTAAGCAGCTGAATTGCAATTCTTGGTACACCTCTTGCTCTTTCCCCGATTAACAGTGCTGCATCATCCGTTATATCAATCCCTAAGATTTTGCTATCCCTCAGTACAATTTCTTTCAATTCATAAGCACTGTACAGTTCAAGATGATAAACGATACCAAATCTATCTCTCAGCGGTGGGGATATTAATCCAAACCTCGTAGTAGCGCCAATTAAGGTAAAGGGGTTGAGATTAAGCACAATGGTATGTGCATTTCGCCTGGAGCCAGCTACAATAGGTAGCTTAAAGTCTTCCATAGCTGAATATAGTACCTCTTCAACTACCTTTGGCAGTCTATGAATTTCGTCTATGAATAGTATATCACCTTTTGAGAGACCTATTAGGATTGATGCAAGGTCAGCAACTTTTTCAATAGCAGGGCCTGTCGTATGCTTAATCTGTACGTTTAGTTCATTTGCAATAATTGAGGATAGTGTTGTTTTGCCAAGTCCGGGAGGACCATAAAAGAGTGTATGGTCAAGAGGCTGATTTCTTGAGCGTGACGAATCCAAAAAAACCCTCAAGCTTTTCCTCACTTGGGGTTGACCGATAAAATCATCAAGTTTCTTTGGCCTTATGGAATTACTCATTGCTTATTTTCTTTATCGCTTTTTTAATGATATCTTCTATAGAATCACTATCATCCATATTTTTCAATACTTTCGTAGCTTGAGAAGCATTATATCCAAGTGATATTAGGGCATCCTTTGCAACTTGCAATTTTTCACTGAGATGGGTTTCTTTTGCTAAAAGATTCTCAATTTCTCCACCTAACTCTATCACTATACGCTTTGCAGTTTTTTCTCCTATACCTGGAACAGTACGGAGCTCTTTATAATTGCCTTTTTTAATAATATCAACTAATTTATCTTTATGGAAATGTCTAAAAATGCCAAGGGCAGTTTTTGCACCGATACCACTTACTTTTTTAATAATAAGTTTAAACAGTTCTTTTTCATGTTTTTCTATAAAGCCATAAAGTGTTGTTCCATCATCTTTTACCTGCTCATATATATAAAGTGAAACATCTTTTCCTACCTCAAAGTTATCAGGATGTGGCACAAATACCTCAAAACCAATTCCATTGTTTAAAAGAATAATTAAACTATCCTCATTTATTTCGGAAATATTACCCTTAAGCAGTGCTATCACCTGATATTCTCCAGATATGGGATTGTATAGATGTGGCAAAGCGCAATTGCGATACCATCAGCTGCATCGTCAGGACGGGGAAGATCGTCCATATTAAGTATATTTTTTACAGCGTATTGAACTTCACGCTTAGTTGCTCTCCCTTCACCAAGCAATGCTTTTTTTGTTTCAAGGGGAGTATATTCAAATAGCTTTTTATGATGTTTAGCAACTGCAAGCATAATAACTCCCTTGGCTTCGCTTACGCTCATTACAGTTTTCAAATTCGTATTAAAAAACAATTTTTCTACTGCGACATAGTCAGTATCATACTCGTCCATTAAACTCATTAATTCTGTATAAAGTTTATTGAGTCGCTCTGATATAGCATAGTGAGGAGACGTCTTTATCACTCCGTAGTGAACGACATTCAAATGATTACTGTTCTTCTGTACAATACCAAAGCCTGTTGTAGCGAGCCCTGGATCAATTCCCAAAACTCTTATCATCGCTATATGCCAAGCTCACTAACAATCTTTTTCAGCTCGTTTTCCTCTATATCATAGTTTGTATAGTAATCCTGCACATCGTCATGATTTTCAAGTGCATCGCAGAGTTTTAATACTTTTTCTGCATCATTGCCTGTAACTTTCACTGTGGTTTTTGGGCGAAGCACAACTTCTGCACTTTTTATCCCTATCTTTTTCTCTTCTATCTTTTTCTTTACAGCGTCAATATCTTTGGGTGACGTTATGATAGTAAAAGTATCATCGTTCTTTTCAAGATCCTCTGCTCCTGCATCTGCAGCAATCATAAAGAGATCATCGTATGACAGATCCGTTGGCTCCAGTTCAATTTCTCCTTTACTTTCGAAATTCCAGGATACAGAGCCTGATTCTGCAAGGCTTCCATTAAATTTGGCTAATAGTCTTCTCAATTCCGAAACAGTTCGGTTCTTGTTATCTGTGGATATTTTAATGATAAATGCCGTACCACCAGGTCCATATGCTTCATATGTAAATTCTTCGTAGGTGACACCTGGAAGTTCTCCTGTACCTCTCATAATTGCTCTTTTAATGTTGTCCATAGGCATTCCCATTTTTTTAGCCTTTTCCACAGCATTCCTTAAACGCGAGTTTGTCTCAACATTGCCTCCACCTTGTCTTGCAGCAATAATTATTTCTTTCGTTAACTTTGTAAAAATTCTACCTCTCTTTGCATCTTGAGAGGTCTTTCTTGCTTGTATATTATGCCATTTTGAATGTCCTGACATCAAAACCTCCTATTATTTTTTTAAAAATTTTTTTACCATATCTAAAAAGTATTTATGAATCCTCAAATCCGTTCCTAATTCTGGATGGAAGGAAGAGGCAAGCACGTTACCCTGCCGTATAAAAACAATGCCCTGAGGAATTTCTGATAAAACTTCTACTCCCTCTCCTACTTCCTTTACTACAGGTGCTCTGATAAATATTGCATGGAAGGGACTATCAAAACCTTTTATAGTGAGGTCCACTTCCATGCTGTCTATTTGTCTTCCAAAAGCATTCCTCACTATCGTTGCATCAATCAATCCTAAGGTAGGCTGGTCGTAACTATTAATGTGCTTGGAAAGCAAAATCATTCCTGCACAGGTTCCAAAGATGGGCATTCCTTCCATTGCTCTTTTCTTTATTACGGTATCAATGTTATAGAGATGCAAAAGCCTGCCAATGGTTGTACTCTCTCCACCGGGCAAAATTAGCCCATCTACAGAGTTTATATCCTCTTTAGTCTTTACAGGTATTGCTTCTACTTCCAATCTTTTAAGCATATCAATGTGTTCAGAAACAGCACCCTGAATAGCAACTACACCTATCAGCACAATTAATCACCCCTTATCTGCATTTTATCTTTTTCTACAAGGTCACGGATGTCTATACCTTTCATTTCTTTTCCTAAGTTTTCAGAAACCTTTGCCACTATATCAGGCCTATCATAGTATGTTGTTGCAGCAACGATTGCTTCTGCTCTTCTCTTAGGATTTTCAGACTTAAATATGCCAGAGCCTACAAATATGCCATCCGCACCAAGCTGCATCATAAGTGATGCGTCGGCAGGGGTTACTATGCCACCAGCAGCAAAATTCACGACAGGCAATCTACCTAATTGCTTTACTTCTCTTACAAGTTCTATTGGAGCTCTCAATTCCTTTGCCTCAACAAAAAGCTCTTCCTCACTCATATTCTGGATTTTTCTAATTTCATCCATTACAATTCTCATATGTCGTACTGCCTCTACGATGTTCCCTGTACCAGGTTCTCCTTTTGTCCTGATCATTGCAGCACCTTCAGAAATTCTACGTAAAGCTTCTCCAAGGTCTCTTGCACCACAAACAAAAGGAACTTTAAAATCCCATTTATTTATATGATGTACCTCATCTGCAGGTGTAAGTACCTCACTTTCATCGATAAAATCTACACCAATTGCTTCTAAAACTTGAGCTTCAGCAAAATGCCCAATTCTTACCTTTGCCATTACAGGGATAGAAACAGCATTCATTATATCTTCTGCGATTTTGGGGTCAACCATTCTTGCAACACCGCCCTCTTTTCTGACATCGGCAGGGATTCTTTCAAGAGCCATTACCGCTACAGCACCTGCTTCTTCAGCTATTTTTGCTTGCTCTACGGAAGTCACATCCATAATGACCCCGCCTTTAAGCATTTCGGCAAGCCCTCTTTTAACTTTTATTGTACCATATGCTTCGTTCATAAGTTACCGCCTCCTAACTCTTATTGTACGATTTTTTCAATAAAAATCAACTCTTCGTATAAAGTTGCTTTTCTTCTTTGTCATTCTGCAATCCTTTCCTTGGCCGTTAGGCCAAGTCTTGTTTCAGAATCTCAATTTTGTTTTCGCCTTTTTCTTTTTGGCTGTCATGCTGAACTTGTTTCAGCATCTCATTTTCAATAGGAGTTAGAGGGAAATGTGTTCCCTCTAAGTTAGAGACCCTGAAATAAATT
>CAJXKN010000097.1 GCA_913055585.1 uncultured Caldisericota bacterium | reverse complement strand
CTGGTGATAGTCCTCTGCCCTGTAGAATTTGGTTACAGGCAGCAGTTTTGTCACAACATCGTATCCTTTCTCCTTTAAAATCTTGATCAATTTTTCACCAATCTTCATCTCCTCTCCGTTACTGTAGAACAGTACAGATTTATACTGTTCTCCGATATCTGGTCCTTGACCATCGGGCTGAGTTGGGTCATGAATCTCGAAGAAAAATTTAGCAAGCTCTTCATAGCTAACTCTTTTCGTGTCATAGGTCACCTCCACCACCTCATAGTGACCCGTTGTGCCAGAGCAGACCTCCTCATATGTCGGGTTTTCCTTTGTGCCACCCATATAGCCAGATACTGCTGAAATCACACCCTCTTTCTTTTCAAACCAATATTCTACACCCCAGAAACACCCGCCGGCAAAATATGCCTTTGCAATATCTCCCCATTCCTTATCAGGGATAAATATGAGCGAAATTGAATTTACACAATATCTTACATTTTTCGGTGTAAGACCCTCGCCCTCAAACACATGACCGAGATGTGCACCGCAGTTGGCACATTGAATCTCAGTCCTTATTCCGTCTGGATCAGGCAGCCTTTTTATCGCTCCCTCTATGGCCTCATCAAAACTTGGCCAGCCAGAATGTGACTTAAACTTTGCTTCAGAACGAAATAATGGTGCATTACACCGCTTGCAGATATAGGTTCCTTTCTCAAAGAAATTATTATATTTACCGCTACCTGGCGGCTCTGTTCCTTTATGAATAATTACACGCTCCTCTTCGGGCGTAAGTTTACGATAATGTCTATTATACTTACTCATAATAATACCTCCAAAGATCGTAGGAAAAAGAAATATAAATCAAAACAGATTACCTCTATTTCCATTATCAAATTTATTTATAGCAAAAAAATATTCGAACCTTAATCTTTCAGGCCTCTTTTTTTCATCTGCTATCTGCTTATCAGATAAAACAGGATTAATATCTTCTGATTTTTTCCCGACTATTACAAGGCTTATAACAGTCATCTCCTCGGGAATATCCAAAACTTCCTTAACCTTTTCTTCGTTGTATCCTGCAATGGGGTGAGCCACAAGCCCCAAATCTGTCGCCCTCAATATGAGAAAAGCGGTTGCCATTCCGGTATCAAAAAGGTAGTATTCCCTCCCTTTTATAACACAATCATTATCTTTTTTAGATACCACTGCAACTATCATTGATGCGGATTTCGCCCATGCATTCCCTTTTGGTAAGGCCTCAAAGAGTTTCTCAAGGACATTTTTTCTATAGACAAAAACAAATCTCCAGGGCTGATTATTATAACATGATGGTGCAAGTGACGCACATTCTGCAAGTTCCTGTATCAAATCATCATCTATTTCGCAGGTTTTCAATGATCTGTAAGCCCTTCGCTTTTTAATAACCTCTTTAAGTTCCATTCAATCACCTCTCTGTAAGAATTTTATTATTTCGTTTATATCCGGAAGTGTTGTGATTTCATATACTCTTAAAAAGATTATCTTGCCGTTTTCATCCACGATTATATTTGCCCTCTCTGAAAAACCATACTTTTCCCTGAATATTCCGTATTTCTTTGCCACCTCCCCATGGGGCCAGAAATCAGCAAGGAGCCTTGTGTCTTCAATTCCAAGCGATTCGGCCCACGCCTTTTTACAGGGGACAGAATCTATTGATATCCCCACGGCAGTGGTATTCAATTTTTCAAACTGGTCTTTATGTTTTTCAAGCGATTGCATCTGCTTCGCACATATATCAGTCCATGCAAGAGGATGAAAGGAAAGAAGAACCTTCCTCCCCTTAAATTCCGAAAGTCTAAACTCTGCACCATTCTGGTCTTTCAAGTCGAAATCCGACGCATTTTTACCTATTTTTTCTTTCATAATATTACTCCTTCTTTGAATTTTCATTTTTGAAGCTCTATTCACTGTAATATTCAAGCATGTTCGGATGTGGTATATCCTTTTCAATACTTACTTTCGCATACCTTTCCTGCTCTTCTTCCACATCTATTATTGGAACATACTTCTCCCTTTTCAAGTCTCCTGCTTGTTTACATATTTTTCACTTCTTTTCCTTCTTAACAGCCTCCAGGACTTCATCTACATGTCCCTTGACCCTGACATTCTTCCACTCTTTTACAATCCTGCCCTCTGGGTCTATCAGGAAGGTGCTTCTTATCGTCCCGAAATACTCTTTGCCATAGTTCTTCTTTTTCCCCCAAACTCCATAGAGTTCCATTACCTTATGCTCCGTATCGCTCAGTAGCAGTATATTCAAGCTATGCTTTTCTATAAACCTCTCGTGTGATTTCTCTGAATCCTTGCTTATTCCTATGATTACAGCGTTCATTTTCTCGAAATCTTCCTTTTTTTCAGTGAATTCTTTTGCTTCGCGCGTACAACCAGAGGTGTTATCCTTTGGATAGAAGTAAAGCACAACCCATTTCCCGCGAAACTCATTCAGGCAGTATTCTTTCCCCTGATAGTTTGGAAGACAGAAATCTGGTGCGTTTTTAGCTATTTTTTCTTTCATAATATCACTCCTTTTCCTTTTCAGTGTCCCCTAAATTGGGTGACTGTAAAACTCTCTATATTTTAAGCATATCAAAATTAAAAGTCCCATCAACCAGTCGATTTTTAACTAAAAGCCAGGTAGTTTTAAAAAAATTGTCTCATATAAAATAAATATTTATTCAAGTGCTCTTCTTTTTCCCTGCTCTTGGTTCAAGAAATGGCAAATTTACAATTGTGCCTTTTACTTTTTTGCCTCTTATTATAATATCCACCTCTTTACCATTTTCTATGTATGGAAGATCAATATATGCCATCGCATAGATTTTCTTGAGTGACGGACAATAGTTTCCTGATGTTATATACCCTATTTTTTTACCATCCTTCTGCACTTCCATATTATGACGAGGAATACCGCCATGAGGAATATAAAGACCTGTAAGTTTTCTTTTGATGCCATTCTTTTTTATTTTAAGCAGAGCATCCTTTCCTATATAATTACCTTTTTTAAATTTCACTGCAAATCCCTGTCCTGATTCAAGTGGATTTGTCGTTTCATCTATATCATCTCCGTATAGCCAATATCCTACTTCAAATCTCAGTGTGTCTCTTGCGCCTAGCCCTGCAGGCAGTATATGAAAAGCTTTTCCTTTATCAAGAATCTCGTTCCAGAGGAATACAATATCCTTGCTATCGCTGTATATTTCAAATCCGTCTTCGCCTGTGTATCCGGTACGTGAAATAAGGACTTTTTTACCAAAGAGTGTTCCATACATTGATTTAAAATATCCCAGTTCTACAAGAGGAACATCTCCTTTGAAATAATCTTTAAGGAGTTCTTCTGCTTTTGGCCCCTGTACAGCTACTTCTCCATAGTCAAAAGTTTTCCCAAGGACTTCTACGTCAAATCCCTTCTTATTGTTTAAGACCCATTCCAGATCCTTTTCATAGTTTCCGGCATTTACAACAAGCAGCACAAAATCATCTTTAATCTTATAAACAAATAGATCATCTACCTCTCCACCATCAGGGTAACACATTGGTGTGTATTTTACCCTACCGTTTTTCATTTTTTTAACAGAGTTTGTTACAAGATAACTTGCATAATCCAATGCATCCTTGCCCCTAAGCTCGATTTCTCCCATATGCGATACATCAAATATTCCCACGTTTTCTCGCACATTTAAATGTTCCTCTATAATGCTTGTGTATTGTAGAGGCATCTCCCATCCACCAAATGGTGTCATCTTAGCGCCCATTTTTTTGTGCGTTTCATACAAGGGTGTTCTTTTTATCGCGTTCATTTATAACCTCCCTATTTCAATATCTCTCCATTTGAAATGACTGTTTCTACATAATTTTCGCCAATTCTATACGGTATTTCTTCAAAATGTTTTATATCTAAAATATTGATATTTGCTCTCTTCCCTTTCTCAATACTTCCTACCTCTCTCTCCATACCTATTGCTTTTGCTGCATTCAAAGTGGTAGCATACAAGACTTCATCTATTGTCATTTTTAGTTTCACCACTCCAAAAGTGATAACAAGCGGCATTGACGTACACATAGAAGTACCGGGGTTATAATCCGTGCCCAGAGCTACTGTGAGCCCCATATCAATCATTTTTCTTGCGTTTGCATATGTACTGCTTCCAGTGAAAAAAGTTGTAATTGGGAGAAGTACAGCAACGACACCTGCTTCTTTCATTTTTCTAAGAGAAGCGGTATTTGAATGTACGAGATGGTCTGCCGATATTGCTTTAACTTCTGCTGCTACTTCTGCACAACCTGAATCACTCATTTCGTCTGCATGAATCTTGGGTATGAGTTTGTTTTTTTGCCCTGCTTTGAGAATGCGCTTTGACTGTTCTCTTGTAAATGCTCCCTTCTCACAATATACATCATTAAAATCTGCAAGATTATTCTTTGC
>CAJXKN010000096.1 GCA_913055585.1 uncultured Caldisericota bacterium | reverse complement strand
CTTTTCATTTTGTCCTCCTTATAGCACAATTTTCTACTTTCTAAAAACACATTTTCTATTTTCATACAAAATAATTTTTTCATCTTGCTACCATTATAATCTTTTTTTTCAAGTCAAGAGTTCCTCAAATTCACCACTTACAAAATCCTATATCCAACATTCATAATTCATCATTCAACATCTATCATCCCAAACCCTATATCCCTCTATATATAAGACACCTAACTTATAAAAAAGTTCCATCATTTTGAAAGAATCTTTAAAAAACTTTTTTCTCTCATATAGAATCGTAAAAAGGATAGTGATTACGGAAGAGTAAAAATTTAGTTTTTTCATGTCAATTTCGCAAATCTTTTCCTCATTTAACAACCATCAACTCTTTGTAAATTTCTTCTATACCAATTTCGGAGCTACATTAACTTGGGTCTTTGTTGAAAGAAAGATAAAATTTGACTCTGATAAAAGCTGGCCGGGAATAATCTTCCCGGCCTGTAATTCACATTCACTTGTTGAGGAAGCGGTATTTCTGAACACACCAGATGCCGGTTGGGCCAGTACGGACAGGCTGTACCAGTACAAGCTGGATCGTACGACCATCCTGAAGCCTCACCGTAACGTAGATATGACCATTCCTTTGCTTCTCCTCTTGCATATCATTTACCGTGTTCCCTGGGATAGCAAGTTCTTGTTCTAAGAATTCGTAGGTCACCTGAGTTGGATCAAGCAGCCCAACACGATGGCCATTGTCACATTCTTTCTGAAGAGAAGACATTTTTTCCGAATCAGTGGACACTTCTATCCAAGAAGGCTCTGGTGTATTGACTGTAGTTTCTTTACAACCTGAGAATATGATAGCTACCGCAAGAACAACAACAATGAGGAGAAGCCAGCTTGCTTTACGGTAGATCACTGTATCTCACCCAGACCCAGGCATTTTGTAAATAACCAAGCCCCAGTTGAGCTGCGACTTCTGTTGTAAGATCTACACCTGCAGGATTTGTTACTAATCGTCCAAATTGATCCTTCCCACCATTATATCCCCTTAAATATGCTGCTTCGGCTTCAGGTTCTCCTAATGCTAAATCTGTAAACATTCGTCGCGGGTTGGCCACTGTCGCTGAATCCCAATAGTTGTCGTCTTCATTCCATGGTCCTACTTCCCGAACAAGTACATTGAGAACACTTTTATTTGTCGTTTCATAATACACATTCGCTGTGTAAGGCGGATTACTGTAGTACGGCTCGATGGAATCAGGAATATTACCCCACCATCCGAGATTAGCAAATTTCACGTATTTGTCAGGCAAAGCAATTTTCCGGTTAGTATAACCGTTGTACTGCGTTGCATAGACCAGCTCTCGATCGTCTGTAGATGTTATTCCTATTTCTTCGCTGGATTTCTTTTCTTTTTCCGCCAACCAGTTCAAGCGATACGTTTTCTCATCTTCCCACCATGTTTCAATCCATTTGCAAAAGTCGTTGTATTTTTCCCCTAATAGGACTTTGACTTCCTTATCAATGTTTGCAAAAGTTTCATTAACTCTTTGGTTAAAGGTAGCCGCATCATTTTTGCATTGCAGTGCTCCTGGGGAAAGATAATGTTCTTGCAACCCAAATTCTTTCAATTTTTCCATTTGCTTATCAGTCAAACTTAAATCCAATTGCAACTTTTTTACATCGCCTTCAAGTTTTTCATCAGCTGTCCAGAATAGATAATTTAAGTATTTTACTTGTCCCCATGGGTCCTCAGCTGCACTCTCAACAATACCTACACTTTTACTTGTGTTTCCTATTAAGAAAACTGAAAACATAAAACACACTAATAAAGTAACTAAAATGACTTTTTTCATTTTTTTATCTCCTTATTTGATAATTTTATTTTTGCCTTTTAAGGCAATTAATATAAATACTTTTGCTTCTAACTTCATCTTATATTCTACACTTTCAAACTATTTTCCTTAATTTCAAATTCTGCTTTGCTAAATCCTACTTAAAATTCTCTCACTCTTTCTTACATTAACTTTTTATACTCTTACCGTTAAACTTTCTTCTTGTCTTTTCCGAGGCACTCCGGAACAAAACTTTGATTTAGTCCAATTTATTTAACTTCTTTTTTCAAAAACATCCAAATTGCAAAGAAACACAAAAGGAAAGCAATCAATGCAAGTATAGAAAAAGTTTTAAACTTAGAATGGGTTCTAGTATTACTCAAAGTATACACTACTACTTCATTCACTTCATTGTGTATACTCTTTCTATAGTTTTCAAAGGAAAGAAAAAAAGTATTGGGTGATATAAATCCACCATAAACTATGTCTCCTTCCACTTCCGGAACATCAGCAATCTTTTTGCATTCTCCCTCTGAATATGAATAAATTTCGCCAGTTATATCAGTTACATTACCATTGCATTTGTACCAGCAGAATACGGGGACAATAATACTCTTCCTTTCCTTATCAAAGAGTAACACCCTCACATATGAATCCCTCTTAGATGAAGGGTTGCCTTTTAAGTCAGTGATTTTTACCTTATTATTAGCTATTGATAATAGCCCAACTGTTGTTGATGGTAGATTTTTCCGTAGAACAACTACCTCATTGGTAATAGGATTATATATGAGACCATAAATACCTCCTTCCACATCAATATTAAGGTTATGCCAGGAGATACCTCCATCTGTAGAGTGTTCAACGCCTTCCCAATATCCTGTTGAACTACGCCAAACCCATAGCTCGTTTATATTTTTAGGATTAAAGACTACCCCCTCAATTGCTACTGGGGTTTTCCCTGGAAGAGAAACTTTTTTAAAACTCTTCCCACCATCAGAGGTCATAAGAATTTCTTGAAGGTTAGTATTAAAACCTCCTGCATAGCCTTGTGGAGGATGCAAAGCCTGGAGCACGTAGAATGTTAACGGAGATAGCATATCTGGTACAACAACGAACGGACGGTCCCATGCATATTCAGAATATCTCTCGGTTCCTGGAACTTCATTTATTACTTCACCTCTGCCATTTAGAACATAAACAGCAAACTTTTTTTTACCCTTCATTTTTCCATAAACAAATACAGGGGAGTTAGGGAGGGGAACACACGTAGTCATCATTGGGCTTGCATCCTCAAATACATCAATTGGAGTAAATTTTGATGTCAAGCTCTTGCTTTTTAATAGATGAGTTTTTAGAGAACTATTATCATTTTGATAAGCCAATACTCCCTCTTTATCAATGTGGAACACTAATACTCCCTCTTCGTCAATATGGAATACAGATGCATTACTCGGAACTTCAGAAATTTCTTGCTGTACTGGAGCCCCAACTGCGGGGGTTCCAATAGATAAATTCAAAAATAAAAATATGCATATAACAAGAATGTTAATGAATTTAATCATTTCTCAGGTCTTTAACTAATAGTGGAAATATTTTACCAACTGATTTCCTGAACTTGAGGAATAGTCGTAGTAGTAATGAACCATATAGTCATAATTACGATTTCTTGGCGACTCAGCCCAGTATTTTGTTCCATACTGCCACATATAGCCTCCGTGACGTCCACCGTCGCTCTCGCTTCCAGCACAATGATGCGTTTCAAAGATATTTCCATCATTTCGGCATATACCAATACCTCCAACATCATTAATTGCCTGCGTTGTAGTAGGATATCTCGAGTTTATACGATACACCTGGTCTGCGGTATTATCTTTAACGTCAGCCCAGTAAGGTGAATAATTCCACTTTGGATGATATACATGGTACCATCCGTACATTTTGCAAGCTAAGGCTCCTGCTTTCAAGGATTCTGAAGGCCAGAGTCCCTCCCATTCGTTCGGTAGAACATCCTGAACATAATCATAAAGAGGAACTGAAGCCCTTACACTTCCCCAATGATTAAGATTCGTAGAAGAAGTGAAATATACCTTTACACTGTTCGGTCTTACCTGTCCGTTGCTTGTAGTTACCACCTTATCTCCAACTGTAGCTAACCCTTTTTCTCCGGGATATGCCTTTCTTGGCCTCAAATCTTCTATAATGTCTCCCTTGGGATTTCTTACTATACCTGTACTCTCCATTTCCTTCTCTAATTTTACAGCATTAGCCTCTTCGTTTGTTCCAAATCCATAACCGCTATCTACAAGTACCCTAAAAGAAGGAACGACAATTCCTGCTATCTTCCAGTTATTACCTTCCTTTGTCATTATGATAACCCTATAGTTTATTCCATTGTACAGCCATTTCTGCTCTTTATTTACCTTTATGTCAATTCCACAATAGAAGAAACGCTCTCCGTCCAGGCTGCCGTTTTTTGAAATAGAAGCACCTATTGCTGGAATAATTTCTTTTGGGAGCTCTTTAATACTGACAAGCTTACATCTTTCCTCCCTGAAGAACTCTGCTGAAGGATAATGAGAAGCAAAATTCTGCATATCTTTCCTGTTTGACTCATCAAAACAGTTTATGTAAGAAGGAATATTATGGTTATTTACTGCCTCTACCATATTTTTGATTACTGAAAGACATCCATCAGATTCACTTGCTCCTACAGTAGTGTTTGGGTCAAACCAAGTGGCCGACAGCCCCATCATAGCTACAATTAAGAAAACAATCATACTGTACTTTAAGATTTTCACCTCTTTACCTCCTCGTATAATAATTTTTATTTTTGCCTTTTTAGGCAATTAATATAAATATT
>CAJXKN010000095.1 GCA_913055585.1 uncultured Caldisericota bacterium | reverse complement strand
GATGCAAGAAATAATCTCGTTTTAGTGTATCTTAATAGAGACATTAATCGTGAAGCATTAAAATGCAACAACGAAAACTGTGCTGCATATTCGTATTGCAAAAAGATATATGAAGAAGAGGATAAATTTGATCTGTTTAAAAAATACTTTTTGTCATTTTTAGCAGAGCGTGTAAAAGAAAAGAAAATCCTTTATAAAACATTGAGGGAGGGGATGCATCCTCTAAAAGGTTCTTTGAGTGTGTATTGTAAAGAAACAAAAAGGGAAGATAATAATTTTACTTATTTCTTAAAAATTCATCACAATGAGCCGGAGATTAAGCAGGGAGATACAGTGCTTATCTCTGAAAAGCCTCCTTTGACTAAAAAAGTAAAAGGGAAAGTTGTTGAGAAGACATTTGAACACATTACAGTAAAAAGTAGAGAAGAACTTATAACTCCAGGAAGTGTAACTCCTCTATATAGAGAAATTCCTGTGGAAAGCGGACTGTTTGATTTTATATACGGAGATTCTGTGATAAGAGATATTTACCTGAACAAAGTGAAACCGTTAGAACAGCCATTCATAGAAAAAATGTATATTGAAAATGATGCTGAGCAAAATAGGGCGGTAAACCTCATCCTCAATATGCGTTACCTCTCTATTATAAATGGCGAGTATGGTACGGGAAAGAAATTTGTTGCAAAAAAAGCAATTGAGAACCTATTAAAGCTTAACAAAAAAATACTCATTGTAACAGATTCACGGAAAGAAGAATTCAAACAGTTTTTCAAAGATTTGGTCAGCGAAAATGCATCGTTAGTATCGATTTATGGAACTAATGAAGCATCTCCCTACACAATAAAACCGAATAGCTTTGATTATCTCTTTCTTTTTTTGAATAGAGATACAGATGAAAAAGTGGCGTTCTCTCTCTTCTCAAAAGCTAAGAAAGCTACAATTTTTACTAATTCATTGAGCTATCCCCTTATAGAACAATTCAAGGAAAAAATTTCTACTAACAGTACGATAGAACTTCTTACAGAGCATAGGTTTGGTATGCACATACTTCATTTCTTACAGCCAGTCCTTACAACAAAGTTAAAAAGCATTCCTGATAGAGAAATAGAAATAGTAAATAAAAATTTGGTAGATAAAGTTTTTTTGGATATAGTAAACCCTGAAAAATACGTTGAGTTTGTAGAAGTACGTGGCAAATCACTGGGGAAGAAAAACAAATGGAATATTCAAGAAGCCCAATTTATATTAGAGGTAATAAAGCAGTTTGTTAAAAGTGGTACAAAAAGAGAAAGTATAGGAGTTATTACTGCATTTGAAAGGCAGGAAATGCTTCTGAAGGATTTGTTACTTAACGCTAAAATTCCTGATATTTATGTAAGTACTCCAGATGAATCAATGGAAAAAGATATTGTATTTATTTCATTTACAGACAAGAACGTAGAAAATTCTCAATTAAGATATGATGAAAATCTAAAAATTGCTCTAACAAGATCAAGGAGTAAGCTTATCTTGGTTGGCAATAAAAATGTAATAAAACATTCCAAGATACTTTCACAGATACTTTAATGCAAGAAGTTGTAAGGATCCCTCTTAAGAAGATTATTTCTTCTCCGTTTCAACCAAGGAAAAAATTTAGTGAGAGTGCAATTCTTCATCTCGCACATTCCATTAAGGAAATAGGTCTGATTCAACCTATTGTCGTAAGAAAGAAAAATGGTTTTTTTGAGCTTATAGCAGGGGAGAGAAGGGTAGAGGCAGCAAGAATTGCAGGTCTTACAGATATTCCCGCAATGATAAAAAACCTCAATGATTTAGAAGCATTCCAAATGACTCTTGTAGAGAATATGGAGAGAAAGAATCTAAACCCAATAGAAATTGCTCTCTCCATAAGACGGTTAAAAAACGAATTCCACCTTACGGATAAAAAAATCAGCGATATTCTTAGTATAAGCAGACCTCAGGTAACAAATTATCTGAGGCTTTTAAAGTTACCCGATGAAATAAAAAAAGCGCTTATAGAAAATAAGATTACAATGGGACATGCAAAGAGTTTATTATCTTTTAATAATAAAGATGCTGAAAAGAAATTACTTAAAGAAATCATTCAAAAAAAACTTTCCGTGAGGGAGACGGAAGAGATTGCAAAAAGAGAAAAGGAAGTGTCACAGCTGGAAGAGCTTCTGATAAAATATTTTGGAACAAAAGTAAAGATATCTGGTACGAGGAAAAAAGGAAGAATAGAAATATACTATTATTCAGAAGATGACCTCATTCGCATTATTAAGCAGATTAAGATTTGAACTCATCTGGTATAATAATAGATTTTAAGTAATTTAATAAAGGGCTTTTGATATATTTTAATAGTTTGTATCCCACATAGAACGGACGGTCAATATGACCATAATCAAGAATGATTCTTTTTGCATATTCATTATTAAGACTTAAAAGAAACTTTTCCTTTTCAACGTCATTCATAGATTTATAAATTTTTCTTAATATAAGGCCTCTCTTAATTTTGCTGCGTATGGGAGCATCACATAATTTTGTATAATGCGAGAGTATCTTTTCTGAGTAGTCTTTTTTGTTCAAGGCAGATAAGAGAGTTTTTGCTGCAAAGTGAGCGGATAAAATTCCTGTATAAAGACCACCGCCTGAGAATGGTTTTACTTCACGTGCTGCATCCCCTACAACAACAATATTGTCCATAAAAGGTTTATTCATAAACCCAATAGGAATAATCCAGGCTACTTTGCTTTCTATGATGATGTTTTTGCCTTTTAGTACTATCCATTTTTCTCTGAGTATATCAAAAAGTGTAGACAGATTTTCTTTTTTATCCGTACCCAGGCCGATACGTGCCCTCCCATTTCCTATAGGAATTGCCCAGGCAAACCAGTTATGAGCGACATCGTTATTGATATATACATAAACGATGTTCGGATCGGGTAGCTCTATCTTCGCTTCAACTTGCAGAGTGCGAATTATCTCACCCTTTATGCTTTTAAAGTTTGCTATCTTCAGCATATTTGAAGATGCACCTGAAGCAATCATAAGAAGATGTGTATTTATTGGCTCATCATTTCCTTCAAGATAAATACGCAAATCGTTATTTATTCGTTCTATATTCTTTATAGAGGAGTGGTACATATATTTAGCTCCATTTTCCATAGCACTATGTACCAGCATACGGTCAAAACCTACACGGTCTATCGCAATGGCATGTACTTTATCGTCCTTAAATGATAGTACTTTATTTGAATATGAGTAGAGTGCAGCACCATAAATTTTATTCAGAATGAGAGAGCTATCCATCTTTGTAAATGAAACAAAATCTGGTGATACAAGACCAGAACAATGGTTAGGAAAACCTATTTCTTTTCTTTTTTCAACAATAAGGACGGATCTCCCCTTCTTACTAATTTCCTTTGCTGCAGTAGACCCTGTGGGGCCTCCTCCTGCTATAACTACATCGTATTTTTTCACTATTCTACATAATCAAGCCAGTCAAACGGATCTTTCTCTCCACTTGTTATACTGAGGAATTCATCACGTATTTTCTTTGTAATAGGGCCGATTTTTCCATCTTTTATATAGATTTTATCTACACTTCCAATAGGTGTAATTTCTGCTGCTGTACCACAAAAGAACAATTCATCAGCAGTATAGAGCATAGCTCTTGGAATAAACTTTTCATATACAGGTATGCCAATATGCTTTGCAATCTTCATTACTGAGTCTTTTGTTATTCCTCTTAAGATAGATGCACCCACTGGTGGGGTGTAGAGCTCTCCATTTTTAACAAGGAAAATATTCTCTCCAGGGCCTTCACTTACAAAGCCGTTGAAGTCCAGCATAATTGCTTCTTTGAATCCATAGAGTCCTGCTTCCATAGTGCCAAGCTGTGAACTCAGATAGTTACCGCTTGCTTTAGCCAGAGGAGGTATTGTATCAGGAGCAGGCCTTCTCCAGGAAGATACCATAGCATCGATACCATTCTCAGGATTTTGCAAGAGGTATGCTCCCATATAAAATGCAGCAATGGAAAGCTCTGTTTTCAATTTTATTGGGTTTACACCAATTTCCCCAAAACCTCTGTAAGCAAAAGGACGAATGTATGCGGAGTCAAGTTTGTTTTTTTTGATTAGTTCTTTGGAGATGTTTATCAAATCAGAAATAGTTTCTTTTATTTCCATTCTATATATACGCATTGAATCCTTAAATCGTTTAAAGTGGTCCTTTGGCCTAAAGATAGCAGTGCCCTCTTTTGTCTTATAGGCACGTATTCCTTCAAAAACGCCAGATCCGTACTGTACCACATGGGAGAGAATATGAATCTTTGCATCATCCCATGGAACAAATTCTCCATTAAAATAAATATATTTTGCTTCTGGACGCATAAGTTAAACCTCCTTTTATTTGTATTTTATTATAAAAGTTTTCTTTGTCAAATCATTCAAATCATTACTCTTTTTCCTTTATAATTCTTCAAACCTTTAAAAAGAGATAGAAAATTGCTCAATTTAGATTTCTGTCTTTAGGATTGAAAAACATAAAAAGCTTGCAATTTTTCAAAGAAGTCCTAATATATTCTTTTGAAAGGTATGGTAAAAATTTTTTAGATTAATAAGGATATGGAAACAAATTTTATTCTTGCCATTGTATTATTTTTTGTAGCGCTTGTTGCAAGTGGTATTCTGGGACATTACTTAAAGGTAAAATTGTCCAAAAAGAAAAAGATACTTATCGGATCTTTCTCTGCAGCGATAGGCATTGCACTTATCTTTCCTACTTTGAGGACAAATGGAAATGTACAGATAGTGCTTACTATGTTCATTGTAGCTTTTGCAAACTTTGCATTAATTCTCATTTTGCCAGAAAAAGAGCTCCCACATTCAATAGAGGATAACATAACAAAAGGAAAAAAAGAATGAAAGAAATTAGAGTTTCTATTGGGAGCCTTGGAGTTTTAGGAAT
>CAJXKN010000094.1 GCA_913055585.1 uncultured Caldisericota bacterium | reverse complement strand
GGGGGAGTATTGAGGGGGTGCTTTTTAACCCCCTCAAATTGTAGACCCTGAAATAAATTCAGGGTGACAAGGAAGAGAGTGTCATGCTGAACTTGTTTCAGCATCTCTCTTTTGTATTTTTGTTTTCAATAGGAGTTAGAGGGAAATGTGTTCCCTCTAAAAGATAGACCCTGAAACGAGTTCAGGGTGACAAAACAGAATGTCATTCCTAACTTGTAGGATGTGTCATGCTGCAATCTTTTCCCTGGCTGTTTTCTGCCAGGTCTTGTTTCGGAATCTCGTATATAGGATTTGGGATATAGGATATAGGATTAAGTAATGTCATTCCGAACTTGGTTCGGAATCTCGTTTTTTGTTTTTTAATAGGAGTTAGAGGGAAATGTGTTCCCTCTAATCAGTAGACCCTGAAACAAGTTCAGGGTGACAAAAATGCATGCCAGGAAGAGCAGAGTGACAAAAAGATTCTAATAGACCAACGTTACTATTTCGTATGGATTTTTGATGAGGCAATTTGCCCCCTTGACAGGATTTTTAATTCTTTTATTATACATAAAAATAATAGAGAGTTCTGTAGTCACCCAGTTTAAGGGACACTACAATATAAGGAGGCTCTGGATGATACAAAAATTAAGGAGAGATAAAATGGAATTTCAGCCATCAAAGGAGTTAACATGATGGTATTGGGATTTTTAATTGGGAAAATTGTTTTTTTATTGCAAATAATTTAAATAATATGCTTAAACTGCTTTCTTCTGTAATTAATCACTCCATTATAATAACAATACTTGTTTTTGTTATGATGCTCCTTGTTGATTACCTTAATGTAATCACAAAAGGTAATCTGGCAAATATGGTAAAAGGCAGTAAGCTACAGCAGTACACGATTGCATCGTTTCTTGGCTCTACTCCGGGTTGCCTTGGAGCGTTTATGAATGTGTCACTTTACGTTCATGGAGTTATTGGTTTTGGAGCAATTGTGGGTGGAATGATTGCCACTTCCGGAGATGAATCATTCGTTATGCTTTCAATGTTCCCAGCAAAGGCACTGGCTCTTTTTGCAATTCTTTTTCTGTTGGGCATTTTAGGAGGGTGGTTGTCTGACATTATTATTAAACTCCTTAGAATATCTCCCTGCAAAAAATGCGGACTGCAAAAAATTCATTTAACAGAAGAGAAAAAACCGTTCAAGCCATTTGACCTGTATGGTTTCCGTAAGCCATCTACAGGCAGGTATGGATTAATAATTTTATTTGTAGCAGTAATTGTACTTAACCTTGCAGGTATATGGGGACCACAGAGCTGGAGCTTGAGTGAACCAGATCGCATAATTCTATTGTCTCTTTCAATTATTTCGGTTGCTATGATAGCAACTGCTTCAGAGCATTACTTAAAGAAACACATAATCGCTCACATCGTGAAAAAGCACATTTGGAAGGTGTTTCTGTGGACTTTTTTTGCCTTGCTATTTATAGAAATTGGGCTTCGGTATTGGAACTTGGAGGAATTTGTTAAGGAAAATATGGGGTTAATTTTGATTATAAGCGCAATAATTGGATTGATTCCAGAATCAGGGCCACATCTGGTGTTTACCATAATGTTTGCTTCAGGTATTGTGCCGTTTTCTATATTGCTAACGAATTCTATTGTACAGGATGGACATGGTATGCTCCCGCTATTTTCTTATAGTGTAAGGGACTCACTGCTAATTAAGGTATTCAACCTGGTGTTTGGCCTGGGAATTGGCGCAATTCTCTTCTTTGCTGGTTTCTAAAATATCAGTGGTTTTGTAAACGTTAAAAGAGATACAAAAATTTTTCAAAGAATCCAAGACATAAGAAAGTTCAGAGTGACAAAAATACATGCCAGGGGAAAGAGCAGAATGTCACTTTGCCTTCTGGCAGACCTCCGGAGCAAAAATGAAATTGATTTAAGGAGTAGAGGGAGTAAAATAATTGCTCCCTATTTCTTTCAGCTTATCATAATCAGGGACTACGTATGAAATGCCATTGATATAATCATCACTACCTGGAAAAGGAATTACATTTAAGTCTTTGTCCGTATCGTTTCTTAAAAGAAGTGCAATCTTTGTCATTTGAGCTGGAGTGAGGTTTGTATATACTGCATTGCCAACTGCTTTTGCAATAGAAGGGAGTTTCCATATTGTATTCCAGTTTTTACTCTGGTTTATAATTGCTTTGATGAGTTTTTGCTGCCGTGCTACTCTACCATGAACTACCCCATCTTTAGTTCTTAAAAAATCACCGTATTCGTCATAGCGGAAACGCGCATATTCAAGTGCTTTTTCACCATTAAGATGCTGCATCCCCGGATTTAAATCAATTTCTACATCACCCAACTTTGAATGGTAATGCATAGGTTCATCCACATTAATGTCTACTCCACCCAATGCATCAATGACCTTTTTAAATCCATCGAAGTTTACAACAAAAAAGTATGGAATATCACCTTTTTCTAATCCTAACAGATTTTCTACAGTTTCAATACTGAGCTCAGGTCCTCCATCATTAAAATATAAAGAGTTATAAGCAGCGTTGACTTTGTCATAACCGTGCCCTGGGATAAATACACGTGCATCACGGGGGATAGAGAGTAAATTTACCTTTTTGTTTTTAGGATTAATGTTAACAAGAATAATTGTATCGGATCTTGCTGATTTATCCCAGCTTCTTTGGTCCGTCCCTAATATAAGAATATTTATATTTTTCGTGAAATCTAAAGGAATTTCTGTAACTGTTGCAACTGTATTTCCAGGCTTGTTATTTACTTTGCTTATACTTCTTGCCGTGTTTAATACATAAACACCTATAACCGCAATGGCAATAACAACAATCCATATAATGATTTGCTTTACAAAGTTCTTCATATTATAAAAGCCTCAAAAGGAAAGGGCCAAAGAGAAGCGATATTGTGGACATTAACTTTATCAATATGTTGAGAGACGGGCCGGCAGTGTCTTTCAGTGGATCTCCGACCGTATCGCCCACTACAGAAGCTCTATGTGCTTCGGACCCTTTACCTCCAAAGTTGCCTTGCTCTATAAACTTCTTTGAATTATCCCAACTTGCACCTGCATTGGCCATAAAGATAGCAAGCAAAGCTCCACCGATTAGAGCACCTGCAAGTAATCCTCCAACTGCCTCTTTTCCAAACTTACCAAATATAAAAAACGTTGCAAATGGAGCAATAACAGCGATAAGAGATGGACTTATCATATTTTTTAATGCACCTTTCGTACTGATTGCAACGCATCTTTTGTAGTCCGGGTCTGCTTTTCCAAGCATTAATCCAGGAATGGAATGAAACTGTCGCCTTACCTCTTCTACCATAAGGCCTGCTGTATTACTCACAGCCATAATGGAAAAAGATGAAAAAAGGAAGGGAAGCGAGCCTCCAATGAGTGCACCTGCAACAACGTATGGAGAAAGTAGTGACAGTGCATTCAAGTTAATAGCTTTTGCGTAAGATGAGAAAAGTGCAAGTGCTGTAAGTGCAGCAGAACCAATTGCAAATCCCTTTCCCATAGCAGCTGTTGTATTGCCCAGTGCATCTAAAACATCCGTTCTTTCTCGTACTTCTTCAGGGAGCCCTGACATTTCAGCTATACCGCCTGCATTATCAGCAATAGGACCATAAGCATCCACACTCAAGCTTATGCCAAGCGTTAATAACATTCCAATGCCAGCAAGTGCAATACCATACAGGCCAATGGCTATATAAGAGATAACTACACCTGCTGCAATAAATATAAGGGGAAGGAATGTGCTCTGCAATCCAACTGACATTCCAGAAAGGATTGTCGTAGCAGCACCACCTTCAGAAGAAGCTTTAGCAATAACTTCAATTGGTTTTCCTGCAGTATAGTACTGTGTGATAAAACCGATAGCAAGGCCAACAATAAGACCTGTAAATACAGCTACAAATGCACCGATGCTCTGTAACACTGTTTCAGCAAGGTAAAAAACGAGCAGCACAGCTATTATGTTTGCAACAATTGTACCTGTATTTAGTGCTTTTTGTGGGTTTATTTTACCCTTAGCAGTTATAGCTACAAAGAGTACGCCAATGATGGATGAAAGGATACCATATCCCGCAATGAGGTATACAAACTTTATTCCTCTTATTCCAAATAAGATACTTCCCAATATAATACCACTGAGTATTGAGCTAACATAGGATTCATACAAATCTGCACCCATACCTGCTATGTCACCTACATTATCGCCAACGTTATCTGCAATAACGGCTGGATTTCTCGGGTCATCTTCAGGGATGCCTGCTTCTATTTTACCGACAAGATCAGCGCCAACATCAGCTGCCTTTGTGTATATACCTCCACCAACACGAGCAAATAGAGCTACAAAACTTGCGCCCATTGAATATCCTGTAACAACGATAAGCGGATTGATTTTAGAGGAAAGGAAATGTGAAGAGAATAAGTATGTAGAAAGAGAGCCTAATATACCTAAGCCTGCAACGGTTAACCCCATTACGGCGCCGCCAGAGAAAGCTATACGCAGTGCATCTCCTATTCCTTTGCGAGCTGCCTGTGTAGTTCTGCCGTTAGCACGTGTTGCAATTGTCATCCCAAGAAAGCCTGATAGAACGGAAAGTATTGTGCCCAATATAAAGCTAATAGCTACATACCACGATATGATTAAGCCAATAATAGCTGCAAAGATTAATACCCAGATGAACATTGTTTTGTATTCTTCAATGAGGAAAGCAGAAGCACCTTTTTGAATAGCAGTAGAGATTTTTATCATTAGTGGATTGCCCTGGTCTTTCCTTATAACGAAAATGGCAAGAAAAGCAGCAACAATGAGCGACAGTATGCCAAAAATAATTACAATATAAAAGCTCTCCATTTTTATCCTCCAAATCAATGCATTTTTTATATCCTATGGAGCCGACGATCTGATTTGAACAGATGACCTGCTGATTACGAATCAGCTGCTCTACCAACTGAGCTACGCCGGCTCTTAACCTTTACTATATAAAAAATGGAGCGGAAGACGGGATTCGAACCCGCGACAACTGCCTTGGCAAGGCAGTGCTCTACCCCTGAGCTA
>CAJXKN010000093.1 GCA_913055585.1 uncultured Caldisericota bacterium | reverse complement strand
ATTTGTTTTGTAAGAGCAGAACATAAAAGCGAAAATTCTATATCCGGAGTGCCTCGGAAAAGGTGAGAAAAAAGTTTAACGGTGGAAATATAAAAAGTTGATGTAAAAAAGATGGTGAGAAATTTTGAGCGGAATTTATTGAAGCTGAACATGAAATTGGAAAAAATAGCTTGAAGGTGTAAAAACGATGGAGTTAGAAGCAAAAAAGAAAATATTTATATTAATTGTCTAAAAAGCAAAAATTATTAAATAAGGAGGTTACACTACAATGAGAAAAATTACAAAAGGAGTTAGCTCTTTGAAGATTGTTAAAATGACTCTCTCAATTCTAATAGTGGTGATCCTTTTAGTGGGTTTATTTTGCAGGCAAGGTGTATCTTCAGCTTCTTATCCAACAACACCGATTGTATTTTCCAACATAAGCGATAAGTTAGGAGATTACCCCAGTGTTTGTTATTCTACCACAAAAAATGGATACAATGTGAACGGTCATATTTATGTAAAATTTCAAGATCTTGCCTCTCCTCTTGGAGGGACTTACATCATTGCTCCCGGACCTACGTATATACTTCAAATAAATGGACAGAGCAACTATTTTTATCCATCGTCAACTACCTCGTACTCTGATATCTATTATACAATACTCGATAAATCTAATAACCAAACGACTCCATACTCACTTAGTTTTTCAGGAACTATGCCTCATCCGGTTATGACAATTAATGGTTATCCATGTGTATGGGTACAGTATGCTGCACGTACTTTGGGAAGTCTTATTACAACATGGGACAGCATCAATAATAGATTTATAATATATCACTGGAGAGTAAATGGAAATACTCCCCTTTCTGACAGTAACACTTATTTAGTTGGTGGAAGATGGCTAACTGATTGGGACAGTAGCTCCACTCTCTATTTAGCACCCCATTTTCAGCTTGGCATTGATAATATATGGAGTAACTATAATTCCAGTTCACACCCTGACTATTATCACCAGGTAAAAATTGCACAAACTGTTCTCCAAAGCATGGAAAATACAAGATACCTTATGGGAACACTCCATATAGTCCTTCCTGCGTTTTTAGGTCGTATTGGGAGAATAAAAGTCTTCCAAAAAGTTGGATTTGGAGTTGGCATATGAAAGGAAGAGCAATGGATGCAGGTGGAACTACTATGCGTGATACTGTAATAGATGACATTGAAGCGGTAACAGGATATGACGGCTTTCTTTATTCTACAAACTCAAGCTCTGTAACGCAATGGGATGAGGTTGAAAGTCCTGCTTTAGCAAGTTGGCTTCATGGACAACGTGCTCCAAGGGATCAAGATAATCGCAGTGGGCCTGTTCCACACTGCCCATGAGAAGTATATATCTAAAGTTTATAGGGGGTAATAATGAAAAATAGAAAAGTTTTATTAGTAATTTTTGCTGTCTTGATTTTCTCTTTATCTATTTCTATCAAGACAACCCAAACCAGAGGAGAGGTTAATAATCCTGATAAATTTGTAGAGGAGTTTTTAAAATGTATGAACAATGGAAATTATACTGAAGTACTTGGTAAAATGGTTCTATGGGTCCCATTTGATCCATTGAATAGGACAGGTAACTCAGGAAAATGTATGAATCTCTCAAAGGCAGAGGAAATTGGGATAGATAAAGTATCAGCTACTCCAGAAGAAGCAGAAAACTTTAATGTTCAACTTCTCAAAGATGAGGTAGAAATAATAAAGCATACATTTGGAAAAGACGCTTTTAAGAATGTCACTTTTACGAAAGAGCATAATGACGGAGTATCGGATACTGTATGGGTTGATACAAGAACTGGTAAGCAAATTACACCACAGGAAGCAGAGAAAATAAGTATTGCTTTTTATGACAGGCTCTTTAGAGATAATGGATTCACCGAAGACGAGGTGAATGAAGTAACAAATGCAGCAAAAAACCAAACCTTGACTAAAGCTCTTAAAGAAAGGATGCAGAAATTAGGTCAGATTGTTAATGAAAATGCAAGTAGATGTCCTGCACAACTCAAGCCAATAACAACTGAAGGATATATCTATCGTTTATCATTTGGGTTACCTGAGTCAAATAAAGAGTACCACAATTTTTTTATAAGAGTAGAATACAGAAAGGGGAGATGGATTACACTTTGTGGCATAGAAATGAATTTTCCTGAAGAAGAAAACCACGGTGATTAATAGGAGTAGTTTTCTCATATAATGAGGCTACAGGAGGTTAAACAATGAAAAAGACAATCATAATTATTGTAATTATTGCTCTATTAATATCTTTATTCTTTGCGACCTTTCAAATATATAACCCTGTAATTAAAGGTACAGTTTTTGATAAGAGCAAAAATCCTATACAGGGTGCAATCGTCAAGATAAACGGAAAGGCCGTAGCCAGCGACAACAATGGAAAGTTCCACTTAAGAATTCATAAAGATAGAAAGCTAAGTATTGAAATTACAAAAGATGGATACATTGGTTATAAAGAGACGCTATCATTTGAAGATGCCTCACACGAAATTAAAGTGATGCTTTCAAAGGCAACAAAATTTAATCTCATAAAAGAAAAAGGTGTTTTAACAATCGGCGTTTCAAAAAATCATCTTAGGCAATACGGAAGAGATGCTTATTCCCCGGACCTTTCTGTAGATATTGAAATATGGAAACTTATTGCAGAAAGACTGGGAGTTAAACTTGATGTGAAGTTTTATAAAGATACAGAACTTGTTGGTGCATTAAAAAATAAAAGTGTTGACCTTATACTTTCAAATGAACAATTTATAAAAAATAGCAACCTTTTGATTGGTATGCCATACTACGATACAGACCAAGTAGCTTGTATAAAAATCGAAAACACATCAATAAAGTCGGTAAACGACCTTAAAGGCAAGAAGATAGGCGTTGCAAAAGACTCTCAGGCTGGAGTTGAGGCAGTAAAAAGCATTAAAGGTATTCCTGTTTTGTACGATTCATATACCTGGGCAATGACTTTAGATTTAAAACCGTTCAAACCAATAAAGATACCTACCCAAATTGATAAACCTATAAAAGACGAAATAGATGCATCTCTATTTGATAAGTTTGTAACAGAATACAACGGAATATTCACAGACCAATACAGATTGATAGATATCAAAACAAACCACGATAATTTTGTATTTGCAGGACTCCTGGAAGACAAAGACCTTGTCGAAAAAATAAACAATATTATTAAAGTCTCATATCAAAATGATACAAATCAATACAGGGAGATTGCAGACAATTGCTTCTGGATGTATATGGATTAGCTGTCACTTAGTGTGGAGGGCTTAAGCTCCCCCCACTTTTTATATCTATTATATGAGGTAGAGAAAGTGTCAAATATTTGTTAAAAGAAGGAGAAATTTTAACAGGAGATGTAAAATTATAAAAAGTGCGAAACTTTTTTCGTAGTTTTGTATCTAATATAGAGATAAGATTTGGGATGTTAAATGTTGAATGGAGGCTAACGGATAGATTTCCTTTCAGGAAATTAAGAATCTAAAATCAAAATTTTGTTCAGGGGTGCCTCGGAAAAGGTGAGAAGAAAGTTTAATGGTTGAAGTATGAAAAGTTGATGTAAGAAAGGTGGTGAGAATCTTTGAGTAGAGTTTATTAGAGCTGAACGTGAAATTTAAAAAAATAGCTTGAAGGTGTAAAATAATGAAGTTAGAAGCAAAAAAGAAAATGTTTATATTAATTGCCTAAAAAGGCAAAAATAAAAAATTAAATAAGGAGGTTGAAATGTCTACTCGACGAAGAATTTTAGTAATTTGCTTAGTTTTTGTTTTAGTATTAACGAGTGCTTTGATATACTCTTATCCCGTAGGAGTTTATGCAAGTGGTGATGAGAATATTGGATTGGACAATCCCACTTTTCAGATGGGCCCTCAGCCAACTCCGCCATTATCGCCAAAAGATAGAAAGCTCAGGGCAGCGAAGTTGAAGAGGTTCAACAAATGGCTTGCAACGCAGCCAAAGATAAACCCGAAAACATATGACAGACCTCTTACCAATAATGATTCGTTAAAGGTCTCCCCAACTTACCTAAGAATTATAGAGAAGGGTGTGTTATCGGTTATTGCCAGAAAACAAGAGAAGTGGTATTACTGTGGGCCTGCAACAGCCCAAATGATTCTTAGCTACGACTGGGGAATGGGGGAGCGAGATCGTTATTCTCAAAAATATTTAGCGGACTATATGTACACTAGTCCTTCAGACGGGACTTATGTTTATAGACTAAGGAATGCTTTAAATGAGCTTAAGGATCCGTATAAAAATCCTACTGCGTATTGGGTTTATGAATACCTCCCTTCCGATGAGACTGATGCAGCAAATACTTTATATTCCCACTTAAAATATGACATTACAAATGGACCGGTTAAACAGGCTTTAGCTTTTCATACCAACACATGGCCAAAAAGAGGGAGAGACGTGTGGGGAAAAGCATACGGATTAATTGGATATAGAAGCTCTGATGGAACAAGTGGACATTCTACGGGTCATTATGTTACGGGATATGGGTACTGCCAGTACTCTACTGGTAGGCACACAGTATGGTATATAGATAGTAATGATAGCAACTATGGATACGGAAACTGTTTTGGTTACCACGAAGTAGATACAAGAAATATGGCAACTTGTGTTAATGGAAATGCTCACTATATTATTTGGTAACAGTAAGATGAAAATGAATAAGATTCGGATTTTATTCATTTTGGTTGTTTCTCTGTCTCTGCTTTTTACTTCGTGTGGGAGAAGTGCTCCTGGCACTTCTCCACAGAATGAGCAGCCAAGTGCAAAAGAAAGCAACCTACCCCAATATTTGAATGGCATATCTTCCATACTTGAAAAGGACGGCATAAGTATTTCTTCCAATCCGATAGATGTGAAACCTGCTCCAGCTCCAAGCAAACCGTACCCTAAAGATAAAATGACCATTCCCGATAGTTGGGTCAAAGGTGAATTGCAATGGTACACAGGCATCACTAACCAATCCCACTATTTGGGAGACACTGTCCTTTCTGTTAAAGGCGATTTTCTCTTAGAGAGCACTATGGACAAAAGTCATACTAAAACAATATATAAAGTTTACAGAAA
>CAJXKN010000092.1 GCA_913055585.1 uncultured Caldisericota bacterium | reverse complement strand
AATTATGGTATAATTAGAATGATTAAAATTTAGGAGGGGTATTATGAAAAAAATGACCGAAAAAAATCTTTCGGCTGCATTTGCAGGTGAAAGTCAGGCGCATATGAGATATCTTGCGTTTGCTGACAAGGCAGAACAGGAAGGGCTTAGAGATGTAGCACGTTTGTTCAGAGCAATTGCATTTGCAGAACGAGTGCATGCAACGAACCATTTAAAAGCACTCGGAGGAATAAAATCTACAAGGGAAAATTTGCAAGCTGCATATGAAGGAGAAAACTTTGAAATTGAAGAAATGTATCCTGCATATAAGGCTGTAGCGGAATTACAGAATGAAAAAGGCGCATTACGTTCCATTAATTTTGCACTCTCAGCAGAAAAGATTCACCGTACACTTTACAATGAAACAAAAGAAAAAGTTGAAAAAAGAGAGGATGTAAAGTTAGAGAAAATTTACATCTGCCCTGTTTGTGGATATACTGTAGTAGGTGAAGCTCCTGATAAGTGTCCTGTTTGTGGAACATCAAAAAGTAAGTTTGAGGAATTTTAGAGGCAAAATATTATAGAAAGGAGGGATTATTATGAAAAAGTATAGGTGCACAATCTGTGGGTACATTTATGACCCAGCAAAGGGAGATGACACACAGGGAATTAAGCCAGGAACCCCCTTTGAGGAGTTGCCAGATGACTGGACCTGCCCTGACTGTGGTGCCACAAAAGACCAATTCGAAGAAGTAGAGGAGTAAAAAGTACAAAGTACAAAGAAAGGAGATGAATAGTATGGGATTAAAAGAGGACAAATTAAAAATTTTGCAAGATGCAATGGGAATTGAACTAAATGGTATTGAACTTTACAAAGTAGCAGCTGAAAAAACTGAAGATAAGCAAGCAAAAGAGTTTTTTCTCTTCTTAGCAAAAGAAGAAGAAAAACACTTTAATACCTTAAAAGAATGGTATATCGAAATTAGCAAAGGTAAAACCCCTGAAGTGAAGCTTGAAGAAATGGATAAACCTGCATATAAACATATTTTTTCGGATGAATTTAAGAAAAATCTTAAGGGGAAGAATTTTGAATACTCTGCCCTAACCACAGGGATGATGCTTGAAAAAAATTCTATGGAGTTTTACCATAAACAGAGTGAAGAGGCAAAAACAGATGAAGAAAAGGAATTGTTCAAAAAATTAGAAAACTGGGAATCAAAACACTACCAGATGCTTCTCAATGAATACGATGAATTAAAAATTGAATTCTGGCGAGCAAACAGGTTCTCTCCATTTTAATGAAAGGAGGGTGATATTATGAAATATTCAATAATAGGGTTAGGCATTGCAGGAGTTAAGGCCGCAAGCACAATAAGAAGCTTAGACAAAGAAGCAGACATTGATATCTTTACTGATGAACCCTCTTATTACTATCCAAGACCAAAACTTTTTAAGGTAATTTACCAACGAATGAAATCAAGAGATATTTACTTCTATGGCCCTGACTGGTATATAGAGAAAAATCTTAATTTATATCTCGGAACAGGTATTAAAAAGATCAATGTTAAAGAGCATACGCTACTTACAGAAGATGGCGGAACAGCCCATTATGATAAACTGCTTATAGCTAATGGGGCTCATTCTTTTGTTCCACCAATCCCTGGACATGAAAAAAGAGGAGTGTTTACATTAAGAAATATTAGAGACGCTTTAAATATCAGACAGTACTCTTCAATAATAGGAAACTACAGCCCGGTTGCGGTTATAGGCGGTGGCGTATTAGGACTGGAAATGGCGCACTCACTTATGAGTAACAAGTTGAAAGTAACGGTAATTGAGTATGGGCCATATTTACTTCCAAGGCAACTTGATAGAGAAGGAGCGGATATTTTAAGGGGTATATTTGAAAACTGGGGAATAAGAGTAAGAACAGATGCTAAAACAGAAAGCATAGAAGGCGGAGAAAGCGTGGAAAACGTTCTACTTGCTAACGGAGAAAAAATACCTGCAAAGATGGTGATATTATCAACTGGTGTAAGACCAAACGTGGATCTTCTTGATAGATCTGGCCTTCCATACAATAGAGGCGCATTAGTGGATGATTATTTAAAGTTAAAGGATACGGAGGATATATACGCAGCAGGAGATATTGCTGAACATAATGGCAGAGTATACGGAATTATTCCACCTGCCATAGAACAAGCAGTAGCTGCAGCAAAAAATATGGTGAAAGAGGGAAGTGCAGTATATAAAGGCTCTACGCCCATTAATACGTTAAAAATTGCAGGATTGGATCTTACATCCGTAGGAGAAGTAAATCCCAAAGATGAGGAGCAGTACACAATCATAAGAGCAAAGGCACCACTTGAAGGTAAATATAGAAAAATTGTACTTCAGAACGGTAAAGCTCTCGGTGCAATCGTTCTCGGTATCAAGGGAGAATCTATAGCAGCAACAAAGATTGTAAACCAGAAAATGGACATAATAAAGTTCCAGGAAGAATTAAAAGACATAAACTTCTCACTGAAAGAAGTGCTAAAGGGTTAATTTTTTATAAGAATTGCATCTTTAAGGGAGTGGCCAAAACCACTCCCTTTCTATTTTAGATAGAAATAAAAATCATACAACATTACAGGATACCAGGCATACTTTTGGTTTATAAAACTTTTTCTAAAAATCTCAGCACATAGTAAGAAATTGTTTAACGGAAAATAAAATATCTGTTCTAAAGGCTGAGTGATGAAAAGGAGCTTAATAAATTCAGAAACATAAATTCTCTTGCAAATTTTATAAAAGTTATTATAATAACGTAAAAATTATTTAGATTGGGATTTTTTATGAGAAGTAAGATGAGGCATTTGAGAGGAAGTTACTATTTACAGGTATTCAACTAAATTTTGTAAAGGGGGTGGTTATTTTAAAAAAATTTAGAAAAGTGTATTATATTTAAAAAATTTTAGTAAAGGAGGAATTATGAAAAAGTTTTTAGTTTTTTTGCTTGTAGTAATGTTTATTGGAGTTACATTTGCCGGGTGTAAGCCTAAAGCAACAAAGACTCCTACAACCCTTGTATTTGCAAAGGCAGGAGATGCAGTGGAGCTTGACCCTGCAGATGTGACGGATGGTGAATCTATCACCGTAACGGACAACATATTTGAAGGACTTGTAAAATACAAACCAGGGACAACGGAAATTGAGCCATGCCTTGCAACAAGCTGGGAGTCGTCGGCCGATGGCTTAGTTTGGACGTTTCATTTGAGAAAAGGTGTGAAATTCCAGGATGGAACACCATTTAATGCTGATGCAGTAGTATTTTCCTATGAAAGACAGCGTGATAAAAATCATCCATTCCATAAATATGGAAAATGGGAATATTGGGGATGGTGTTTTAGCGAGATCAAAAAGACAGAGAAGGTAGACGACTATACGGTAAAAATCACACTTAAAAAACCGTTTGCTCCATTTATCAGTACAATGGCAATGTTCACTGCAGATATTGTGAGCCCTACTAATTGCAATAAATGGAAAGACCAATGGTTTGCTCATCCTGTAGGCACTGGACCATTTAAGTTTGTTGAATGGGTAAAAGGAGACCATATTACATTAGAAAGGAATGATGATTATTGGGGGGAAAAGCCAAAGATTGATAAATTAATATTTAAGGTAATACCGGATGCCTCCGCACGTTATCTTGCTCTTGAAAAGGGAGAAGTTCAGGGAATGGAATTTCCTAATCCTGACGACCTGAAAAAGATTGAACAAAATAAAGACCTTACGATACTTAGTGAACCTGGACTGAATGTTGGATATCTTGCTATGAATATGGGTGAAGATACACCTGGTTTCCAAAAACCATTCGGAGATGTGAGAGTAAGAAAAGCAATAGAATATGCAATTAATAAAAAGGCTATTGTCGAGAACCTTTATAAAGGTACTGCAATTGTGGCAAAGAATCCTATTCCACCAACACTCTGGGGATACAACGATGAAGTTCAGGATTACCCATATGATCCCGAAAAAGCAAAAGAGCTTCTTAAAGAGGCAGGTTATCCTAATGGTTTTAAAACGAATTTGTGGGCAATGCCTGTATCCCGTCCATATATGTTTGACCCTAAAGCAATTGCAACGGCAATTCAGGCAGATTTAAAGAAAGTTGGGATTGATGCAAAAATTGTTACATACGATTGGGGGACATACCTTAATAAAACAGAAGCCGGGGAACATGCAATGTGTCTTCTTGGATGGACTGCTGACTATGCGGACCCAGATGACTTCCTCTACGTTCTGCTTGATCCGGATGCTGCAACAGTAGGTTCAGCTGGTAACGTTGCATTCTATAGAAACCCAGAAATACACAAACTTAATATGGAAGCACAAAGGGAAACAGACCATGCAAAAAGGGAAGCAATTTACAAACAGGAACAGGTCATTATTCATAATGATGCTCCATGGGTTCCGCTTGCCCATGCAAAACAAATCCTTGTATTTAGAAGCAATGTAAAGGGTTTTGTTCTGTATCCAACTGGCGATTATCATTTTGATACTACGTACATAGAATCAGGACAGTAATATCACTAATGGGAGGGATAGAAATTCCCTCCCATCTATCTATTAACGTAAGGAGAAAAGAATGCGGAGTTATATAGCACGAAGGATTTTAAACATAATTTTTGTTTTATTGGTTGTCTCTGTGCTTATATTTGTTTTGATAAGGCTTGCTCCCGGTGACCCTGCACAGGTAATGGCAGGAGAACACGCATCACCAAAAATTCTCGCAGCAACAAGAGCAAAATGGGGTCTTGACAAGCCTATCATAGAGCAGTATTTTATCTGGCTTGGACATATTGTCCGTGGAGATTTCGGGCGTTCAGTTGTATCCCATGAATCAGTGTTAAGGGAACTTTTTCTACGTTTCCCGAATACTTTTGAACTTTCACTATTTGCAATGATTTTTGCTATACTCATAGGTATTCCCGCTGGAATTATATCAGCTGTAAGAAGATATTCCTTCTTTGATTACATCAGTATGTTTATCGCCCTGTCCGGAGTTTCTATGCCTGTATTCTGGCTTGGTATAATGCTAATTATAATATTTGGGGTAAAACTAAACTGGCTTCCGGCAGGAGGACGTTTAGGCGTCTATACATCAATAAGACCTATTACACATTTTTAT
>CAJXKN010000091.1 GCA_913055585.1 uncultured Caldisericota bacterium | reverse complement strand
ACCAAGTCCGGAATGACAACCCAACAAGTTTAGCATTTGAGGTAGTTTGAAGGGGTCCCCCTTCAATTTAGCGAGATTCAGGATCAAGCCAGGAATGACATTACTTAATCCTATATCCAACATTCATAATTCAACATTCATTATCCTATATCCTAAATCCCAAATTCCATATCCCGAATCCTAATATACATCATTTAACATTCAACATTCATATTGCACCATCTCCTTGTAGAGAGTTAAAATTTTCTCTCCATATATTAGATGCACAACTTGCAAAAAAGTTCCATCATTTTCATAGCGATTTTTAAAAATTCTTCTCCTACTATATACAATGCTTAAAATAAAAATTGCTGCACAGTTTTGAGAGAAAGTTTAGAAAGATTGCATTTAATTTCATACACTGCATCTATGTTTTTTAAGAAAATTATGAATTATGAGAAAAATTTGGAGAATCGCTCAATTTAGGTTCTATATTGTGGGAACAACAGAGAGGTTCAGTGAAATGATATCACCGCTTTTTAAACTTTTTAAAGCGAACACTTTTAATCTTGCAGTACTTTTAAGTTTTTTAATTGCTGCATCTTCTGGAGTTAAAATATAGGGTACCATCTGGTATCCTATTGAAGCATATTTGAGACCAAAATGAAGTTGGAAGAAGGATAATACCCGTTAAGAACATTAGAATCCCCGAGAGTAAAAGTTTCCTTCCCTTTCTCATTTATATCTAAGTACCTCCTGCGACAGCTTTTCTCTATTAATTTTCAGGTGGTCTATTTCGCTCAGGATTTACAGGATTATAGACTCCGCCGATTATATAAAGTCCTTTTATGAGAATGAAATATCCGATTATTATTACAATTATACTGAGTGGACCGAGTAGATTTAGAAATCTTGGGAGATTGTAAGGATGCGAAGGAAGTTTTAGTTTTTCATTTTTTATTAAGTACTCAGATATAGTTTCTCCACCATGGGTAAGTTTAATATCGACAAACTTCAGGATATTACCCCGCGGGCTAACAGATAAATATATGCTTCCGGTCTGTGACATAGTTAAGTTTACCGTTTTTGGCACTCCATAAATAATGCTAACATCCTCATTGAACAGTGTAGGACTTAGAAAAGGGTCTTTAGAAAGGATGATATTCAATCTGCCCTCATTGTATTTTGACTCAAAATCAGTATATGGCAGTTCCTCTATAACTGTTACCGTAATTGAATCACCACTTTCAATATTTTTAAGGAAGAATAATAGATTTTCATGGTTCAAGCTCCTATCTTTGAGTTCTATTTTATCGCCAGAAGTGGTGATCTTCATATTTGCATCTCTTAAATGCATTTCCAAAAGTTCCATATGTCCTGCATATATTGGTGGGAAAAAAAATAATACAAAACCAAGCAAAATGCATAATACTCCAATAATTACAGTCCGCTTTCCTCTTTTAATCTTCATTTGTTTCGTAACTCAGAAGTATTATTTTCAATTAGTTGCCATTTATGTAGAATTTGAGGATGAAACGATAGTTGTGGTTTGATATGTATGGCCATTGTAATACAAGTAAGCGTATTGCCATTGCCCTGTGACCCAGTTCCATCTGTATGTAATCTCTATATGCACGCTACAAGTCCATTGACATTCTCCTACAAAGTTACCAGTAACTACAGAATAATAAGGGACATTAAAATACCCAGTTGCAGTCTTACTTACAGTCACTGTATACCAGATCTGATCGTTTGGTTGTACATTGCCAGCAAAAATGACAGGAGTAAAACTGCTGATTAATAAAAATAACATTAGTACTGAAGCTAAAATCTTTAAAAGTTTTTTCATTACTTTTTTCTACTTTCTTATTTTTGTAGTGTTCCTTAAATTGGGTGACTACAAAATTCTCTATTTTCTTTTAGTATCCCAAAATTAAAAATTTTGTCAAGAGGATAAATATTAGAAACTTTAAAGTCTTCTGAAATCTTCCCTCTCAAGTAGTTCTTTTAACTTCTCATAGAAAGTTTTCCCATTTAGACCCATATGAGGTCTAAATTTATCGTAGTATTCAACATACTTTTTTAAACCATCGCCTATATCCTCTAAGGTCAGGTAGAAGTTTCTACTGTAGAACTCCTCTCCAACGGTTCTATGGAATCTTTCTATCTTACCATTTGTTTGTGGTCTTCTTTTTCTTGTGAGTTTATGCTTGATATATTCTTTAAGCAGAATTCAGTAGTGATATGAGAATTTTTCTCTGAAACACCAAACATTTCTACTATTTCATAACTTGACTTTCCTTTCTAAGATACATCTCCACCATCTTTAACCTTACTTTCTTTTACCGGGCTATTTGTGGTATAATAGTTTGCAGGTTAGTACTCCTTCCAAATGTGTTTTTAGGGTATTATGCCTTTCCTAAGAATGATATGGAGTAGAGAACACACAGCAAAATGAAATACAAAACAGTTAAAAAGCTTGCAAGGGTAGAGCAAACAATTAAAAAGTCAAAGTTTATTGGTACGGCAAAACCCGTAGCAAACGTAAAAGAAGCAGAAGACTTTATCCAAGAGATTTCAAATGAATTTAAAAAGGCAACACATAGCGTTTTTGCGTACAGAGTGGGACTTAAAGAAAATGAAAGATTCCTTTATAGTGATGGCAGAGAGCCATCGGGGAGTGCTGGACTTCCAACATTTAATGCAATCAAAACAACGGAAGTTACGAACTGTGGAGTGGTAGTAATACGCTTTTTTGGTGGGATAAAACTCGGTATTGGGGGATTAATTCGTGCGTACTACTCCACTGCAAAAGCATCTATTGAGCAAGCAGGAATTGTAGAAGTAAGCATAAGAAAAACCGTAAAAATATGCTTTCCATACAGTAAAATAAGGCTCGCTATGTACCTCGTCCATCAATTTAACGGGAAGGTTGTAAACGAAGACTATGGGAAAAATGTTCAGCTCATAATTTCTATTGAAGAAGATCTAATGGAGCAGTTCGCAAAAGCACTTAAAGGCAAAACTCAAGAAATTACTTTTTGTTAAACAGGGAGATTTCTTCTAAAATAGTTTTTAATGAATTCTTCAACCTCTACAGACGTTGGGGTATAGATATTCTTTTTAGTAACAGAGAAAGCTGCTGCATAGTTAGCAAATTTTAATGCATTGGCAATGGATTTTCCATTTAGATAATATGCAAGAAATGCTGCATTAAAAATATCTCCTGCACCTACTGTACTCATAGCTTTGACTTTAATTCCGTTAGCAGAAAACTTCTTTGATTCAAAAAAAGCTACGGCACCACTACTTCCTCTTTTTTCTACTATAAATGTATCTTTAGGTATATTCATTTCTTTAAGTTCGTTTTCATTTGCAAAGATAATATTACTCATTTCTGCAATTTTATTTGCAGTTTCTATAAAATTTGGTATGCTTTTTCCTATTCTTATCTGGGGGTCAAAGAAGAGTTTTGCACCTTTCTTAACAGTTATCTCTGCAATTTTTATAATACTTCTCTGGACCTCCTCAGAGCTGTTAATTCCTCCACTAATGTACACTGAATCAAAATCAGGTAACACTTTTTTGAATTCTTCTATGCTGATATCCGTATATGCCGTATCTTTCAGCAGGCCAAAAGTTATACGTTCCCCGAGCTCGTCTATCATAGAAATAGTCAGGGCTGTTTTCTTTTTACTTCTTTTGTCATAAACAGATACATTTTTACTGTTTAGAAATTGTAAGATTTCTTCGCCAAAACTATCCAAAGAGATGGGTGTAAAATAATATGCATCTCCGAATAACTGTGCAAATGAAACTGCAAAATTCACACCTGTTCCGCCAGGTTTTGCTTCATAGTCTATAGGTATATTGTTTCTGTCTCTTTCAAATTTAAAACGTCCTCTTACGACAATGTCAAAACAATTATCTCCTATGATAAGCAATTTACTCTTTTTCAACTGCCTCTACCTCTGTTTATCCTGCAAATCACTCCAAGTTTCATTTATGCAGAGCTTTTGCTATTTCTGCTGCAACACGTGCATTATTCTTAACAAGCGCAATATTTGCTTTTAGTGCTTTACCATTGCTTAACTCTACAACGCGAGATAGAAGAAACGGTGTGACCTTTTTCCCAGTTATGCCCTTTTTCTCACATTCCTCCAATGCTTTATCAATCCATTGGTCTGCAATTTCTTTTGGTATCTCAAATGCCTCAGGTATGGGATTTGCAACAACTACTGCCGAATTGATTCCTATAGATACTTTTTTATCGTATATCGTTGCAACTTCTTCTGCGCTGTTCACAGATGGAATAGTGAGTCCTGTCTTGCGCGTGTAAAATGCAGGAAATTCATCAGTGCCAAAACCTACAACTAATACACCTTTCGTTTCAAGATATTCAAGTGTCTTGGGTAAATCCAGTATAGATTTTGCTCCTGCTGTTACGACAATAATGTCGGTTTCAGCAAGTTCTTCCATATCTCTTGAGATATCCATTGTTTTTTCTACTCCCCTGTGTACACCGCCAATGCCACCCGTCGCAAATACCTCAATACCTGCCAGCGCAGCAATATAGGAAGTAGCTGAAACAGTCGTTGCACCATCTTTTTTTAGAGCAATACAATATGGGATTTCTCTTGTAGAAAGTTTCATTACATTCTTTGCTCTTCCTATATATTCGATTTGTTTTCTGTCCATTCCTACAACGATGTCGCCTTTTATTACACCAATTGTTGCTGGGACTGCTCCATTCTTTCTTACTTCTTCCTCAACAGCAAGTGCAGTTTCAATGTTTTTAGGATAAGGCATACCCTGTGCAATGATTGTTGACTCAAGCGCAACGACAGGTTTACCATTTTCCAGTGCATTTAGCACTTCATCATTTACCTTCACTTTATACCTCCCCTTAAAAGCTTTGAACCTCTCTTTCCTGTATTTAAATGAAATTTTGTCATCATTACCTCCTTAAATTGAGTAACTACAAAACTCTCTATTATTTTATGTATAATAAAAGAATTAAAAATCCTGTCAAGGGAGCAAATGAATCATCAAAAATCTATATGAAATGGTAACGCTACTTCATTAAAATCTTTTTGTCATCCCGCTCTTCTTGACATGCATTTTTGCCATCCTGAACAATGTCACCCTGAACTTGTTTCAGGGTCTTTTAATTTGAGGGGGTTGGAAGACACCCCCTCAATGCTCCCCCGAAAAAACAAAAGACGAGATTGCCACGGGCACTAC
>CAJXKN010000090.1 GCA_913055585.1 uncultured Caldisericota bacterium | reverse complement strand
AATTGAACTCTGGATAGGTAAACCAAAAGCAAAAGTAAATGGTATAGAAAAATGGATTGACTCAAAGAATCATAATGTGAAGCCTATTATTGTCAATCAGAGGACGATGCTTCCGCTTCGTTTTGTTGCAGAGTCTCTTGGTGCAAAAGTAGATTGGGATGCTTCTACTAAAACAATAACGATTACGTATAAACCATAGTATTGTGAGATACTGGGGGTGCAATGCACCCCCCACTTCACTTCAAAGTTTTGATGATTTTCTACTTGTTCCACTCTATTCAGATGTGCTACCTATGCAAGTAGATACAAAAACGATGCTTACAAGACACATAGAGTTACAGGTACCACTCGTATCAGCTCCAATGGATACTGTAACGGAAGCAGAGTTAAGAATATTAAGAGAAGCGGATTATATACTCTTAGAAGAGCTAAGAAATGCACATCTTTATGATGATGTATGGCAAGCCTTTTGCGTACTTCTCCCCGCAAAGAGCGTAGGTGCTACGTACAATAAGAGAACTTATGAATTCGCCGTTGCCTTAAGAATTAACAGAGTTGTTTATGATATAAGTTCAAAGCCACCTGCCACTATTGAATGGGAATGAATAATTGCCTTGCATCCCCTACAGATTTATCAAGCAGTTGAAATTTATTCATAAAATGCTAAAATATAATTGAACCCTGCAGAGTGCGTGTTAAACTTATCGGATTTAAGCCAACACATAGTTTAAGGGGGCGGATGTATGCCAAAAGTTTTGAGGCGCTACGGTGCTTCCTGGCGGTATACAAGAAACCCCCACCTGTCCGAAAGGACTTAGAAATCTGTTAAGTCACGGCTCTTGCGGGGGACAATGTAATTGGGAGGTGAAATGAGATCACTTACTATAGCAGTATGGACGCTTGTAGGAATTGTAGGGATAGGGGTTGTTTTAGCCTTAATTATCGTTATTAAAATGAGAAATTCCGTGCAGGGCACACTGCAAGAGACTCAGACTCTTCTTAAAAAGGTTGAGAGTGAGCTGGATAAGATTGGAAAAAACCTCGAGGCTACTACGGCAAATGCAAATGATGCTTCATCTCACCTCAAAAACACACTGAGAAATACTGAGAGGGCCACTGCATTTATAAATCAAATTGCGCCTTTTGCAACCGTATTATTACTTTTACAAGGTTTTACAACAAATACAAAAACAGAATCAAAGAATAGAAGTGTATTGAACAATATAATGAATATTGGGAAACTATTTGCTTTAATACAACAAGGATTTTCTTTATATAAAAAATTTTCTAATAAAAAGGAGGCTAACTATGGAAGAAAATAGATCAAGCAGTTTTCTTAACGGATTCCTCTGGGGAGCGCTGACTGGTTTTGTTTTAGGAGTCCTATTTGCTCCACAATCAGGTGTAGAAACAAGGGAGATGCTGAAAGAAAAAGGAAAAGAGTTAGGAGAAAAAGCAAAAGAAGCAGTTAAAGATGTAAAAGCAAAAGGAAGGGACGTTCTTACAGGAAAGGGTGTAGAAATTCAGGAAGAAATCGAAGAAAGCTAATTGAAATTTTTCTGCATTCGTGTATAATGAACGTGCTGTTGGGAAGTCGTCTAATGGTAGGACAGAGGACTCTGGATCCTCTAGTGATGGTTCGAATCCATCCTTCCCAGCCAGTGGCGTAATAGAACAGCGGTTAGTTCGGGGGGCTCTCAATCCCCAGACCAGGGTTCGACTCCCTGTTACGCTACCATCCCTAAGAAAGGAGAATAATTTTTTAAAATAAAATGAAAGCAGGAATTATAGGTCTACCAACATCCGGCAAGACGACACTTTTCAGAGCACTCATTGGCAAAGAGATTCCTATATCTTTTGATAAACCCAATGTAGGAACAGTTAAAGTTATAGACCCAGAGCTTACTGCATTGTCCCTATCGTTTCATCCGGAAAAAACGACACCTGCAGAAATAGATTTTGTAGATATACCGGGTGTCCCTATCGGTGAAGAGAACAAAAAAAGGAGAACAGAAATTTATGCTTCAATTCGCAAAGTCAATGCACTTGTTGAGGTAGTAGATGCATTTTCACATACTAAAGATATAGAATCATCCATACAGGAGTTTGATTCTGACCTTATCATAATGGACCTCGACGTGGTAGAACGGAGATTGGAGCGTCTGAAGAAAGAAAAATTAGACCCTGCAAAGGAGAGAGAATTAAACGTTTTAAAAAAATGTGCGGATGCTTTAGAAAAAGAAATACCCCTCAGAAATATAGAGCTTACAGATGAGGAAAAGCATACTATAAAATCATTTGAGTTTTTTACGTTAAAGCCAGTGCTTTACGTAATAAATATTTCTGATACGGATATTGATAAAAACAATGAAATCAAAGCATCTCTTGAAAAAAAGTTCTCTAACATTCACTCCTCATTTATCGTAATGCCTGTTGAGCTTGAATTTGAATTATCAAAGCTTAACGCAGAAGATAGAAAAGAATTTCTTTCATCCTATGGATTGAATAAACAGATTCTCCCAGAATTCATAGATGCTGCATATGCCTTATTAAACTATGAAACGTTTTATACGGTGGGTAAAGATGAGGTAAAAGCGTGGACTATTACAAAAGGAACAAATGCAAGAAAAGCTGCAGGGAAGATCCATTCGGATATTGAAAGAGGATTTATAGCAGCAGAGGTAATTAGCTTTGAAGATTTCAAAGCAGTCAATTTTTCATTTAAAGAAGCTAAGGAAAAAGGAGTTCTGAGAATAGAAGGGGAGAATTACATTATAAAAAACAAAGAGATTGTGCATTTTAGGTTCAACGTATAGAATCATTACTTTTTATCGAATACATATAAGAATGCATGGATATCTGAATCCTTTGTAATGAGCTCTCCCTGAATGTTTTGTGTATCAGTAATATCAACTACTCTATTTCCTGATAGATCTACAAATACGGTAATAACCTTACCGTTTATGAGAGTGATTTTCAGTTTAGCTACTCTATATAAAAGTTTCTTTTCGTTACTATACATATATATTGTAGTAGAATTTTCTACCGTAATTGATTTTTTGTTTAGTCTCTTAATAAAAGAACTGTTCAACGCAATTTCTCTTGCCTTGTTTTTCTCCGACTCTGTAAGGTAAATTTTCTTACTATGGTATTTCTGAATCCTTTTATCGTAAGCAGTCAGAGGAATTCCTACACCTATTATCTTTTTCTCCTTCAAATCTACCACTATTAGAGGAGCTTGAGTATTGGTATATAAATGTGCTATGCCAAGTTTTTTATCTTCTGAAATCTTTATTATTCTCAATCTAAACTGTGGGGGTCTCCTCATACTATCGTACATTTCCATTTCTAAAGGATTATTAAAAACGAGCTTGTAAAATATCTGCTTTTGTACATATCTATTCAAGGAAAAGATGGAAAAAAAGATTATCACTCCGACCAGTACATAAGCAAAAGCAAAGCGTATTTTTCTCTTCCTATTTTCCTTTTTATTTGCTTCTGCCACATATTTCACAAGGCTTGCTTCAAATGCCTTTTTATGCCTGTCCATTTCGTCTTTATTAGCATTTTTCCATTTGAGCTCTCTCAATTTCTTCTCTAATTTTTCTTCTTTCATTTTTATTTCCCTATATATATTATCCCTTTTCCTCCAATTTTTTCTGCAGTGCATCATATAAATCTTTTCTTGCTTCTTTCAATATCCTGCTTATAGTAGATACTCCTTTATTTAAAGTTACTGCAATTTCCTTGATATTCTTATTCTCAATATAATACATTATTATACAAATTCTTTTTATCTCTGAGAGGTTATTTATTGCTTTTATCAGTTCTTCCTCGTCATTTCTATCCGTGGAAGAGATGGAATCCTTTATACTTTGTTTTGTTTGTAATTTATTATAAGCCCTTCTCTTTCTTCCTTCATCTCTAAAATAATGCAATACATTATTTGTTGCTATACGATACACGTAATGCTCAAAGGGAGCCTTACTCTTTATAATTCGGTTTCTATTCTTTATCACTTTTAGGAATGTTTCCTCAGTAAGATCTTCTGTTACCTGTATATCCTGCGTTAATCTATAGATATGTGAGAATATTCTGTTATGGTATCTTTCATATAAGATACCAAATACTTCTGGATGCACTAAACTATCTTTTAATATCTCTTTATCACTTTCCACAATGAAATTATATAATTTTTCATAAAAATGAAAAATTGATTGAAAATTTTTTACTGCAAAGGGATATATATTATTGAGAGGAGAAATTTTATTATGAGCTATAGCGAAAAGAAATCTGCAATAGGAGGTGCGTAAAATGAAAAAGAGAAATAGAATAATTTTACTTTTAACTGTATTAGCCATTATTTTTTCTGTGGGAGTAATTATAATAACTCATGCCAGACCATCCAAATCCTCTGAGATTAAAGATTTAAGTAATATTACTCTTCCATCATACAGTTTACCAAAAGGGAGCTTAACAAAAGCAAAGGTAATGGAAGACGCCTTAAAATTGTCAAAGATTCGTTTGAGACATAACCAGATACCTAAAAACCCACAATGCGTATTGATTACTTATGGTGAATACCAAAAATTATTCTCTCCTGATTTTGGACTTGTAGGAATACCCAATGATAAGCTTTTCTACTTTGTCACGGTGGACGTTGATAGAACGCTTGATGAGAGGTTAAGGGTACCCCCTCCTCTTGCGCGTGCAAGTGAGAGAGTTAAAGCTCGCTATACTACTCACCAGGACTGGTATCTCATAGATCCCAAAAACGGAGATGTTATAGGCGACGGGGGAGATGTAGTAAGGTGGATACTGCCAAAACAAAAATGAATTATATAAAGGCAATTGATACATCGGCAGACTTTAGGTTTCTGTTTTGCGCCGAAGTATTTGAGACTAAGCGATGAGGTTTTGGAATTTGATGGGACAGAGAGAATTTTTTAAAAACTCTCTGAAATTGATGGAACTTTTTTGACAGTTTTGCGTCTAATATATAGAGATACGAGATGCAGGATTTGGGATGTAGGGTATAGGATTTGGGATGTTGAATGATGAATGATGAATGTTGAATGTTGGATGATGGATGTTGAATACAGGATTTGGGATATAGGATTTGGGATATAGGATGTTGAATGATGAACAGAGGCTAACGGATAAAATTGTTTTATAAAAACAGAACCTGAAAGCGAAAATTCTGTATCCGGAGTGCCTCGGAAATGGTGAGAGAATTTTA
>CAJXKN010000089.1 GCA_913055585.1 uncultured Caldisericota bacterium | reverse complement strand
CTCCACTTATAGGAGAGGCTATTAAGAGGATATCCCTGCATGAATCGGTCAGTGCGCTATTTGAAAGAAAGTTGGAAAAGTGATATAATAGTTTCTCAAAAAGTTTGAAGGGAGATGGATATATGAAGAAAATAGAACTTAAAGCAAAGAAAAGAGAAGTTTCTACAAAAGGTACATTAAATAAGTTTCGTAAGGAATTTATCCCTGCCATTACTTATGGGAAGGGTATAGCACCTCTACCTATTTTAGTTAATAAAAAGGATTTTATGGGCATTCTAAAACATGAAGGGACAAATATCATTATTGACCTTGATGTTGAGGGTAGTCGTTATCCTACAATTATTAAAGAAATGCAAAGAGACCCAATAAAAGATAATATTCTGCATATTGATTTTCAGAAGGTCGAGCTGGATAAACCCGTTCTTACGAAGGTGCCCATTGTTACAATTGGAGAAGCAAAAGGGGAAAAGAAAGGTGGTCTGCTTGAGCATATGCTGTATGAGCTTGAGATAGAAGCCAAACCACTTGATATTCCCGAAAAGATTGAGGTTGATGTGACACCGTTGGATATAAACGATGTCATATATGTAAAAGACCTTGCTCTTTCTGATAAAATAAAGGTAATTACTCCTTTAGATGCAGTTGTGGTAGAGGTTGGACATCCAGCTAAGGAAGAAGTAGCAGAAGTTACAGCTACCGAAGAGGCTGAAGGTACTGAAAAGGAAGCAGGCAAGGAAGAAGCAGTAAAAGCAGAAGAGAAAAAAGGCTGATAGAGATTTGTTTGGGATAGATAAAAGTGCTGGTTCTAATGCGCCAGCGCTTTTTTGTTTAAAGGAGTAATAAATGAGAGTAATTTTCATTGGCGATGTATTTGGAAAGCCAGGAAGGAGAGCCATTAGAGAGGCTATCCCTTTTTTGAAAAAGACGTATTCTCCCGATTTTATCTTATTAAACGGAGAAAATGCAGCACATGGTGCAGGTATAACGGAAAAGATTGTTCAAGAGCTTTTCTCCTACGGTGTGGACGTAATTACAGGCGGTAATCATAGCTTTGATAAGAGAAGATTTCTTGATAAGTTTGATGAATTTCCTTTTCTTCTTCGCCCTGCAAATTTCCCTCAAGGTGCACCTGGTAAAGGATACGTTGTGGTTGAGAAAAATGGTTTGAAATTAGGTGTTGTAAACCTGCAGGGAAGAATAGGGTTACCTCCTCTTGATTCACCTTTTATTGTAGGCAGAAGCATAGTGGAAGAAATAAAAAAAGAAACTCCCTGTATATTAATTGATTTCCATGCTGAAGCAACCAGCGAAAAGAAGGTAATGGGCTTCTTTATGGATGGAGAGGTAAGTGCTGTTGTAGGGACGCACACGCATATTCAAACTGCTGATGAAACGATTCTTTCTCACGGCACGGCATATATTACGGATGTAGGAATGACTGGTGTTGAAGATTCTGCTATAGGTATAGATAAAAATGCTGCTTTAAAGAGTTTCTTAACGCTTCTTCCAATGAATTTTGAGATAGCAGAAGGCATTGCTTCTGTAAACTTTGTCGTTATTGATATTGAAGAGAACGGTAAGGCAAAAAGCATCATAAGAGGTAAATGGAGAGAGCAAGATCCATTTTAATAGATAAGCTTTCCTCCACTTTTATTGAAGAATTAAAAGGAGAAGTAGATGAGATATATCTTGTTGGTGGAGCAATAAGAGATGCATTCTTCGGAAAAGTGGCAAAAGATTTTGATTTTGTACTTTCTGAAAATGCTTTTGAAAAGACACTAAAATTTTTAGAGAAAAAACATATAAGATATTTCACTCTTAACAAAGGTAATTTTTTGTCTATAAGAGCAATAGAAGATGGATTGACATTTGATTTTACAAAAATTGCAAATAATATTAAATATGATCTTTTGCTCCGTGATTACACGATTAACGCTATTTATTACTCAATTAAAAGAAATAAATTTTTCTATAATGATATTTCATTAAATGACTTGAAAAAACGTATATTAAGAGTTATCTCTCCATCCTCCATTTCCTATGATCCGTTGCGTTCCCTCCGTGGAATACGGCTTGCAGCTACATTTGACCTTTCAATAGATGAAACTACAAAAGAGAAAATAAGAAATGGTTTTTCTCTTCTACATACAGTAAAAAAGGAAAGAAGAAGAGAAGAAACGAAAAAGATTCTTAACATAGATATTAATTCTTTAATAAAAGTTCTTAAACTATTTTTCCCTGAAAGAGATTTTTCAGTTGCTTATAAAAAATGCAGGGTTTCTAAGGAGTTTGAAATATTGAATAGGGAAATTAACAAAGATTTTACATATAGAGATGCACTTACCGTTGCACTGTTTTCACAAGCTCTTCAGTGCAACTTAGCTAATACTCTGGGTCTTAATAGAAAGGAGAGAGAAATAGTAGAGCAGATTATGAAAGAAAAGGTAGCAAATGATTTTGATTCGCTTTTTTCAATTTTTGTACGCTACAGAGAAATTTTTATCCCTCTTTGCGTAGCAGTTCTTTCATTTGATAAAGAAGAAGCGATAAAAATAGGCACGCTTATAATGAAATGGAGTAAAATAAAATTTGATGGCAATAAATTGAAAATGCAGTACAATGTAAAAGGTAAAGCTTTGGGTAAATTGAAAGAGCGTTTGCTTAAAAATGAATGCAGGAGATTGTATGAAGAAGTTTAAGATTGTTACATACGGCTGTCAGATAAATGTGTATGAATCTGAAAGGTTCAGAGAAGCATTTTTGTCATCTGGCTTTGAGGAAGTAGAAAATGAAGAAGATGCAGATATTGTTTTGCTAAATAGCTGTGCTGTACGGGGGAAATCCGTGCTTAAGCTTTTTAGCAAGCTTGGCTACATAAGGAAACTTTTCAGAACGCAAGGGCATCCTGCTGCAATTGTTACCGGTTGTGTCGCCACGGTAAAAGAGAAGGACATAAAAAGAATTGGCGGGAAAAGTGTTATTGATGTATTTAGCGGCATTGAACCGCTTTCAAGCAGGATAGAAAAAATAAAAAAGATTTTATCATTAAAAGAAAAACAAAATGCACTTATGGAAAGAAAAGTTTTTGCATACGTTCCCATTATTTATGGCTGCAATAATTTTTGTACGTACTGCATCGTTCCCATTACAAAAGGGCGTGAAAGAAGTAGAACAAAAGAAGAAATCTTAAGTGAAGTAAAGATGCTCGTTAAAAACGGTACGAAAGAAATCGTACTTTTAGGGCAGAACATTAATCATTATGGCCGTGACATAGGATACAAAAACGGATTTATTGAGATTCTTGAAGCTGTAGACAAAATAGAAGGGCTCAAAAGATTGAGATATCTTACTCCGCATCCTGCAGATTTTACTGTTGAAATACTTCAGCGAATGCGTAATTTAAAGACATTATGCCCGCATTTTCATCTGCCTGTACAATCCGGGAGTAATAAAATTCTAAAGCTTATGAAGAGAGGGTATACACGTGAAGAGTATCTTGCACTTATAGAAAATGTGAAAAGGCTTTTCCCGGAGGCAAGTATTACAACAGATATTATTGTGGGCTTTCCATATGAAACGGAAAATGATTATCTTGAAACAAAGTCTCTTGTGGAATATGTACAGTTTGATAAAATCTTTGCTGCTGCTTATTCCCCACGCCCTAATACAGCTGCTTCTGTAATGCCAAATCAAGTTGAAACACAAGAAAAAAAGAGAAGGCTGAATGATTTACTCTCTTTAGCAAATGCAATTTCTGTAAAAAAGAACAGTTCATACATTGGGAAAACTGTAGAGGTACTTATCGAAACGGTTAAAAAAGGCGAGGTCTTTGGACGCATCCCTCAGGATAAATTAGTTATTACAAAAAAAGATGCTTCCGTAGGAGATATTATTGAAGTTACTATTACTGATGCAGATGCTTTTCATTTAAGAGGTGAATAAATTAAAATGTGGATAAAAGAACTTTTTACAAATGACATTTTGATATTTTCTATACTGAGTAATATTACTGCGCAAGCATTAAAGGTATTACTTGACTATCAGCATACAAAAAGGATTAATTGGAAGCTTGCAGTATCTGCAGGCGGAAACCCAAGCTCTCATACAGCAACTGTAACAACGCTTACAGTAATTCTTGGAGTAAGATACGGATTAAATTCACCTTATTTCACCATAGCATTTATTATGGGCACCATAGTTGTTATTGATGCACTTTCCGTAAGAAGAGAAGTAGGAGAGCATTCCAAAACAATGAATGAACTCCTGTGGGATACTGCCTGGGGAGAAAAACTCAGGGAGATTATTGATGTAAAGAAATTTAGAGAGCTTATGGGGCATACAGGATTAGAAGTTACAGCAGGTTTTATATGGGGTGTCCTTATTGCGCTAATAGATATTGCTTTTGTGAAATAAAATTTTCTGTTGGTTTGCCCTGTTGCTCTTTTCCTTGACCGTCAGGTTAGGTTTTATTTCAGCGTCCTGTATGTAGGATTTGGGATATAGGATTTAGGATAAAGTATTGTTATTCTTAAGTATTGTCATTCCGGGCTTGGTCCGGAATCTCTCTTTTGTTTTCCTTGTTTTTTCTTCGTAATCCTGCAATCCTTTCCTTGACCGTCAGGCCAAGTCTTGTTTCGGAATCTATCTTTCTCTCTTTTGTTCTTTTCTCTGTCATGCTGAACTTGTTTCAGCATCTCTCTTTTTCCTTTGCTTTCATCTTTCGGGGAAGCATTGAGGGGGTGCTTCTTAACCCTCTCAAACTGGAGACCCTGAAACAAGTTCAGGGTGACAAAAAAAGTAGTTAGAGGGAAATGTGTTCCCTCCAAGCTGAAGCTACATTTACTTCGCTTACTCGTTACTATATAAATGAGTTTAGAGATTCTATAAAAATATTGGAACTTTTTTGCAAGTTAGGTGTCTTATATATAGAGGGATATAAGATTTAAGATGATGGATGTTGAATGATGGATTATGAATTATGGATTATGAATGTTGGATATAGAATTTGGGATTTTGTGAGTAATGAATTTAAGAAGTTCTTGACTTAAAAAAAACGATTATAATAGCAGCAAGATGAAAAAAATTATTTTGTATGAAAATAGAAAATGTGTTTTTAGAAAGTATAAAATCGTGCTACAAGGAGGTGGTAAATATGAATGTTAAATGTTAGATGCTAAATGTTGAATGATGAATAGAGGCTAACGGATAAACTGTTTTATAAAAACAGAGCCTGAAAACAAAAAATTTTATATCCGGAGTGCCTTGGA
>CAJXKN010000088.1 GCA_913055585.1 uncultured Caldisericota bacterium | reverse complement strand
ACAATCTGTATCTTTGTATTTTCTAAAAATACACTTTCTATTTTTATACAAATCATTTTTTTTCATTTTGTTCCCATTATAATATTTTTTTAAGTCAGGAGCTCTTCAAATTCGTCAATTTACAAAATCCTACATCCAACATTCATGCTTAACCTGTATAGGCATCCAGCCTTAAATCCCAGCCCTTATGAAATAAATAGGTACAGGCTCTTGACTTCTATGAACTAAGGAGTACAATATATATCCATACAAATAAACGGAGAAAAAAATGAGAAAGAGAATACTTGATATTGTGGGTGATGTGGATTATCCATATACCTGCGCAATTGTGAATAACCAGAGGATGGGTTTCCTTGACGAAGTGGAAGAGCCTTCCTCTGTAAAATTACTTTCTATTAAAGATAGAGAGGGAAGTAGAACGTATGAAAGGACACTTGCTTTTTTAGTTTCTTACTGTGCAAGACGGATAAATCCTTCATTAAAAGTATCCATAAAGCATTCATACGGAAATGCACTCTATGGAGAAGTGGAAGGAAACCATAATAATGATATCATATACAAAATAAAAGCAGAGCTCAAAAAACTTATTAAAGAGGATAAGCAAATTAATAAGTTCGATTTGACAAAAGAAGAAGCTATGTATCGATTAGAAAAGGAGAAGAGGATAGATGACCTGAGATTACTCCGTTACATTTCAAGGGATACTATTCCTATATATTCTATCGATGGATATGCCGCATACTTTGCAGGACCACTACTCCACAGGACGGGTATGATAAAAGTATTTGACATTGTGCCGTACTCCCCGGGATTCCTTATTCTTCTCCCAGACCACAATAATATTAATCAGGTAAGCAAAATAACTGAGAGAAAAAAATTATTTGAAGCATTCTGGGAATCCAAAAGATGGGTAGAAACACTCGGGATAAGGTATGCAGGAGACCTAAACGAAAAGATAGTGAAAAGGGGGATATCCGAGCTAATAAAAGTACAGGAAGCGCTCCATTCCAAAAAAATCTCCAATATAGCAGATATGATAAAGGATAGGAAAAGAGTAGTGCTCATTGCTGGCCCGAGTTCTTCAGGCAAAACAACATTTGCAAAAAGATTAGCTATCCAATTAAGAGTTAATAGTTTGAAACCTGTTATTTTATCTACAGATAATTATTTTGTTGATAGAGATAAAACACCTAAAAACGAAAATGGAGAGTTGGATTACGATTCCTTCGACGCAATCAACCATAAGCTTTTACAAGAACAAATTGCATCTCTTCTAAAAGGAGAAGAAGTGGAGCTTGTAAAATATGATTTCTTTAAAGGAAAGAGTAGAAAGTGGAGAAAGCTTCGCATAGACAAAAACGGAATAATAATCATAGAGGGTTTGCATGCATTAAATCCAAAGTTAACAGAATCAATAAATGAAGAAGAAAAATTTAGAATATACGTAAGTGCCCTCACTCAGCTTAACATTGATAGCATCAACCGAATCCCCACGAGGGATACACGGCTTATAAGGAGGATAGTGCGTGATAGTAGATTCAGAGGAATAACCGCATCGGAAACAATAAAGAGATGGCCCACAGTAACAAAGGGAGAGGAAAAATATATTTTTCCTTTTCAGGAAAATGCAGATGTGATGTTCAACTCCGCAGTAGTATATGAATTAGCAGTGCTAAAATATTACGCTGAGGTTGCTCTGCGTGCAATAGGTTATAGGGAAGAAGAATATGTAGAGGCACTCCGCTTACTCAATTTCCTTTCTCATTTTATGTCCATTATGCCGTATGAAATTCCTCCTACTTCTATTATAAGGGAGTTCATTGGAAATAGTTCATTCAGATATTAATTGCTTTTTACTGTTTTTATGGTATAATATCTTCTGCAAAAAGAGTTTATACTCTTACCTTGAACGGCTTGAGGCTTGTGAAAAGGTTAAAAATGAAATTTAATTTTAATGGGTAGCCTCATGCTACCCATAATTTTTTTATGGAGGTGAAAGAATTAAAGAGCAAAAAGTAATTGCAAATGAAAGAATTAGATGGGAAAAAGTAAGGGTTGTCGATGAGAATGGCAACCAGGTGGGCATTATGAGTTCAAAAGAGGCTTTGGACATTGCAAGAAACAGAGGGTATGACCTTGTAGCTATTTCTCCTAATGCAAACCCACCTGTATGCAAGCTTGTAGATTTAGGCAAATTTATTTATGAAAAAAAGAAGAAGGAAAAAGAAGCAAAGAAGAAACAGATGCATGTTGAAATGAAGCAAATGCGGTATAAACTGAAAATAGACAAAAATGATTTTGATGTAAAGAATAGAAAAGTAAGAAAATTCTTAGAGAGTGGGAACAGAATAAAAGTAGAGATATGGTTTCGAGGAAGAGAAATGGCTCATACGGATAAGGGATTTGAACTTGCTTATAAAATCATAGATGCGCTTTCGGATGTTGGGTACTCAAAAGATAAACCTAAGCTTTCAGGAAGAAACCTTATATTCTATCTTGAGCCCAACAAAGAAGTATTGAAAAAATTAAAGGAAAGGAGAGATAAAGATGGCAAAAAAAATGAAAACGATGAAGTCAGCAGCAAAAAGATTTAAGATTACGGGAAGCGGAAAAATAATGGCGTACGGCGCAGGCCATAGTCACCACCTGGAGAAAAAAAGTATGAAAAGAAAAAAAAGACAGTTGAAGCAGAGAGAATTACTCAAAAAGGACTTAAAGAACGTTAAGCCTCTTATTCCGTATTTGAAATAAAAGGAGGATAAATAATTATGAGAGTAAAAGCAGGAGCAGTAACAAGAAACAAACATAAGAAGATTTTAAAAATGGCTAAGGGATATAGAAGTGCTTCTTCTAAACGCTTTAGAACGGCAAATGAAGCTGTACTCCATGCAATGAAAAATTCATATGTGCATAGGAGAGAAAGAAAAAGAGAATTTAGAAGATTGTGGATTGTAAGGATTAATGCTCTTTCCAGGCAGTACGGTTTAAGCTATAGCAGAATGATTAACGGCTTAAAGAAGGCAAATATAGAGATTGATAGGAAAATGCTTGCAGACCTTGCAGTTAATGACCAAAAAGCATTTGAAGCTCTGGTAGATAGAGCAAAGGAAGCTTTGGAAAAAGCAAAAAAAGTAGTTAATCAATAATTTTGATTACTCTTAATTTTCTGAAAAAGGGGGCATACGCCCCCCTTTTTCATAGCCTCACGTTTCTCCTTTTCAAGGCAAAGAGCGTTGTAATTGTGATAACTGAATCTATTGCTCCTTCCAAAAGATTAAAGGGAATATTCACTTTGAATATGTAAATTATTAGATACGAATGAGTAACGTTTGGTAAAAAGAGTGGAACCGCCCAAAGGTTGACAGGAATCATAACTGCAGCCATTGCTATCGTACCTAACACAAAACCAAATATCAGTCTTTTTAGGTTGATGCTACCCTTTACAACAATACCTACTACAAAAGCAAACGTGGAGATAGCAATAAAATTAACTAAAACACCAAGTGGGCCACCGCCTCCGCCTCCTGATGCAAGGAATAAGAGATCTTTCACCAGAGCAATAGAAACACCATACCATGGGCCGAGATACACAGCCCCAATAAGCAAAGGAATATCACCAAAACTAACCTTAAGAAAAGGAGCTGAAGGAATAAGTGGAAACTCTGTAAAACGCATTAATACAAAACTAAGTGCTGCAAGGATACTTGCAAGGATAATTCTTCTGAGCTTTGCTCTCTTCATCTAATTTGTAGCCAGGGATCTACAAATTCACCTCCTTCCATCCAGACTTTACTGTCGGCTCCAGCATCTCACTGGATCTGTCCATTATGGACTCGTGGGCTTAAGAGTTCTTACTCTTTCACCACCGATCAGGAATTGCTGCATCAGCAGCTCACCTAACCCTGGAGGCAAACCCATTATACAGAATTAAAAAAAATATGCAACAGTTTAAATCATAAATCTTTGTCCCATAGTCTCAAGATAAAAAGTTACTAAAGACAATTTGAGAGAAATGTAACGAAACCTTTTATTCACTGTTATATAACAGAAATGGCGAGGTTACAAAGCAATCGCAAAGTTCCCCCGCCAAAATAAATTCCTTTATCCATTAGTCTTTATCCAGTGGTGAGATAAAAGGTGTTTTTTATCTCAATTAACCTTGGTTGATATACTTTCCTTTTTCTTTTCTGCCCAATCTGAATCGTAACTATCTCCAATATAGGTGCCATCTTTTCTTACCTCAACAAAAATCGGTTTCCCATATTAACTGTTATCCGCAGGCCACCATTGAGGAGTGTATTTTTGGTAACGGGTATGACTGATTATCTAAGGAATAATTTGAATATGCTCTAATTGAAATGAGGAAGAGATAAAGTAGGGAGTAAGGGTTGGATAATGAGGCAATGAAGTTGAGTAATACTCCTCAAATCTGTTATACTTTTACTTCTCTTGCCATCTTTAGTACAACATTGAGCAAATCCAAAAAAACTCAAAGTCGTCTGGAGTAAAATATGGAACTAAGGCTGGCTCACTTCGATACTTTCAACATAAATTCCTTCAACTTGTTCATGTTGCCACCCAATAAATCCTATTTCTTTGAAGCCAGTTATTCTAACTTTTTTATTGACAAATCTTTCAAAGCCTCGATTCATTCCGATTTCATCAAACAAGTATTCTTCAGTTCCGTCATTAGTCTTAATCTTATAATACTGATTTTCACTCCTGGTTCCCTTTGCTGTTATGATTTTAATAACAGTTCCTTCTACTGTGAAAGAAGTTGGGATTTTAGTTTTCTTCTCTAATTTTACAGTAACAAAATTATCTCCTTTCTCAAAATGCCTTGATTCCTCATAGCGATAGTATCCTTTCTTAAATACTCCCAAACTATAATCACCCCAGACAAAACCTTCAATTGAACATTTACCCTCACTATTAGAATAGCATTTCCTATAACCTCCAGTACCAAGATACACAATAGCATTTTCAATAGGATCTCCAGTTGTTTTGTCAATAACGCTAACCTGTACATTTGCAGTATTTTCTGCTGTATTGTTGTTTCCTGCATCTGCAGGTGGTGTGGTGTTGTTATTATGGCCACCGATCCCACTGCATCCACTTATCAATACAATTCCAATTATCAGCCCTATTAAAAGTATTAGTGCCCCTGAATTTCTAACTTTCAATTATCTTACCCCCAACAAATTTATTTAATGTACCTCTCGGCCATATCTCCAACAGTTGGCAGCTTGTATCTCTCTCCTTGATAGGCCTTTACCATACATATAATCCAGGTTATAATGGCAATTATTATAACTA
>CAJXKN010000087.1 GCA_913055585.1 uncultured Caldisericota bacterium | reverse complement strand
CTACAAAAGACCAATCACTATCTATATTTTTTGTATTAAATATATGCAAAATTTCCTCAGGTGTTATTGTATGTTCCTTTATTTGGTTTTGAAATATTTCTCTTATTTTTGAACTCTTCATAATATCTATTATATTGGCTTTTTGCTCTCTGTCAAGCAATTTTTCACACTGCACAACGAAAAGTTTAATTTATTTTGAACCTTCTCGCTTAAAGCCTGTGAGCTCTACATAAGATACCCCACTCACTGATTGTTTTCCAAACCTACCTTTTACTTTTGCAGGTCCTTCCCAATAGATTTTTCCCATATGAATATCACGAATCTCCTGGTCTAAATTAACAGGATGCACCTGAAAATCTATACCATAATCTGGGATAGTAATGTGCCAGTTTATAGGATAAACTTTCCTTGTGTGAGGGCTGACCCACTTATTTAGAGAATAGACATAAAAATCGGAAGATTTCAGATGCTTAACATCTCCATTGGGATAAACTATCGTTCCACCAGACTCTTTCATCACTACTCCTCTGGAATCTAAAAAGTTAAAGAGCATTAGCTCGCTCCCATTGTTCAGTTGTATACTAAACCAATCCCAATCTTTGAAGCCATCCCAATTCCAGCTACCCCATTGGTGGTCCATCCAGGCAGTTCCTTTCACTTTCTTAACAGTGCCTTTAATTTTGAGCAATCCATTGACCTTCATTCTGGTATAGGAATAATAGTAAGATTTGCCACCTTTTCCCATATCTACAATTCCCTGATCGCCATGAAACACAGCTTCTTTAGATGGATAAAGGGATAGATTAATAGCATAATCCTTCATTGAGGCTCTCAGGTGATGTGCCCCTTTTATACTTTCCGCTTCCCATTCACCGTTCCAAACCCGGTAGTGGTCTTTATCTGCTCCTGCTTCCCAGATACGAGGAAAATCTATCCGGGTAGCATACGTGAAATGTCCCGTATCTTCATCAACCATTGCAAAGTGAGCTGTATAAACAGGATTAATCAACCACTTAAAAGGCATAAAAGGGATGTAAAACTTAAAGAATACCAATTCAAAACCGTATTTTTTGTCATCTTCCGTTTGAAGATGACCGGTGTAGTACCACCATTCAGTTTTAGCATCAAAGTGAGCACCCTGATCCTCTGGCAGAGTAAGAGATCTCTCAGATGAAGCTTCACGTAATGGAAGGAGATGATAAAAATTTATCCTGATTAAACCAGAGAGAATGAAGAGAGCTACAGCAATGACAACGATAATTTTTACGACTCTTCTTAATTTAGCAGACATTTCAAACTCCTTTTTATTTCCCTATACAAAAACGTGAAAAAATTGTATTAAGGATGTCCGTTGAAACATTCTCCCCTGTGATAACACCTAAAGAATCCAATGCATCTTTGAGTTCTTCTGAAACAAGCTCATCCATCCCTTTCCCAACAATTTTTTCTGCCTCTTTCAAATGTAAGAGGGCATTGTGTAAACTATTCTTCTCCGTTTCCGTAGTAATAAGTGGAGTTTCAACATAATCTGGAAGGATTTTATTATATATTACTTTCTCTAACATTTCAACACCTTTCTTCTTAAGCGCAGATATCTCTACAATGTTTTCATCCACAAATAGTTTATTAAGGTCTTCTTTTTTAAGTTTAACGGGAAGGTCTGTCTTGTTCAGGACAATAATACGCTCTTTCCCTTCTGTAAGCTTTGCAAGCTCTATATCATCATCTTTAAGTTTTTCACTTGCATCAAACATAAAAAGCACAATATCTGCTTGCTCAATTGCTTTTAAGCTTCTCTTTTTCCCTAAAGCCTCTACCTTATCAGTTGTCTCTCTTATCCCTGCTGTATCAATGAAACGCACAGGAATACCAAAAAAATCAATTTCTTCTTCTACTGTATCACGTGTTGTACCGGGAGTTTCGCTCACAATTGCCCTGTCAAACTTTAGCAATGCATTAAGCAGGGTGGATTTCCCAACATTTGTTTTGCCTGCAATAACAACTTTTACTCCTTGCTCAATACTTTTACCTGCTCTGTACGTTGAAAGAAGCTTTTCAATTTCTTTTGAAATGTTCTCCAATTTATCTTTAATTTCATCCGGGTTTACCTGATCTACATCCATCGGAAAATCAATGGAACCCTCAATCTCTGACAACACAGATAAAATTTGTTTTTTAATTTTAAGGATTTCGCTGCTTACACCACCAAAAAGTCTTTTTGAAGCAACTTTCATTGCCTTCTCTGTCTTTGCCTGTATTAGCTCAATTACTGCCTCTGACTCAATGAGATCCATCTTACCATTCAAAAAAGCACGCCTTGTAAATTCACCTCTCTCGGCAAGACGTGCACCTAATCCAATGAGTAGTTTCACTGTTACATCAAGATTCTTTATTCCACCATGCATCTGAAGTTCTACAACATCCTCACCTGTATATGAATGAGGGGCTTTGAAATAAATAGCAATAGCTGTATCAATACGCTCTTTCGTATTAACATCAAAAATATATCCAAAGTAAGCTTTTCGGGGGTGCTTAATCTTCTTTGAAAAAATCTTTTGAGCTATAGAAAGGGCGGAAGACCCTGAGAGTCTCACCACCCCTATGCCACCAAAACCTCTTGGTGTAGAAATTGCAACAATTGTGTCGTTCACATTTTTAAATCAACTACAACGCATCTCCTTGGCTCTTTTCCTACGCTATGCGTCCATATATCAGGATAATTGCGAAGTGTTATATGAATAATTTTTCTAGCGGATGCAGACATAGGCTTCAACTTTACAGGCTCTTTCGTCCTTTTTGCGCGCAGTGCTGCATCCAGAGCAATAGTTTTGAGCATCTCTATCTGCTTCATTTTATACCCATTAATATCCACTATAACCATAGGGAAATTTCTATTCTTTTTATGAGCATACACATTCATTATATACTGAAGTGATCGGAGCACAATTCCGTCTTTCCCTATAAAAAGACCAGGAGCAGAGATATTCTTTATGCTAATATAGTAACAACCATATTTTTTACCTGAGAAGATGGAAGGTGATTCCCCCATCTTCTCAAAAATTCTTTTAATAAAATTGTTTATATCTTTCTCTAACATTACTTCCTCTTTTTATTCTTCTCATTCTTTTTAGCTGAGGGTTTATAATGTTTTTTCTCAGTTTTCTCTTTTTTCTCTTTTTTGTCACCCTGTACTTGTTTCAGGGTCTCTGATTTTGGAGGCACTGTTTCCATATTTCTTGAAAGAACACGTATAATATAGGCCTGTTGCGCTGCTTGCACAAAGGAATATGTAATCCAATAGAGAATCAAAGAGGGTGACCATTTAATTGCCCACACAACCAGGAGAACTGGCATAAAGTACATCATCATCTTTGTCGTAGGATCCTGCTGCTGCCCTGGCATCTGTGAAGTTTTACTCTGCAAGAATGTAGCAACAAAAACAAGCGCTGGCAAAATATAGTACGGATCAGGTGTATTCAGGTTTTTAAGCCACAAAAAACCTTCCGTATTAAACGGAGCATAATTAAGAAGTGCGCCAAATAAAAGTATAAATATAGGCCATTGTGCAAGTGCAGGCAAACACCCTCCGGTCATACTTACATTATTTTCTTTGTATAGTTTCATCATTTCCTGATTCATCTTCTGCTGGTCACCTTTGTATTTCTGCTGAAGTTTTTTTATCTCTGGCTGAAGTTTTGACATTCCGGCAGTAGATTTGAATTGTTTACGTGTCAGAGGATGTAAAAGCAAGCTCAAAAGGAGCGTAAAAATAACTATGTCCCATCCGTAGTTAGGGATAACCTTATGAAAATATTCAATGATTTGCCTTACTGCTTTATAGTATTTATTCGGCGGTACAAGATCTATAACACCATTTTTCGTAATTGTGTGCACTTTCCCATTGCTATCCTTATAGCTAACCTCTACCGTTACAGGATATGCTTTAGATTCAATATAACTGTAAGAAGCTAAGGTATATGTAAGCGTAGCGCTTTTTCCTGAGCTAATAACATCAGTTTTTGACATTTCCTTTAAATCTACTTCCCTTTTACCCATCCATAACTTAAAAGGAGAAAGGTCCGTTTTTCCATCCACTGAAACAATCTTTACCTTAACATCTGCTATGAAATCGGGCGAATTGTTCGTTATACGCACAGCAAGAGGGGTATTCTGCATAGGTGCACCTTTCCCCGCTATCTGTACGACTACACCAGTTTCAGTAACTTTCGGGAATGTCGGTCGTCCTGCTGTGCAACCCGAAAGAAAAACTGAAAAAACAACAACACTCAATAAAACTAAAACTAATTTTAAGGCTAATTTTTTATTCATATCTCCTCCTATGGTACAGGGTCATTTCCTCCTGGAAAGAATGGATTGCATCGCAACACTCTTTTTAGTGCAAGCCATCCGCCTTTTTTTGCTCCGTACTTTTCAATTGCCTGAATTGCATACTCTGAGCAAGTAGGGGTATATATACAGGTAGGTGGTTTTAATGGAGAAATATAACGCCTGTAGAATTTGAGGAGAGCAATTAAAAATCTTTTCATTTTCTCACACTCCTACTTAAAATATTTTTTAAATCCTCTAAAACATCCCATACTTTCGCCTTTACAATGCCTTTTTTTGCAATAATCACATAACTTTTATCATCAGGAAGACTGCTTTCAAACTTTAAAAATGCTTCTCTCATAAGTCTCTTTGCTCTATTCCTCTCTACGGCTTTCCCTACTTTTTTGGATGCAATAAATCCAACTTTTCTATGAACTCCTTCGGAAACAAACACAACTATAAAATGCCCAAAATATTTCCTTGAATGAGCAAGTACATACTTAAATTCCTTCTCTCTAAGCCCTTCCCACAATTTCACCTTATACGGTAAGCTTCACTCTACTTTTGCTTCTTCTGCGGCTTAAAATTTTCCTTCCGCCGGGAGTTTTCATCCGTGCTCTAAACCCAAGATGCCTAAACCTCTTTTTATTATGTGGTTTATAATTTATTCTCATAAAACCTCCTTAAAAAACTTTTAGTAATCAATTTTGCACAATTTAATATACCAAAACTTTGATAATAGTCAAATGTCGAATTGAATCATCAAGAATCGTTCAATTTGAGGGAGTTAAAATCACCCCCTCAATGCTCCCCCGAAAAAAAAGATGAGATTGCCACGGGGTCTAAAGACCCCTCGCAATGGCGGATGTGCGCAATGGCGAATGATTGCGCCACTGCGAGGCTGCGCTTCTTGCAGCCGTGGCAGTCTCAAGGTAAAATTGACTTTCCTTTTTTGTCACCCTGCTCTTTTCCCTGGCACGCATTACGCCAGGTTTTATTTCAGGGTCTTTAACTTAGAGGAAATACATTTCTCTCAATGCTCCTTTTTTTCTTTTTGTCACCCTGAACTCGTTTCAGGGTCTTTAACTTAGAGGGAACACATTTCCCTCT
>CAJXKN010000086.1 GCA_913055585.1 uncultured Caldisericota bacterium | reverse complement strand
TGTCCTCTGTAATAAGGTTTGCATACTCGCAAAAGCTCATAAGTGATAAGGGAGAAATCTGAAAAATATCGCCGTTCTTCAGTACAAAGAGTATGGAAAGTTTCTTTTTTTCATTATTCTTTATATGGGTGAAACGAAAGATCAACTTTTTATTTATTTTTATTCCTTCTTTCCAGAAGATTTGTTTTGCGATATCAGGAAATGACTTATAAAATGTTTTGTCAAATTCTTTTGCAAAATGAACGAGGAAGATGGAATAGTCCGTATGGAGAATTCCATTCTTATCGTCTACAATTTCTGTTTTTCTTATTGTTTCTTTAAATATTTTTTTAACAGCCCGGCTTGCTGTTAAAAATGCACCTTTTAATGTTTTTATCTGCATCAAGCCTCCTTATAAATTAAATAACCTAGGAAGATATTCTAACGAAAATAGAATTTTATGCAAGCTTTATCGTTTTGCCTTATTTAATACGAAATTCATTTGGTTATTTCTCTCGTTTCAGCATTTCGTTTTTGTTTTTGAAAAAGAATGGACCCTGAAATAAATTCAGGGTGACAAAAGAGAAAATAGGAGTTAGAGGAAAATGTGTTTCCTCTAAGTTAGAGACCCTGAAACAAGACTTGGCGTAATACGTGCCAAGAAGAAGAGAGCAGGGTGACATGGAAGAATTTTTTCGGGGGAGCACTGAGGGGATGCTTTTTAACCCCCCCCTCAAATTGAAGATCCTGAACTCAAAACTGGCCTAATGGCCAGAGAAGAAGAGCGCAGGGCGACAAAACAGTTTTAGTATTAGGATGACAATATTGTATCACCTCCTTTTTAAAATTTTCATATAGATTTTTGATGATTCGATTTATTCGTTGACATAAATTTTTAGAATGTTATACTTCATTGGTATAAAAATTTTTGAAAGGAGAGTGAACTATGGAGAGAACAAAAATTATTATTATGGGAGCAGCAGGAAGAGATTTTCACAATTTTAACGTTTATTTCAGAGATAATGAACAGTATGAAGTTGTTGCGTTTACTGCAACCCAGATCCCTAACATTGAGGGAAGGACTTATCCAGCAGTGCTTGCGGGAAAGCTTTATCCTGAAGGTATTCCAATTTATCCTGAATCAGACCTTACAGAGCTCATCAAAAGGAATAAAGTTGACAAAGTGGTATTTGCCTATAGCGATACTCCACACGAGTATGTGATGCATAAAGCATCGGAGGTAATGGCAGCTGGTGCAGACTTCTGGCTTATGGGACCAAACAGTACAATGCTAAAGTCAACTAAACCAATAATTTCTGTATGCGCAGTGAGAACAGGCTGTGGAAAGAGTCAAACAACAAGAAAAGTAGTGAAAATTTTAAGAGGGATGGGCAAGAAGGTTGTTTCTATCCGTCATCCTATGCCGTACGGTGATCTTTCAAAGCAAATTGCTGAAAGATTTGCAACTTATGAAGACCTTGACAAATACGAATGTACTATTGAAGAAAGAGAGGAATATGAGCCGCACATTGATCTGGGTGCAGTGATCTATGCAGGGGTAGATTATGAAAAAATTTTGAGAGAGGCAGAAAAAGAAGCGGACATTATTGTTTGGGACGGTGGAAATAATGATATTCCTTTCTATCGCCCGGATTTGCAGATTGTTGTAGCTGATCCTTTGCGCCCTGGACACGAAACAAAATATTATCCCGGAGAAACAAACTTCAGAATGGCAGATGTTATTGTAATAAATAAAGAAGATACTGCACCGTTTGATGCAATTGAAGAGATAAGGAACAGCGCAAGAGCGATTAATCCTGATGCAACAATCGTTGATGCAGCGTCACCTGTATATCTGGAAGGCAATGAATCAATCAAAGGAAAGAAGGTTGTCATTGTAGAGGATGGACCTACGGTTACGCACGGCGGGATGAGTTATGGTGCAGGATATGTAGCTGCTATGAAGTGGGGAGCAAAAGAAATCATATCTCCATATCCCTATGCAGTAGGTTCAATCAAAGATACGTATGAGAAGTATAATCAAACAAGAAACGTACTACCTGCAATGGGATACAGCCCCACACAGATAAAAGAATTAGAAGAAACGATTAACAGGATACCGGCAGACCTTGTTATTATTGGAACACCTATTGATTTAAGAAGGGTTGTGAAGCTCAATAAGCCTGCTGTAAGGATTCGTTATGAACTTGAAGAAATTGGAAAGCCTGACCTTGAAGACATAATAAAGGAACATTTTGGAGGGAAGTAATGTCAGTAAGTCTTAAGGGTAGATCATTTCTTACGATTAAGGACTTCACAAAGGAAGAGCTGGAAGAAATTCTTGCTCAGGGAGAGAGACTAAAGCTTGACCATTATGCAGGAAAGGACGAAAAACTGCTCAATGGAAAATCCATTGGTGTAATCTTTGAAAAACCATCCACGCGTACGAGGGTTTCCTTTGCAGTCGCAATCTATCAGCTCGGAGCACAGGCACTCATCCTAAATACATCAAATATGCAATTGAAACGTGGAGAGACTGTAGCAGATACAGGAAGGGTTTTATCAAGATATCTTAACGGTATCGTGGCAAGGGTATATTCTCATAAGACGCTGGAAGACTTGAGAGATTATGGCACAGTACCAGTGATAAATGCTCTGTCAGATTATACACATCCCTGTCAAATTATGGGAGACCTTCTCACAATCAAAGAAAAGAAAGGGCATCTTGAAGAGATAAAGATTGCATATCTTGGAGACGGTAACAATGTATGCCATTCAATACTCTTTGGGGCATCAAAATTTGGTATGAACGTTGCAGTAGCAACTCCAAAAGGATATGAGCCAAAAAGGGATGTCGTGAAAGATGCAGAACGCTTTGCAAAGGAATCAGGTGGCTCTGTACTCATCACAAATGACCCAGAAGAAGCAGTAAAAGATGCAGATGTTATCTATACTGATGTGTGGGCATCTATGGGTGAAGAAGCGGAACATGATGAGAGGGTAAAGGTAATGAGGCCTTACCAGGTAAATGATTCAATTGTAGAAAAAGCAAAAAGAGAAGTGATAGTGATGCACTGCCTGCCAGCCCACAGAGGAGAAGAGATTACAGATTCTGTAATTGATGGGCCTCACTCCGTTGTGTTTGATCAGGCAGAAAATAGGTTGCACATTCAAAAAGCGATTCTTTCACTTTTGATTTAAATTAAAGGGGGAGATTTCCCCCTTCTTTAATATTTGACAGAAAAATGAGAAATTACTATACTGTAAGAAAATGAGGTAGTGAGGATATTATTTAAAAATGCTTGAAGGAAGTTTAAAAGATTTTTCATTATATGAAGTAATGCAGATAATTTCGTTGGGAGAAAAAACAGGGAAGCTCGTTTTGACTGATGAGGGGAATAAAAATAAAGGCATAATCTATTTCAAGAATGGACGAGTGAAGGATGCAGAAATGAAAGGATATTCAGGCGAAGCTGCTGTAATAAACATTCTAAGCACTAAGATGGATTTTTTTAAGTTTATTTATTGCAGTATAGATGATACAAAACAATCAATCAATAAATCTGTTCCTGAGCTTATTATTTTTGCTACTTCAAAGGTTGATGAATGGGAAAAAATAAAGGAAAAGATCCACTCTGTCAATTCTGTATTCAAATTATCTTCTGAAGACATACCTGAGGAAATCCGTCTTACTCCACTACAATGGAGAATTATTTACTTATTGGGAGAAAAAAAGCTTACAATAAAAGAGGCTGCTTTGGAACTTAAGATGCCGGAGATTGATGTTGCCAAGGAGGTTTATAGTCTTGTTACTTTAAGAATTTTAAGAGAGGTTGGAGAGAAGGATCCAAATGAGGGTAATATAATTAATAAAAAAAGCCCACCACGTAATTTTATCACAAGACTCATACAAAGGATTAAAAGATTATGATAAAGAGGTATAAAATTATCGTTTCTGGCCCTTTTGCCGCTGGAAAGACAACTTTTATTAAAACAATTACAGAGATTGCACCTGTTACTACTGAAGCAAAGACTACAGCATCAAATGAATCTTCAATAAAAAATGCAACGACTGTAGCAATGGATTTTGGTCGTATCACTGTAGATAGGGAAAATGTTCTTCATATTTTTGGTACCCCAGGACAGCTCAGGTTTAATTATATGTGGGGTATCCTTGGAAAAGATGCCCTCGGTGTTATAGTAATTATTGATGCCTCTGCGAAAAACACATTTGAAGATGCAAAGGATATTATTAATTCTTTCAGAGTAAAGATGGATGTCCCTATTTTAATAGCCTTGAATCATTTTAATGGCAAGGAAGAAATCTCAAAAGAAGAGATTCGTAAGGTATTAAACCTACCTAAATGGTTCCCTATTGTGGATTGCAATGCACAGAGTAAAGAAAGTGTTAAAAATACTCTTTTGGCATTGTTACAATTGATTCTTGTTAAACAAAATGAAGCATAGATTTAGTAATCATTCTTTCATTGCTCTTTTCCTTGGCCGTTAGGCCAAGTCTTGTTTCGGAATCTCCTCCTTTTCCTTTATCCTCTCATTCCGCTCGTATTGGGCTGTCATTCTGCACTCTTTTCCTGGCCGTTAGGCCAGTTCTTGTTTCAGAATCTCATTTTTTGTTTTCATTTTTTCTTTGTCATGCTGAACTTGTTTCAGCATCTCGTTTTTGTTTTTGAAAAAGAATGAACCCTGAAACAAGTTCAGGGTGACATGGTGGAGCGAAACGAATTCAGGGTGACAAAAGGATTTTAATGAAGTAGCGTTACTATTTTATATAGATTTTTGATGATTCAATTCGTTGACTTGAAAAAAATGATTATAATAGTAAGATAAAAATAAAAATTATAAAAGGAGGTTGATATGCTTAAATTACAAGATGTATTAAAGGATGTAGATTTCAATGATAAGGATAGGGAAAATATGAAAAAGATTGCCCTTATCATTGAAGAACATAAAGATGAAATTGTAGATGAAGTAGCCAATATGCTTTATAAAGATCCAGAAATGGCAAAAGCACTCCAGAAAGGTAATTTCACCGTTCCTTTAGTAAAAGATGTACTCCGTAATAAGCTGGACCTTATGTTCCCTTCAGAGTTCGACGAGGAGTATGAGAGGAAAGTTCTCCAATATGTCAAAGGTGACATATCAACTACAGGAGCAATACAGGGTTTTTCTATTTTAACTGTTGCAATCATAGATACGCTTTTCCTTCTGCTAAAGGTAGATGAGAAACTTTCATCCCTTAATCTGGATAATTTTGCAGATTTATCTAAGACTATAATGAAATTGGTTTCAGTTTTTCTTGGAATAGCAATTGATCTATATATCGAACAACTCCTTAGCTATTTCCTTAAGTTTACAGGAATGAGTAAGGCACTGTTTGAAAGAGGATTGGGCCTGGAGATAAAAAAAGAGAGCGAGAAAAAAGTATAGATTTTTGATGATTCAATTCGCCCTATTGACAGGAATAAAAAA
>CAJXKN010000085.1 GCA_913055585.1 uncultured Caldisericota bacterium | reverse complement strand
CACCTCTGCCGTAAAGTCAACATGGCCGGGCGTATCTATAATATTAATCTGAAAACCCTTCCAAAAGCAGGTAGTAACTGCAGAAGTAATTGTAATACCCCTCTCTCTTTCCTGTACCATCCAGTCCATTACAGTGTTCCCATCATCAACATTACCTATCCTATACGTACGACCAGTATAGTACAGGATCCTTTCGGTGGTAGTTGTTTTACCTGCATCGATATGTGCAATAATACCTATATTTCTTACTTTCTCTAAAGGGGTATCAGTCATTATTTTTACATTCACCTACCATCTAAAATGAGAGTAAGAGCGATTTGCCTCTGCCATTCTGTGAACATCTAATTTCTTTTTGTAAGCTCCACCTGTCTCATTAGCAGCATCAATAATCTCCTGTGCAAGCTTCTGAATCATACCTTTCTCATTTCTTTTTCTTGCTGCATTTACAATCCATTTTAAGGCAACCTTTTCGCCTCTTTCCTTCTCAACTTCTACAGGTACCTGATAGGTAGCTCCTCCAACCCTTCTTGGCTTTACTTCAACTAAAGGCCTCACTTTACCAAGAGCAAGTATAAAAACCTCTAAAGGATCTTTCTTTGTCTTCTGCTTGACAATATCAAATGCTTTATAAACAATCCTTTCAGCAAGGTTTTTTTTGCCATCTTTCATAACATTATTTATTAGCTTTGCAACTTTTACATTATTGTAAACAGGGTCACCAGGAATTTCTCTCTTCTTTACATTTCCTTTACGAGGCATTAAGCACCTCCCTTAGCTTCTTTTGGCTTCTTCGTACCATACTTTGATCTACCTCTTCTTCTATCTACAACACCAGCTGCATCAAGAGCACCACGTACAATATGATAACGTACACCAGGAAGATCTTTAACCTTTCCACCTCTAACCAAAACCATTGAGTGTTCCTGCAAGTTATGTCCAATCCCTCCAATATATGCAGTAACTTCCATACCATTGGTAAGCCTCACTCTTGCTATCTTACGCAAGGCAGAGTTAGGCTTCTTAGGGGTTGCAGTTTTAACTTGCACGCAAACTCCTCTTTTTTGAGGGCAACCCTGCAAAGCAGGCGTTTTGCCCTTTGCCTTTTTTATTTTTCTTGGCTTTCTCACCAATTGATTAAATGTAAACATTCACACTCCTCCTGCTCTATTTTCTTTTACACGAAGAGTAATTATAGCAAAACAATATTTCTTGTCAATAGCACGAGTTGAATCATTAAAAATCTATGTGAAATATTATCGCTGGTTCATATACTTTTATCCGTCAACAATTATATAAAAACATATACTTTTTTCAAGGCAACAAATCTCTCAAGCAACAAGTGGAAGATAAGATTAAGGAACCTTTGGTAGCTTCCAAAAACCTCTTTTTGTTGTTATCCTACTGGAGGTTTTGGAAGCCTATTTATGTCTTCTAATGTCCAGAGAAATTAATTTTATAAACGCAATCGCCACTACTTACGAAAATGTTATTATCAGCTACTTTCATTGATATTACTGAGTGTAAATCTTCTTTGTTTATTTGAAAGAAATCTCCATTTTTATATTGGAACAGGCCATTTGAACTACCTACATAAATGCAATTATCATTATATACGATAGAAGTAATATACCCAATTGTACAGGGTAGAGAAGTTATTGTTTGGTTATCCTTAATGAGATATAGCTCATTTCCAGAAGCAACAAAAGTTCCCTGAGGAGAAATGCACATAGCCGAGATAAGCTTGCCTTCAGTTCCTTTGAGTACACTGAATGTTTTTCCTTTATTGGAAGACATCATAAGACCGTGAGACTCTGTTAAAAGATAGATTACATTATTATGAAAAATTATGTTTCTAATTTTTATTACCTCTCCCTTAACCTGACCAATTGGAAGATTCGAATCAACTTTTTTCCATATGTTGTTATCAAGGTAATAGATTCCACTTTCTGAAAAATCATATAGGGAATTCGAAATATTCTGAAGGAAATTTCTTGAACGGGGAGAATAATCCGGTGGATTAACCTTTGAGATAGTATTCTTCGAAATTATATAAACTCCTCTATCTGTTCCTATAAATTCTTTCCCCTGAAATGTTACTTCAGAAAAAGCTTGCTCAAAAGAACCTACTTCTTTCTTAAAACTCAGTACTTTTCTCCATTCATCCTTTTTATACCGGTAAACCCCCTCGCCTCTTGTACTAACCAAAATATCTGCTGAATGTAGAAAATACACAGGAGGAGTTAAGACACCAATAGAAATTGACCGAGGATTACCCGAGTTAGGGTCCTCTATCAAACCATTTCTCATTGTTCCAACGATAAGTTTGTTGTTATATTCACCCATAGATACGATGTGATTAAAATCGGCAATCTTTTTAAATTCATTACCTTCATTTGCATACAGAGCACCATCATAAGTAGAAAAGTAAATTTTATTATTTAATACATATAAATGGTTTAAATCTATAGGGATGTCCTTTATTATACCTACCGATACAAATCTAATTGTATCTTCCGCTGATGAGAGGATTTTGACATCATTTCTACTGTGCATTGCAATAAAAAGTTTGTTCCTTCCAATAAAGGCTGTATCAATCTTTCTCTTTACAGTTGAGAGTTTGTTTGTTTCTATATCATAACGATACAGGTTTACTAAATAAGGGCCATAACGGCCGTAATCTGCAAAAATATAGAGATACTTAGAAGAGAGGTAGAGCTTTCTAATACCTAATATTTTGCAAAGCTTTTTGAACTCTCCACTCTCAGGGTTGTAGCTATACAGGCCAGACTGGCATCCTATAAACAGAGTATTGTTTTTTTCACTGTAACAGAGTGCTTTAGCCAGAGAGAATGGTGTTGGCGCAATTCTATTCTGCCCTTTACTGTTCAAAAGTATAAGTTTACTGTTTCCTTCTACAATAAAAATTCCATTTGGAGTAATAGCAAAGTCTGAAGGAGTTCCCCTATACAAGATGTTAAAATCACTGTTATTTCTGGAAAAAACGATACCATTTTCAAGAAGGAGATAAAGCACTCCATCTTGAGATTCTTCAATTTTATATACTGCAGGAGAAGGAAGTCCCTTATTTATCGGCATAACTAACATATTTAATGTTTTCTCTAACTTCACTTTACTTAATTTGTAATTCAGCATAATATCTTTTTTCTTAAGAAGGACACTTTTTTCAATCGTTTCATAGCCATCTTTCTGAATAACAAAGTCAATAGCTTTATCTGCTGTTTTGATATAGAAATCGCAAGGGGTCTTCAAAGGCTTTCTGTTCAGTAAAAGTACTTCTGCTCCTTCCGGGGATGTATTGATCTGAATGTGATACTGCGCAGGAGTAAAAAATTTGATCAAAGCAAAAATACCTATAATGATAGCTACTATAATAATGATAAACCCTACTGGTCCAAAGATATTCAAAGGATTTGCATCGCTTCTTTCTCTTTTGGAAGTTTCTAACTTACGCATTTTTTGCCTCCTAACATATGCTCTCCCTTCTTTGGAGGGCTAAATTTGTTCCTCTTTTTAAGAATAGTATAATCGTTTTTTTTTAAGTCAAGAGCTTCTCAAATTTACCATTTACAAAATCCTATATCCATCATTCATAATTCATAATTCAACATTCCTCATCCTAAATCCTATATCCCTCTATATATAAGATACTTAACTCAGCAAAAAGTTCCATCCTCTTGGAAGAATCTTTAAAAAGCCTTTTTCCTCTCATAGAATCCGCTAATAAGGAGCAGAGATATAAAGGGATAAACACTGAAACTTCTCAAAAATCTCTATGTTTTTAAGGGAATCTTAGCTTCTTTAAAAAGGTTAAGGGAGACCAAGTAAGGCCCCCCATTCAAGAAAGCTTCATAATAAGATTAACTCAATTTAATCTTCTGTAACCTTTATATTGCATAGGTTAATGCAATTTGTAAAGACCATTAATTCCTGATATATAAATTGCTCCATTACCTATTGAAGGAGTCTTATCAAATTCGGGAATCGGGCTGGTGAAGGATTGTATCCAATATGGATAAATTGATTTAGTTGGTTCGGGTAGCAATGTGGGGATTTTGTTAAAATCGGGAATTGCTTTCAGAGGGTCATACTTCCATAAAATCTTTCCGCTGTTACTATCCAGGCAAACAAGTTGCACTCCTTTATGCTTATCATATTCATAGAGATATATAACGGATTTTGCAATGAAGAAAAATTCAGGTCTAATGATTTTCCCTATCTTCGTCTCCCACTTTTCTTTATGAGTATCTATATCAAAAGCAAATACGTTTCCTTCTTTATCACTGGAAGCAGCAAAATAAACGGTGTTACCTTTAATTGCTGGTGTTGTAAAATATTTATAGTTTAGATTCATACGCCAAATAGCTTCTCCAGTTTCTACATCGTAGATAGAACCCTTTAGAAAAAGCTTTCCATCCACAATAGGTACAGCATCAGTTAAATTAATCCAAATTCTTCTCTTTATTTTCCCTGTATCTGGGTCAATTAAAATAAGTGTTTTTGATTCACGATTATAGTAAAAAAGTGTATGTCCAGAATACCAGGAAAATGCAAATATAGAAGAATTGGGGGCATAGTTTTTCCCATCACATTTTATCTTTGTTATCCATCTAACTTTGTTAGTATTGAGGTCAATAGCGTAAACCCTTTCCTCGGGAACACAATACGGGTAAAAACCTATTAAAGCATTCCGCTTGAGTTTCATCACTGCAAAGTAAAGTATACCATCCTTTATGATAAAACCTGATTTATCAACCACTTCATTATGTCGGAGGTCGCATCTGAAAACTTCTCTTCCGGTACGTATATCCACACCTACAATTTTATGGTGAGCTCCCGTTGTATAAAACAGTACATTATCAGCAATAAGCCATGGTTTTCTAACTGGAAAATAATCCTTTTCCTTAATCTTCCAAATTTCTTCTCCACTGTCAGCATCAAGTGCATACAAAATACCATCTGTATCACTGAGGAACACATAATTTTTATATGCAATATGAGGATAAGAAATAAACTGAGGATTCATAATAAAGAAATCATTAGAGATTTTAACTTTAAATGACCACCCCAATTTTGGCTCTGATAAAATTGGATTTAAATTTATGAAACCTGTCCTCTCGTAGTTTCCTCTGTATACCGATTCTCCATTAATGATTTTGCCCTTTAACTTATTTACCCTCACGACTGGAGCTCTTAAAGCTCTAAATACAGGGATAAGCAAGATGAAGAGAATGAGCAGGAATATGAGTACTTTTTTATTTCTAATAGCCCAGGTAAACATATTTACCTCCTCGTATAATAATTTTTCTTTTTGCCTCTAACTTCATTATTTTACACCTTCAAGCTATTTTTTCCAATTCCAAATTCTGCTTAAAATTCTCTCACTACCTTTCTTGTATCCACTTTTCACACTTTCACCGTTAAACTTTTTTCTCACCTTTTCTGAGGCATTCCGGATATAGAATTTTGCTTTCAGGTTCTGCTTTTACAAAACAAGTTTATCTGTTAGCCTCTGTTCAACATTCAACATTTAACCTCCTAAATC
>CAJXKN010000084.1 GCA_913055585.1 uncultured Caldisericota bacterium | reverse complement strand
CATATCATCCCGATTCAACGGTATATACGAACTTCGCATATACCACACTACAGATAAACACCTTTTCTTTTCTAAACCTTTCTCAATCATCTTTTATATCACCTTCCTTTTTATAGCTCTAATTACTTTATACATGATTATATTATATATTTACAAAAAGTCAATAGTCTCAAATTGAATATCCACATAAAAATTTTTAAAGTAGGCAATACAACATTGTCGCCTTGCTCTTTCCTCTGGTATGAATTACACCAAGGAAAAGAGGAGAACGATAAAGAAAAAATAAAAAAGAGATTCTGAAACAAGTAATGTGATCCTGAACTTGTTTCAGGATCGTTTCAGGGTCTACTAATTTGAGGAGTTAAAAGGCACCCCCTCAATGCTCCTATTTTTGTCACCCTGAATTTATTTCAGGATCCATTTTTTTCAAAAACAAAAGAGAGATTCTGAAACAAGACCTGGTGGAAAACAGCCAAGGAAAAGAGCAGAATGACAGGATAGAAACAAAAGGAAGGATTTTTAAAAATGCTTTTTTTGTGTAAAATAGATATGGAGTTTGTTAACAAAATTTATTAAGATAGGAGGTGTAAAATGAACGGATATTATAATAGTAATGTTCTTAGAGAACCACTTAAAGGTTTATTACCAGGTATGACAGTAGGTGTATGGGGAAGTATCATAATTGTAGAGATCATTATTGCGATTGCCACTGCAATTGTTGCATCCAGAAAAGGAAGAAGTGCATTTGGCTGGTTCTTTATGGGTTTATTTTTAGGCCTTATAGGACTTGGTTTAATTCTCATTGCTCTTCCAAAGAAATATTATACAGAAGAAGATGAGGATGAATTTTAAGAGGAGCTGAGATGAAGATTTTCATTGACACAGCAAATATTGATGAAATAAAAGAAGCATTTTCCTGGGGCATTGTGGATGGTATCACTACAAATCCATCGCTCATTAAAAAGGCAATTGAGTATTACAAAGAAAAAGGAAATGATATTTCAATGGAGGATTACATTAAAGAGCTTCTTACTACAGCAGGAGAAGGACATCCAGTAAGTCTTGAAGTAATTGGCGATACGGAAGAAGAAATGTACAGAGAAGGAAAATTACTGTTTGATAAATTTAACGGTGTCTCTAAGAATGTGGTAATAAAAATTCCAGTAAATCCAGAAACTTCAGAGAACGGCACACACCAATTTGATGGGCTGAAAACAATAAAGAAGCTTTCCTCAGAAGGTATTCCCGTGAATTGCACACTCATTATGAGTCCAGTACAGGCGCTGCTTGCCGCAAAAGCAGGAGCACGTTATGTGAGCCCGTTTGCAGGAAGAATTGATGATTACCTCCGGTCTCAGAATAATATTCCCTTCAAAAAAGGCGACTATTATCCAGCAGATGGGTTTATCATTAACGAAAATATTCTGCAGGATCACGGTATTATAAGTGGCGTCCATCTCGTTAAAAGTATTGTAGATATTTTCAAAAATTATCATTTCAAAACAGAAGTGCTTGCAGCAAGCATAAGGAATGCAACGCAGGTGAGGGAGATTGCAGAAGTAGGTGCAGATATTGCAACAATTCCATTCCACGTGCTAAAAGAAATGATTTACCATTATAAAACAAGCGAAGGGATGAAAAAATTTGAGAATGATACGGTAGAAGAATATAGAGAAATATTTAAATGAAAGGAGATGTTATGAAAAACATTGATGAAAAAGAAATAGAGTATTGGGAAAAAATCGGAGATACGGTAGATCAACTCATTGACATTATGATTAACTACAGGCAGAGCGGACATCCGGGAGGCTCACGCTCAAAGAGACATATATTGATATCTCTTCTGCTTTCCGGTGCAATGAAATGGGATATAAGAAATCCTGAAAAACGTTTCTCTGACAGATTTATACTCTCGGCAGGACACACGATACCTCTGGTTTATGCAACACTTGCCGTATTTAATGGAGCTCTTCAGAAAAAATATGAGGAAACTCACGATGAAAAGTTCAAGCTAAGAAGAGACATCGCCTTGCTTCCTGAAGACCTTTTAGGCTTTAGGCGACGCGGCGGTTTATCAGGACATGCTGAGTACAGTGGTAAGACACTTTTTCTTAAATTTAACACAGGCCCTTCTGGGCACGGTCCTACTGCTGCAGTAGGTGAAGCCATTGCATTAAAACGTGCAGGATGTGGCAGTGTAAAAGTTGTTGCATTGGAAGGAGATGCAGCACTGACCCCAGGGGGTGCGCACGAAGCGGCAAATTCAGCATGGGCACTGGGATTGGACAATCTTTTCTTCCTCATTGATTGGAATAACTTTGGAATTGATGATCACCCTCTTAGGGAAACCGTTTTCGGAGGACCAACGGAGTGGTTTAGCTCTCACGGATGGCGCACGTTAGGTACGGAAAAGGGCTCTGATTATAAAGAAGTTACTAATGTAATAAACAATCTCTTTGACCCTGAAAAGATACAAAAGAATGTGCCAAACATCGGATGGTTCAAAACAAGAAAAGGAAGAGGATACCTGAAGTACGATAACAAATCTCATGGCTCACCTCATAAGATGAACTCAGAGATATTCTGGGAAACAAAAAAACCATTTCAGGATAAGTATGGAGTTAAATTTGTAGGATTCGGCGAAGGTGCACCAAAAACCGAGGCAGAAATTTACAAACAGTTCAAAGCAAATATAGATGTAGCAATGAGCGTTATACTGAACGATAAAGAAATAGTTGACTATCTTGCTGACAAGCTTGTGGAGATTGGAGAGTCAGTACCCGAAACAATATCAACATTCAAACTATCCGATAAAAAAGAGGAAAACCCTATTTATGACCCCGTTCTTACTGATTACAAAAATTATCCGAAAGAACTATTTGTAGCTCCTCACACAAAAGAAGCTAATAGAACTGCATTTAGTAAATGGGGCAGCTGGGTAAACGCATATTGTGCAAAGAAATACAACAGGCCTTTGTTTATAGCAATGTCTGCCGATCTTGCCGATTCCACAAAAATATCAGGATTCGCAAAGCCATTTGGAGATTTCCCAGGCTATGGCTGGTATGACAAGAATAAAAATCCTGACGGAGTGCTTTTACCTCAGGAGATCACTGAATTTGTTAACTCTGGCATATCAGTTGGTATGGAAACGGTAAATCTTGCAAAGGACCCATATAAAGATTTTGTAGGGTTCTATTCGGCCTGTTCGACATACGGCTCATTTGCATACCTTAAGTATGGTATGATGAGACTCTTCTCGCAGTTAGCACAGGATTGCCCACTTAAAGTAGGGAAAACTATATGGGTAGAGGGTCATTCAGGACCTGAAACAGCGGATGATTCAAGAACACACTTTGGTATCTTTGCGCCCGGTGTAAGGGACCTCTTCCCTGAAGGACAGATCATTGATCTTATCCCATGGGAGTACAATGAAGTACCAGTACTTTTAGGAAAAGCCTTGCAACTTGATGTGCCAATCATTGTGCTGGTACTGACACGTCCTAAGATTGAGATTCCTGATAGGGAGGCAAGAGGGCTTGCTTCATATTTTGAAGCAGCACACGGTGCATACATTCTAAAGGATTTTGAAGAAGGAAAGAAGAAGGAGGGTACGGTAATCGTTCAGGGGACAAGCTCCACCTTAAGTGTTGTGAATATTATACCGGAGTTGAAAAAGGCAAATCTTAACGTACGTATCGTTGCTGCACCAAGCTACGAACTGTTCAGAAGGGAGAGCAAAGAATACAAAGAGAAAGTACTGCCATGGAAACAGTTCAACGACGCAATGATTATTACAAATGAATCAATAAAGTTGATGCATTCCTGGATTGCAAATCCTGTGGTAAAAGAATATTCGCTTTCTTCTGATTGGGATAACCGATGGAGAACAGGTGGCAGGCTTGATGAAATTATTGAAGAGGCACATCTTGACGAAAAACATGTATTCAATGGAATTGAGCGATTTGTAAGGGATAGAGAAAAAAGACTTTCAAAACTCAAAGAGATTTTGTAAAAGTACTTCCTGTTGACAGGATAATTGTATTTAAGTATAATGGTTTTGAAAGACAAGGAATATTAAATGGAAAATATAAGTATTATACTATCTGCAGGTATTGGAAAGAGAATGCATTCTTCTCTTCCCAAGGTAATGCATCCTATCTGCGGTAGACCTATGGTGCAGTACGTAATAGATGCAGCAAAAGATGTAACAGATAAAGTTATTGTGGTCATTTCAAATAAAATTGATAAAAGCATTTTTAAGGATGTAACCATTGCTTATCAAGATGTTCCTCTTGGTACAGGAGATGCAACAAAGAGCGCACTCAATGCAATTAAAGATGCATCGGATGATGCTCGTATCCTCATTCTTACAGGTGATAATCCTTTAATAAAATCATCTGACCTTAAGTCATTCTTATCTTATTGTAATGAAAAAGATAGTGACGCAGCACTACTCACTGCTGTAGCAGAGAATCCTGAAGGATTTGGGCGCATTGTAAGAAATAAAGAAGAATTCGTAAGAATTGTTGAAGAAAAGGATGCAGCAGAAGAAGAAAAAAAGATAAAAGAAATTAATACAGGTATATATGTTTTTAAGAAAAAGTACCTTTCTTATTCTCTTCAAAAGATTACACCTAACAATGCACAGAAAGAATATTACTTAACTGATGCACTTTCCATCCTCAAAGATGCAGGTATAAAAATCAATGTAAAAAGGCTTGAGAGAAGCCTTCCAGTGTATGGCGTAAACAATAGAAAGGAGCTTTCTTTAGCTACAAAAATCATTCAACAGGAAATTCTCGATAGACTGATGCTAAAAGGTGTAACAATCTTAAATCCAGAAACGGTAAGCATTGATTATAATGTAGTTATTGGGAATGACACAGTCATTCTTCCCAACGTATTAATAGAAGGTGAAACAAAAATTGGAAATGGTTGCACAATTGGGCCAAATACACGAATCACGGATGCCCTTATTGGTAATGGTACAGATGTACAGTTTAGCGTAATCATACAATCCGAGATAGGAGAAAATTGTACGATAGGTCCATTCTCTTATATCCGCCCTGGAAACAGAATGAGTAAAAATGTAAAGATAGGGACATTTGTGGAAGTAAAGAAATCACATTTTGGCGAGGATACAAAAGTACCTCATCTGAGTTATATTGGCGATGCAACGATCGGAAAGAATGTAAACATTGGTGCCGGTACAATTACCTGCAATTACAGCGGACTTGAAGGGAAGAAAAAGAATCCTACCTTTATAGAAGACAACGTATTTATTGGCTCTAACAATACGCTTGTAGCACCTGTTAAAATTAAAAAAGGTGCTTATACTGCAGCAGGTTCCGTTATTACAGAAGACGTACCCGAATCTGCACTTGCCATTGGCAGGGCAAGGCAGGTAAACAAAGAAAATTGGGTAAAGAGGAGGAAAAAAGATAATGGTTGATTTGAGAAACAGGGAAATTAAGATCTTTACAGGTAATGCAAACAGACCTCTTGCAGAGAAAATTGCTCAATATCTTGGTTTGCCACTTGGCAAAATGATTGTGAATCGTTTTCCTGATGGTGAGATTTATGCAAGAAGCCTGGAGAATGTAAGGGGGAGAGATACTTTTGTTATACAGTCCACATTTGCTCCGGCTGACAATCTTATGGAACTTCTCATCATAATTGATGCCTTAAAAAGAGCATCGGCCCATACAGTCGGCGCAGTAATTCCGTTTTTTGGTTATGCAAGGCAGGATAGGAAAACAAAGTCAAGAGAGCCTATTTCTGCAAAGCTCGTTGCAAACCTAATCACTGTTGCAGGGGCGGATAGAGTGATATCTGTTGATCTGCATGCAGGACAGAT
>CAJXKN010000083.1 GCA_913055585.1 uncultured Caldisericota bacterium | reverse complement strand
GTATATCCAAAAAGGAATGGAATAATAACAGTACAGACTGATAATGGTTCTGAATACCTTGGAGAGTTTGATAAATATCTTAAGAATAAAAAGATTAAACCTTTAGTCCTGAACTTGTTTCAGGAACAATTTCATATATCCAAGATGCCCAAGGATTAATGGATATATAGAAAGGGCGAGCAGAACGGTACAGGAGGAATTCTTGATACCATTTAATTCTACTACCAGAAGACATCAAACAATTTAGCTCAAAACTCATAGATTATCTGATTTGGTACAATACTAAGAGAGTTCATAAAGGATTGAACAGTTGACCCCCATAGATTTTCTATTAAAATACAATTTAGAGTCTCAAATGTATGCAACTTATACAAGCTTTTGAAAATATTATTTATATAGTTATAATATAAATTAAAACAAGATAAGGAGAATAGCATGGGTAAAATCATTTATTTAGAACATGCCGCAACAACTCCCGTGGATGAGAGGGTTGTAAGGAAAATGGAGCCATATTTCACAGAGTTATTTGCAAATCCAGCAACAAAATGGACTTCCTCAATTAGTAAAAAGGTCAACGAAGCAATAGAAGAGGCGAGAAAAAATGTTGCATCTCTTATTAATGCATCGCCGGAGGAGATTATATTTACATCCGGCGGCACCGAATCGGACAACACAGCACTGAAAGGGATTGCCTTTGCAAATAAAGATAAGGGGAATGAAATTATAACAACTCCAATTGAGCACAATGCGGTGCTGAAAAGCGCAGAGAGACTGCATGAACTTGGTTTTGTTGTTAAATATGCTTCAGTAGACAGTAAAGGTTTTGTTGACCCTGACGAAATTAGAAAACTTATTACAGAAAAGACGTTGCTTGTTTCAGTAATGCACGCAAATAATGAAATTGGGACAATTGAGCCAATTGAGGAAATAGGAAAGATATGTAAGGAAAAAGGTGTATATTTCCATACCGATACTGTACAAACTGCTGCACATATACCAATTAACGTAGAAAAAATGAACATTGATTTGCTAAGTATATCCTCACACAAATTTTATGGACCAAAGGGAGTAGGGGCATTATACGTACGCAATGGCACAAAAATTATACCTTATATGGATGGAGGCGGTCACGAAAGTGGTTTTCGCTCTGGAACGCTTAACACTACTGGAATTATAGGTTTAGGGGAAGCATCAAGGATTGGAAAAGAAGAGCAGGGAAAAAGAGAAAGTTACATTAAAGAATTGAGAGACACCCTTATACAGAAGGTAATGGAAGAAATCCCTGCCGTTTATTTAAACGGACCTGGAGACAATAAAAGATTACCGGGCAACGTCAGCCTCATTATACAGGGCATAATAAATGAACCGTTGCTTGTTGCATTAAATGAACGTGGAATTATTGCTGGTGGTGGCTCTGCTTGCTCTGCTGGCAAGAAGAAACCTTCTCATGTGCTCACATCAATTGGTGTTGCAGCGGGAGATCTATCCAGTGTAATAAGGATGACACTGGGGAAGGATAACAAAAAGGAAGATATTGATTTTATAGTGGAAAGCATAAAGGAGATTACAAAAGGGTTAAGAAACTTAAGCCCGTTCTGGGAGGAGAAGTAAATGTATCCTAAGATTATAAAAGAGCATTTTGCTGACCCAAAAAATGTAGGAAAAATTAAAAATCCTACAAACATTGGTAGTTTTACTACACCAACCGGTGCAAAGGCAATATTCTATTTTCTCATTGAGAATAATGTTGTTAAGGATATAAAGTATCAAATTGCAGGTTGCCCGTTTGCCATAGCTGTTTGTTCTATTCTAAGTGAATACGCTAAAGGGAAAAGTATAGATGGATTAAAAAAAATTACGATGTCTTCATTAGAACAGTTCTTTAAAATTCCACAAGAAAAAGAAGATTGTATAAATATGTCATTAAATGCGTTTCTTAACGGGTTAGAAATGACAAAATAAGTATGGGGAAAGCATGATTTTTGTAGGTTACAGAAGGCAAGTTGGGAGAATTGATGTAGAGTGAGTTGCAGAGTTCGCTAAATCAAAGGATATTTATAACAAAGTTTATATATATCCTTCATAGCAGTTTGCTCCACCCATCTGTTAGGGAGTTGATGGATAAATATGGTTTTTTTCGAGATTTTAGCTACTAACTTCAAAAAGGAGATTACACGGTTAAAAAAAGAAGATAAAGTTGATACATACGATTTAAATGAATTTGGGAGAAGAGTTCTGAAATCACCTTTTGGAGATGGACAAGGGCTTTAATATCTAATTGATTTATGTATTTTTTTGATTAGCACTTGAACTTGCAAATATTATTTCTATAATTATAATTAGTTTAAAAAATAAAGGAGGCAAAATAAGCGAATTTTTAGGAAGGGCGAAAAAAGAATTTATTCGGAGGAGCAGTAGGCAAGATATGATAACGAAAGAAAGTGTTTTGGCAGCGCTTAAAAATGTATACGACCCAGAAATGCCTATAAATATTGTTGACTTAGGGCTAATTTATAACATAGATATTGATAATGATAAAGGTGTTGTTAAGATTAAAATGACGCTTACAGCACCAGGATGTCCAATGGGGAGTTATATTTCAAGTGATGTTGAAATGGTTTTAAGAAGTCTTGAGAATGTGGAGGATGTTAAAATAGAGCTCACTTATGACCCTCCATGGAATCCTGATATGATGAGTTTGGATGCTAAAAAGAATTTGGGATATGAATAATTGGAGGTAGAAAATGAAAGTTTATTTGGATAATGCAGCATCTACAAGAGTGGATAAACGTGTGGTTGACGCAATGATTCCATTCTTTACCGAAAAATATGCTGTGCCTTCTTCCCAGTTTGCTCATGCTTATGGTATAGAAGCAAAAGATGCGGTCGACGGTGCAAGGACCTTGATCAGTAAAAAATTGGGGGGAAAGTTTCCTGAAGAAATTATATTTACATCAGGAGGAACCGAATCAAATAATCTTGCAGCAATTGGTGTTGCTTTTGCAAATGCAGAAAAAGGGAAGCATCTTATCACAATGCAAACAGAACATAATTCGGTGCTAAACCCTTTTAAAAGACTTGAAAAAGAAGGTTTTGAAGTAACATATCTTCCCGTGGATAAAGATGGAATTGTCAATATTGATACGCTTCGAAAATCTATAAGAGATGACACAACTCTTGTTTCAATTCAGTATGGAAATCATGAAACAGGAACAGTACAAAATATCAAGGATATTGCGAAAGTAGTAAAAGAAAAAGGGGCACTATTCCACACCGATGCAGCTATTGCCTGGCCATATTTACCAATAGATGCTTATAAATGGGGAATTGACCTTATTACACTGTCTCCCCATAAATTCCACGGACCTAAAGGCATTGGAATTCTATTTGTAAAGAAGGGCACAAAGATTGAAAAGATAATGAATGGTGGTTATAATGAATTCAATTTACGCCCCGGAACGGAAAATGTACCTGCAATCATAGGAGCAAAAAAGGCAATAGAGATATTCAGCCAGAAGGATGTAGCATACATTGCATCGCTTAAAAAACGCCTTCTCAATGATATAAAAACAAATATCAAAGATATAGAGATTAACGGGAGCATGGAACATTCCTCGCCACATATTTTGAATTTAACCTTCAAGTATGTTGAAGGGGAAGCTGTTTCATTGCGTCTTGATTTTGAGGGAATTGCTGTAATAACTGGTTCTGCTTGCTACAGCAGAAACCTGCAAGCAAGCTATATACTTATGGCAATGGGAAGAGAACATGAACAGGCACATGGTTCAATAAGATTTTCTCTTTCAAAATACAACACGGAAGAGGAGATTGATTACACCGTTCAAAAAACAGAAGAAGTAATAAAAAGTTTGAGAGAACTCAGTCCATTAGGAAAGGAGGATAGAGAATAATGCCAGTACCATACACAAAATTGGTCATAGAACATTTCAAACATCCCCATAATGTAGGGGAAATAAAGAATGCTGATGTAAAGGCAACAGAAGGAAGTCCTGCCTGCGGAGATATGCTTACACTCTACTTAAAGGTAGACCCAAAAACTCGCGAAATAAAAGATATTAAATTCCAATCATTTGGCTGTGCTTCCAATATTGCAACAGGTTCTATCATAACAGATATAGCTAAGGGTAAGAAAATTGAAGATGCAGCAAAAATTACATGGAAAGATGCAGCAGATGCATTGGGTGGTTTACCACCTGTGAAGGTGCACTGCTCCGTACTTGCTGCGGACGCTTTGCACTCCGCAGTAGAGATTTATATGGAAAAAAATGGTTTGATTAAAGAACATAAGCCAACAACAAAAGAAATTATTATGGCAAAATTAAAGCATGTAATGAATCCTTTGACGGGCATTGATATTGTAAAATCAAGCTTAATAAAAGATATACTCATTAAAGATGGTATTATAACGATTACCGTTGATTTACCAGAAGACCATCAGTTTGCAGGGAACATTAAAGAAGAAATAATAGAACGTTTGGAATACTTATGGGATGTGAAGAAAGTTAAAGTGAACTTTTCGGAGTAGAAATAGAACAGAAGAATCCAATTATGGAACGCATTGCAACTCTGCCAGAAGGTATAAAATTCAAACCTAATAAGCAATTTCTGTGAGGCTTGTAAGAAACCAGGAATATGAGAATAAAAGTTAAGTTATATGGCGATTTTGGATAATGTCAATAAATGTTCGCAATTTTTTAAAAGCAAACTTCTCCATTTAGGCTGCCTTTTCACAGAAACATTTTTGCTTCGAAAAAAGCGCTTCGCTTGTTTTGCGGTAGCTATTCCCTTTTTTGCATGACAAGCTTCAACTTGTCTGGTTTGATATAACTTCTCTCTACCTCCCATTCTTTTAGTATATTCCATCAGATAACATGTAAGCAGTCGTATATAGGATTCTTGGCTTGGAAAGATACCAACTACCTTGCTTCTTCGCCGTATTTCTTTATTTAGGCGTTCAAGTACATTGGTAGATGAGATGCGCCTATGGTCAATATTGCTAAAGTGGTAAAACTGTAAACTATCTTCCAATCCATCCTCCAGGCACTTTATGGCTTGGGGATATGTTGAACCATACTCATCCACAAAAAGATTAGACATAGCTATGGCACTTTCAAAATCAGGCTGAAGCCATATCTGTTTTAGTTTGGCAGCAAACAGCTCTTTATCTTTTGGGGAAACATAGGCTAAAATATTACGCATAAAATACACTTTACAACGTTGCCAACTGCAACCTAAAAGTTCATTTTTAACTGCATTTTGTATGCCTTGGTGAGCATCTGAAACTACCAAGGCATACTTTTGTAATCCTCTTGACTTAAGCTTTTTAAAAAATGCTCTCCAACTCTCATTACTTTCGCTGTAGAATGGCTCAATTGCTAATACTTCACGCTTACCACCCATTCCCACACCATAAGCTACCATAACGGCAGTAGATACTGCATGAGCATTGGAGCGTATCTTTTCATAGAGTGCATCTACCCATATAAAAGGGTACTCTTTTTGAAGAGATTTGTTCCTAAAAGCATCTACCTGTTTATTTAATCCTTTATTTATCTGTGATACCTGTGAAGCGCAAGATACCCTCTATGCCCATCTCTTTGACTATACGCTCTACTGATGCTCCATTGATATAAGCTTCTTGTATTACAGAGATAAGAGCCTGCTCCGCTCTTTTCTTTTCTGTAATGAAAAATGGAATATATCCACCTTTGCGTAATTTGGGTACCATCAAATACATTGTCCCTATTCTTGTATCAAAGCGTCTTGGTCTGTAACCACTAAAGTGTGTTGTTCTGCTAGTACTATGCTCATTTTTATTTGCCCTTGCCTCTACTGACTGCTTCTGCTTCCATAAGTTGTGTTGTCATCCATTTTAGCATAGCCAATATTGGGTCTTCTTCCAAGACAAAGTCCGTCATTACTCTTTTGAATAGTTCTCTTTCATCAATTTTCATTTTACTCTCCAACTTTTATTACTGAAATATTAGCATATTTGAAAATTGCGA
>CAJXKN010000082.1 GCA_913055585.1 uncultured Caldisericota bacterium | reverse complement strand
ACCCTGAACAATGTCATCCTGAACTCGTTTCAGGATCTTCAATTTGAGGGGGTTAAAAAGCACCCACTTAATGCTCCCCCTAAAAAATTCTTTTTGTCACCCTGAACTTGTTTCAGGGTCTATTCTCTCTGAAAACAAAAGCAGAGATTGCCACGGGGTCTAAAGACCCCTCGCAATGGCGACTTTCTTGAGATTGCCACGTGGTCTAAAGACTCCTCGCAATGGCGAATGTGCACAATAGTGCATAATTGTACCACTGCAGGCCCCGTTAGGAGCCGTAGCACTCCCGCCACTGCGAGGCTGCGCTTTTTGCAGCCGTGGCAGTCTCAAGGTAATTGAGTTTCCTTTTTGTCACCTTGCTATTTTCCCTGGCACACATTACGCCAGGTTTTAAAGTTATAGGGAACGCATTTCCATATAACTCCTATTAAAAGAGTAAAAAGATGAAACAGAAAACAAAAGAGGAGATGCTGAAACAAGTTCAGCATGACGAAGAAAAAAGAAAAAGATGAAAACAAAAGACGAGATCCTGAAACAAGTTCAGGATGACGAAGAAAAAAGAAAAAGATAAAGGGAAAAGAGGGATGCTGAAACAAGTTCAGCATGACAAAGAAAAAAGAAAAAGCAAAACAAAGGATGGAAATGCTGAAACAAGACTTGGCATAAAACGGCCAAGGAAAAGAGCGGAATGACAGGATAGAAACAAAGGTAGAGATGTAGAGATAGGAAAATGGTACTAAAAGATGCTAAAAGAGTGTTGAGTCAGTGGATTTCATAAGATTAACAAAATTTGCGCTTGAATAATTCTGTAAGAAGTCTCTGTAAATTACTTATATGTTTTGGAGGTTAAACTCAAGCTTATCGTTTAAAAAGTTGATGGATGTTGCTTAAAAGTTCTTGTAAATGATAAATTATTATGGCGGAGGGGAGAGGATTCGAACCTCCGAGGCTCATCGCCTGCCGCATTTCAAGTGCGGTACCATCAACCACTCGGTCACCCCTCCACTTATAAGTTTAATTTTCCGCAGTTATTCTATCAGTTCCTACGTATTTTTGCAATACTTCAGGGATAAGAACAGAACCATCCTTTTGCTGGTAATTTTCCAGAATAGCCGCCATCGTCCTACCAACGGCAAGACCAGAGCCGTTTAAGGTATGGACATATCTTAATTCTCCACTTTTTGTCCGATAACGAATATTTGCACGCCGTGCCTGAAAATCCTCAAAGTTACTGCAGGAAGAAATCTCAACGTATCTATCCTGTGCAGGCATATATGCTTCAGGGTCAAACTTCATTGCTGCAGTGAAGCCCAAATCTCCCGTGCACATCTGCTTTAGCTGATAGGGTATATTCAATAAGCGCAGTACATCCTCTGCATTATCAATAAGTTCTTCAAGCTGCTTGTACGATTCCTCCGGTTTTACAAATCGTACCATTTCTACCTTATTGAATTGGTGTACACGAATAATACCTCTTGTATCTTTACCTGCCGCACCAGCTTCTCTCCTAAAGCAAGCTGTGTATGCAACGTATTTAATAGGCAAATCTTCTTCTTTCAATATTTCATCTCTGTGTAGATTTGTTACAGGAACTTCTGCTGTAGGGTCAAGGAAGAGGTCATCTTTTCCGCAATGATACATATCATCCTCAAATTTTGGTAACTGCCCTGTACCTATCATAGAATCACGGTTTATCAAAAATGGAGGAAAAATCTCTTTATAACCATGTTTTTCAACGTGCAGGTCTATCATCCAGGAAATCAAGGCTCTCTCAAGTTTTGCCCCCATTCCTTTCAGTACATAAAAACGTGCACCAGAGATCTTCGCAGCTCTCTTAAAGTCAATAATGCCTAATTTTTCAGCAATTTCCCAGTGTGGCCGTGGCTCAAAATCAAAATCTTTTATATCCCCCCATCTTTTTACTACTCTGTTATCTATTTCATTTTTGCCGTACGGCACAGAGGAATGCGGAATGTTTGGAATACGCAATAGAATATTTTTAAACTGCCTGTTCAACTCATTAAAATCTTTTTCTTTTTCTTTAATTTGTTTTCCTATATTTCTTACTTCTTCTTTTGTTTCTTCCGTATCTTTTCCATTAGCAATTCTCTTTCCTATCTCTTCCGAAAGCACCTTCCTTTTATGCCTCAATTCATCAATTTCTTTAATCATTCCCTTTCTTTTCTCGTCTACCTTGAGAAACTCATCTACAATGGAGGCATCCACTCCTTTATTAGCAATGCCTTTCTTAACAAACTCTGTTTTTGTCCTTATTAAATTAGGATCTAACATACTTCACCTCTTCTATGGATTTTTCTTTTCTATAATAATGTCTTTTTCTTTTGATGCAATAGTATTTCCATCTTTTTGCAATACTGCCCGAAGATGTGCTTTACCTTCAATACTTGCAATTAAATTAAACTGGTAAGCATTATCTTTCGGCGTGCTGATTGTGGCTATAGGCAAATCATTGATATAAAAAGTTACACTAAACCCATTATAATCAGTTACATTGCTTACCGTTGCTTTCATTTTTACATATTCCCCCATTGTATACGTATCCTTATCCGTTGTAAAATCAAATTGAATATTCTGTGGTGGATTAGGGTTTACTGGAGCAGGATTTTCAAATGTTCGTGGATCAACCTTCGTTGGTTCCGTTCCTTTTATATACGTACGTTTCTCTATGAGGTCTTCTGGACAATTTGGCGGTGCAAGCAATCCCGAGTCTTTGCATACTTCTACTGTAACAAAACCTTTAGCCCTGATATCTTCAGGTGGGACTACATCATCCAAAAATTCATCATATGAAATACCTTTTTTTACCTTTGCATAAGGGTCAGTTAGGTATCCAGTGTTATCGTAAACCTTTTTAAGAGTGAGTCCCGAAGAAGGTTTTTCAAAATTATCCTTTGGAAATTCGTTCATTGCAGTGAGCATAAACTTGCGCCATATCATTGCAGGAAAACGTGCCCCTGCATTGAATACATCAGGAAATGTTACCTCTTGAGAATCCGGTCCTACCCATACACTTACGGAAATATTAGGGGTATATCCGTCAAACCATGCATCCGTCCAGTTATCCGTGCTTCCTGTTTTACCTGCGGATGGCAAGCCCTTAATCTTTGCATTGTCTTCAGTTGACATTACATAACCAAAAAGTTTGTTCATAATGTACGCTACCTGTGGTGATACTGCTCTATAAGGATGGTCTGTATGTTGATACAGTACCTGCCCTTTAGGAGAAACAATTTTTTCGATAACGTAAGGCGGATGGCGTACACCTCCGTTCCCAAGCGTTGAGTAAGCGGATGCCATTTCCAATTGTTTTACTTCAAAACTTCCTATGGCAATGGATGGATATGGTTTAAGGTCTGTAGTGATACCGAATTTGCGTGCAAAATATATTACACGGTCCAACCCCACCCTCTGGCTTATTTTTGCAGCACATACATTTGAGGAGAGAGACAATGCTCTCCTTACACTCAAATCCCCAAAATATTTGTTCTTCCCAATCCATTCGTGCGGTGTCCAGCTCTGCCCTATGTTACCATAATTAACCGTGTATGGCGCGGATAAAATAATGGAAGAAGGTGTAACAGCACCACAGGAAACTGCTGAGGTATAATCAAAAATTTTAAAAGAAGAACCTGGCTGTTTCAATGCAGTTGCTCTATTGAATTTTGTGTTGTTGTAATCCCTACCCCCTACCATCGCAAGTATTGCACCAGTTTTTGCATTTAGAGCAGTAAGGGAACTTTGTGGCTGAATAACACCTTTTGAATCTTTTTTCCCTTTGGGGAATACACCATCATCTTCTGCCTTTGTAAGTACGCTATTAATTGCCTCACTTGCAGCAGTCTGAAGCTCAGGACGAATCGTCGTATATATTTTTAATCCACCTGAATATAGCATCTTATCTCCAAACTTCTTTGCAACTTTTTCTTTTACATAATCAATGAGATAACCCATATTATCATTTGCATTCTTCTTTGTTGAAAATCGTAACTTAAAATTCTCTGCATCTTTTGCCTGTTTTTCAGTAATGTATCCAGCTTTTACCATTTTCTCCAGTACAAGCTTTTGAGCTTCTTTTGCTGCTTTTAAGTTTACAAAAGGATTGATATCAGAAGGTGATTTGATTACACCTGCAAGCATTGCAGATTCTGGTAGATTTAATTCGCTTGCATGTTTTCCAAAGTATGTTTCTGCAGCAGATTCTATGCCGTATGCACCAGCACCAAAATACACTTCATTTAAGTACATCTCCAAAATCTGATCTTTGGTAAATTTCTTCTCAAGTTCAATTGCAAGCAAAGCTTCTTTTACTTTTCTTTTTACTGTTCTTTCCTGTGTAAGAAACAAATTTCTTGCGAGCTGCTGCGTAATGGTACTTCCGCCCTGCACAACCCGCTTGTATCTAACATCCGCCCACAGAGCCCTTGCAATACCCTTATAATCCAGCGCACCGTGATTATAAAATCTTTCGTCTTCTTCAGCAATGACAGCTTTTTTTGCAATGTCAGAAATCTTATTCAATGGTACATATACTCTATTCTGAAATGCATAAACATTTGTAATAAGATTGCCTTTATAATCAAAAATCTGTGAGGACTGTTCAGGAGAATAGGAAAGCCTGGATATATCAGGAAGGTCTGCTGCACACTCCTTTATATAAACTCCTGCAAATGCTATACCTGCAAGAATAGCAAATAAAATAATCAAAACAATTATCTTAAATATCATCCCGATAACGGATTTCTTCTTTTTCTTCATAGCTGTAGTTTACTCCTTATTTCTCATTTTTTCAATAGTAGTTACCCAGCGGAAGAGCCACCACCACCTCCTCCTCCAAAGCCACCGCCTCCGGAGAATCCACCACCTCCACCGGAAGAACCGCCAGAGGTAAATATAGAGGCAGAGCTGTTTAGCAAGGAATTTAGTCCTCCTGATATTGAATCAAGAGAAAAGCCTTTCATACTATTTTCGATATTTGAAGCTGCATTTCCCAATCCTTGTTTGGAAGACAATCCGGCGTCACTATACCCATAGCCCCCGTAATAAGGGACATACCATATCGGTGCAGGTGCCTGCGCTTCAGAAAACGCTCTTATCCAGTGCTTATCAATGCCAAACACTGTAGCAAACGGCAGATACTTCGAAAAAAGTTCTTTTGCTTCCCCTGCCTTTTTATATTTTACAATATCTTCAAGGTAGCGCTTGAAAGCAAGCCACTTCATCCTTTCTTTTGCACCTTTCATTGACTTGCGTGGCATAGCATTAGCAAAAAGAGCTACTACAATCCCACCGAGAAGAACAGGCCAGGCAATAAAAGTAATAATGCCAAGAAATAGAAGAAAGAAACCTCCAAAGATCATAGCAAAGCCTATTCCAAGATATTTTCCTTTTACTTTAGCAGGACTGCCTCCTTCATAAAAACCATTTTTGACGAGTTCTTTATTGATGCTTCTATAAATTGTGGGAAGATACATAGAGAACTCATTTTTTAGATCAGACAAACGGACTGAATCTAACCCATCAAAAATATCATTAAGTAGTTGCTTTTCAAAATATTTAAGTTTAGAAAAATCTTTATTTGTTAATTTATAAACATAATCTCCTCCGCCAAACGTCCGGTCCATTTCCTCTATTTTTATATATCCTCTCTCTGCAAGGTCAAGCAGCGTAGCAATAACTTCTGTTGTTGTTGCACCTTGTTTGAGCAGTGCGCCAACGACAGCAGGAGGCAAATCGGACGGAGGCTCCCTAAGATATTCTGCATATTCTGGCAGGACAATATCTTTGCCCTTTTTAAGCCACGTAAGAAATATCCAGAGAACTATGAGGATAAAGAGGAGCAAACCAATGAGATTTTTTAATCCATTTAGTTTTGCTCTTCGTGACGCTTGCTCTGCCATCTTTTTAGCTCTCTCTGCAGCACTCCCGGGATACACAGTGACACCTGTAGGTTTCTCCACAATACCTTTTGGAAATACGATGTTAAATTCCACAAACTGTCCCGGCGTAATGTCACTACCTGTCAGGATAACTTCATTGCCGCTTACAATTTTAACATTGCCACTGCCAAACGGCAGTCCAGCA
>CAJXKN010000081.1 GCA_913055585.1 uncultured Caldisericota bacterium | reverse complement strand
TGGAGTGGTGACGCCGATGACAATGGCCAGTGAGAAAAAATGGAAACAGGTTCACAGATTCAATGCAATAATTGCCTATGCAGTGTTTGTCCCATTGCTTGTTGTAAACACTATTTTCTTTATTATGGATAAGCAAGGTTCTTATGAGCATATAATTACAGCTATCGTTGATATAGGTGTAATAGCATATACTATAGTTTTAACGACTTACACAGATATTCTTGAGAGAAGATGGCTTGCAGAGCAGAGAAGAAAAGGGCATCCTGTTTCTGATTTTATATTTAGATTTCCTGGTATTCCAAAAAGAAGATTAATTATAGGATTAGTTATTTTTGCAGCAATTATTATTGCATTCCCTATCCTAGAGCATATTTTCCATTTTTAATGTAGACTGCTAAAAATTGAATGTTTTCAGGTAAATCCCCTTTTCAGTGAGGGATTTACTCTTATTTAACCTGCAGAAACATCACAGGGGAATATGCATATTAATCTCAATCAGAAAATGGCTTCTCTATACTCCGAATTCTTGTATTTGGGATTTTCCCACGACTTTTTGATGGAAGGGAATTCCCGTATTGCTTCTAATTGAAGGGGACTTTTTTCAAACTACTCTAAATGCTAAACTTGTTGGGTTCTCATTCTGGGCTTTGTCCGGAATCTCTATTTTGTTTTTTCATTCATCCTGTCATTCCGCAATCTTTTCCCTGGCTGTTTTCCGCCAGGTCTTGTTTCGGAATCTCGTTTTTGTTTTTAAAAGAATAGACCCTGAAACGAGTTCAGGGTGACAAAAGAAAAAAATAGGAGTTAGAGGGAAATGTGTTCCCTCTAATCAGTAGACCCTGAAATAAATTCAGGGTGACAAAAGGAGATGTCATGCTGCAATCCTTTCCTGCCGTTAGGCCACGCCCCTTTCCTGGCCATTAGGCCAGTTCTTGTTTCAGAATCTCCTTCATAGTGGCAGAATGATACTTCAATTCGTCTATTGTTTTTTGCTACTTTCCTTGTATAATAAGTATAAAGGGGCAGTAGTTCAGTGGGAGAACGCATCCCTCGCACGGATGAGGTCAGGGGTTCAAATCCCCTCTGCTCCACCAAAATTCTAAAAAGAGTGCAAATGGTGAAAAAAGAAGAAAAACTTGAACTGCTAATCAGTGAAAATAAGTTAAAAAAACGCATTAAAGAAATTGCAGATGAGATTAGCAAAGATTATGAAGGTAAAAAACCTGTTTTCATTTCAATACTCAAAGGAGGGGGATTTTTCTTAGCAGACCTTGTAAGAGAAATAAAGCTTGACCTTACAGTTGACTATATTGCTGCTTCAAGCTATGGAAGCAATACAGAATCCTCTGGCAACGTTCATATTTTAAAGGACCTTTCAGCACCAGTAGAGGGTAAGGATGTTATTATTGTGGAAGACATTATCGATACAGGTTATACCCTGAAAGCTATATATGATATATTAAAAACACGCAAAGCAAAGAGTATAAAAATCTGTGTATTATTGGATAAGCCAGAGAGAAGAAAAGTAAAAGTAGCTGTGGACTACGTAGGCTTCAAAATCCCTGACCTTTTTGTTGTAGGTTATGGAATTGACTATGCTGAAAGATACAGAAATCTGCCATACATTGCAGTACTAAAAAGTCATTAGAGACTCTTCTCTATAATTTCCAAAGCTCTGCTAACAAGATTTTGGCTATTGCCTAACAGAAAAGATGAGGTAAGTGCCTCACTATCTTTATCCGGAAGCATCTTTACCAATTCTTCATAAGAAACTTTTTTTCCTCTTAATTTTTGCTTTATTTCTTTATATCCATTAGTTTTCTCAACTTTTCTCAAATAAAGCTGTAAAAGCTCAGAAAAAATCTCCGGGTGTGTTTCCAAATCTTGCTGAATTTTTCCTTTATTTATTTTTAACTTCTTTAAGCCTGCCTCAATAGATTTTACAGCAAGCATACTATGCCCGAACGCAACACCGATATTCCTCTTTACCGTTGAATCGCTCAAATCTCTCTGCAAACGAGATTTTGTAAGTTTCCTTGAAAAAAACCACAATAAATTCTCTGCTATTTCTGCATTTCCTTCACCATTTTCAAAAAGGATTGGATTAATCTTATGTGGCATTGTAGAAGAACCTACAGATTCTTTAGAAACTTCAAGGCTAAAGTAGCCAAGTAAGAAGTAGATCCAGACATTTCTTGCAAAATCTATTATAATAGCATTTATTCGTCGCATTGTATCAAACAACTCAGCATATGAATCAGCAAATAGAATCTGTGTAGAAAAAAGAGTGGGGAAAAGACCCAATCTTTTAATAAACTCTTTTGAAAAGTTAATCCAGTTTATATCAGGATATATTGTTTTGATGGCATTAAAATTGCCCGTTGCACCATTAAGCTTTCCTTGAATCTCCGTTCTTTTAAGCTTTTTATACTGCAATGAAAACCGCACTGCATAGTTTGCAAACTCTTTTCCCAACGTTGTTGATGTTGCAGGTTCGCCATGAGTATGTGAAAGCATTATATCACTTCTGTATTTCTCAATGTATTCTTTTAGAAGGAGAATAACATTCTTTAACTGAGAAGCATATAACTTTACTCCATCCTTTAACATCAATCCATACGCAAGATTATTCACATCCTCAGAGGTGAGACCAAAATGCACAAAACGCCTCATATTTTCAGGGACTCTTTCTTTTATAAATGCTATTACTGCGGCAACATCGTGCTCCGTTCTTTTTTCAATTTTTTTGATTTCCTTTGCATCCATAATGGAAAAATTATAATAAATATTCCTCAAGCTATCTTCATTAAATTGTACTTCTTTTGTCACTCTGCAAAATGCGATGAGATATTCAATTTCAATAAAGACCCTTTTCTTTATCAGTGCATATTCTGAAAATATCTCACTGAGCTCTTTCACGGACGAATAGTATCGTCCGTCCAGAGGAGAGATTGATTCCAAATTATCCATAAGTAATTGTATCTTCTCTTTCAGGTCCAAATGAGATTATCTTTATAGGCACGCCGAGGTAATCCTCAATAAAATGAACGTATGTTCGGATATTCTTCGGTAAATCCTCCTTTGTTTTTCCTTTTAATCCCTTCCACTCATCCAATGTTAATTTCTCTATAGGCAACATCGTTTTATAAATAGGCGTTATTCTTCCAAGCTCCGTTGCACTTGCAGGAAATTGATTGATAGGTTTTCCGTCCAATTTATATCCAACCGCTACTTTTACTTCTTTTAATGTAGAGAGTATATCAATTTTAGTGAGAGCAATTTCCGTGATGCTACTCACCGTTACAGCATATTTTAATGCAAAAAGATCCAGGTATCCAACGCGACGTGGTCTACCTGTCGTTGCTCCAAATTCCTTACCTGCATTTCTCAATAGTTCTGCTACTGGACCGCTTAACTCCGTAGGAAATGGGCCTTCACCCACACGGGTAGCATACGCTTTGCTTACACCTATAATCCTTTTAATGTAAAAAGGATTTGCTGCTGCACCGTTAAATGCACCTTGTGCTACGGTATTAGAAGATGTAACAAATGGGTATGTACCAAAATCTATATCAAGCATTACCCCTTGCGCGCCTTCAAAAAGTACGGACCTATTTCTCAAAGCACTCTGAACAATAGTAGAAATATCTCTCACATATTTCTTTAGTTTTTCTCCGTATAACGCATACCTTTTAGCAGTATCTTCTTTGAACTGTTCAAATTCATCTTCCTTCACAACATTTCTCATAATAAAATCCAATTTCCTCATTTCTAAAGCATTCTTTATTGTTTCTTCCGCACCTTCTTTTGTAATATCTTCTATTCTGAGATTCGTCCTTTCCATTTTACTTGCATAAGCAGGACCTATCCCTTTGCCTGTTGTACCAATGGCTTTTCCATTTATTTTATCAATATCAATATGATGCGGAAAAATAATATGAGCCCTTTTACTTATAAAAATATGAGGCTCTACTCCTGCTTTTTCTATTAATGCAATTTCTTCCAACAAAGCCTTTGGATTTATTACCATTCCATTTCCTAAAATGCATTGCTTGCCTTGAAACACGCCTGATGGCACATAATGAAGTTTAAATGCCATACCATTATACATAATTGTATGGCCTGCATTTCCGCCTCCATTAAAACGCACAACAATATCTGCATCTTTTGAAAGAAAATCAACAATTTTGCCTTTTCCTTCATCACCCCATTGTGCGCCTACTACGATTGTTCCAGGCATTTTAGCCGTGTAGCTCCTTTCTCTTTATCCATTCTGCACCTTCAGGCGTAAGAAGCAGTACATCAATCGGTCCACCGACCGTTTTTGGACGCGCCTGAAAGCGAATTGTATCAATCGTTGTTTTCACTGCATATATTGCAAAATCAATGGCATCCTGTAGGGGCATTGCATCCCAGAGAATCGGGGGTTTGGTTACCTGTTGAAGCGTTCCATTAGGCATTTTCATCCAGGCTGGCTGCAGTATCTCTGCAATAATATCACCTTCTCCTCCCCAGCTTGCTCCATAGACCACCTTTCTTTTATCAGGCGTTACGTTAAGCCGTTTTAATTCTGCACGTTTTATATTGCAGTGATAGACGTACGGAATACTCAGTCGGCCTTTCTTCTTGTATCCTGCAATATGAAATGAACTATCCGCCTGAGGGAATTTTCTCTTAAAAAAATTCAAAAGTTTGTTTGCAATAGTCTCAACATCATCCTTTTCCGTTAAATCTTCCTCTTCAAACGTTTTAAGGTGCGATTCAGTAGTCATTTTCCCAAGAAGCGTTTCACCAAATGCACTTATCCCTACATTTTGTTTGGGTAATAAATAAGTTTTATATACAAAATCAGAGCTTACCGTTTGAATGGGAGGGTACGTTTTTCCTGTATTATCCTTTCGCTGTATTGTGATGCTCTGTCTGCTATCAGATGCCATCACGATACCTGAAGGCACATAAACCGTTATAACAAATGACATAACCCCACCTCCTTAATGTGATTTTGTCAAATAATCTATCTGTTTCTCTGTAAGCGTATCAATCTCTATGCCGTAGGCCTTTAACATTGATTTTGCAACTTCAACATCAATAGCTTCTGGCACATTGTACACTTTTTTCTCCATTTTATCTCTATTCTTCATCAAATATTCCGCTGAAAGAGCTTGCAATGCAAAAGACAAATCCATTATTTCTATAGGATGCCCATCGGCACAGGCAAGATTTACCAGCCTTCCTTCACCTAATACATAGATTTTGCGATTATTTTTTAACGTGTATTCAGTAATATCTTTTCTCACTGTACGTTTTTTCACGGCACTCTTTTCAAGCTCATCCATATTTATTTCCACATTAAAATGCCCTGCATTTGCAAGGACAGCCCCATCTTTCAATAATTCAAAATGCCGCAAGTCAATAACATTTGTATCCCCTGTTGCAGTAACAAAAATGTCTCCTATCTTTGCAGCTTCTTTCATAGGTAAAACGGTAAATCCATCCATATATGCTTCCATCGCCCTGATAGGATCCACCTCTGTGATGAATACTCTTCCACCTAATCCTTTTGCACGCATTGCAATACCCTTTCCTACCCATCCGTAGCCTGCTACAACAATATTTTTACCTGCAATTGTTAAATTTGTTGTACGGATAATACCATCCCATGCAGATTGACCTGTGCCGTAGCGATTGTCAAAGAGATATTTGCAATGGCCATTATTCACCGCAATAATAGGGAATTGAAGCTTTTTCTCATTTTCAAGCGCTTTATCCCTTATCACGCCTGTTGTCGTTTCTTCACAGCCTCCCCAGATATCTTTTAGCAGTTCCTTTCTTTTCGTATGCACAAGTGTGACAAGGTCTCCTCCATCATCAATGATGATATTCGGCTTGATATCGGCTACCTTGTTGTAATTTTCCCAGTACTTTTCTTCCGTCTCACCATACTTTGCAAATACTTTTACGCCTCTTTCAGCAAGCGCCTCTGCCACATCGTCCTGTGCAGTAAGAGGATTTGAACTCGTAATTGAAACATTTGCTCCGCCTTCCATTAATACATATGCAAGATTTGCAGTTTTTGCTTCAAGATGTAGCGCCATTGCAATATTTACGCTTCTAAAAGGTTTCTCTTTTTTTAATCTTTCTTCTATACTCCTCATAATGGGCATATTTCTCATTGCCCACTCCATTTTCATATTACCACTTGTTTTTGCCATCTTTT
>CAJXKN010000080.1 GCA_913055585.1 uncultured Caldisericota bacterium | reverse complement strand
CCCTAAATAAACCCAGGGGCCATTTGTTGCAAAAAGTCGTAATGCAAAGAATGATGAGGCAATCGCTAATACTAATATTACAGCAAAAATGTAATGAATTTTATGGTTCCTCCTTCTCATATTTTACCTCCTTAGTAATTTTTTGTTTTTGCCTTTTTTGGGCAATTAATATAAAACATTTTTTGCTTTCGATTCCGCTTCTAAATGTTAACTAATTTCATATCAACGTTTTACGTATTTAATCCTTTTTTTAATTTCAAGTTCCGTTTTAACAAATCCTGCTCAAAGGTTTCTCACCCACTTGTTCTGAGGCACTCCGGAACAAATTTTGATTTTAGATTCTAAATTCCCTGAAAGACTACCTATCCATTAGCCTCCATTCAACATTCATCATCCAACATTCAACATTCAACATCCAACATTCTCCATCCAGCATTTATATTCACCGTCTCCTTGTAGCACAACTTTATATTTTCTAAAAACACATCCTCTATTTTCATCAAATCAATCTTTTTCATCTTATTATTATAATCATTTTTTTTTCAAGTCAATAGCTTTTCAAACTCTCCATTTACAAAATCCTATATTCCAAATCCTGCATCCTGTGTCTCTATATATTAGACACACAACTTAGCAAGAAATTCTATTTTTAAAGGGCGCACCCAGCTTTTTTCTCTCCGTTTGTGCCTTCTCCCATAATCACTTATTTACCGTTAGTATTAGCACAGAGTTAAAACTTTTTACCATTAAAAAAATTAGCGTTACTATCTCTTTTTGGCTTTAAGATCAGCAAGGATAATTTTAGGGGTGGTCCCATTTACAACATGGAAGTCGATTCTAAAGGAAATAGTGCTTATATTATTTGGCAACGGAAATTTTATGTTTATACTATTTACTTTTGAATTTATTACAGGGCTTTCAAATATTTTTTTATCATCTGCATAAGCTGTTAGTTTGGCATCTGATTTTATTTTAGTGCGATCGTCAAATCCAAAAATACCACGTACTTCAGAGTATTGACCTTGTAGTATTTTGTATTTTATGAAGCTAAATTCCCGAAGGTCCTTTCCGTCAATATCAAGCCCATCTACTCCCACTCCATGCTGGTATGATTTACCATCGATCGTAAATACACTATTTTTTCCATAAGTTCCTGCCTCATCTATATCCATATACCACTGATTAAACCACAGTTCAACACCTTTGCCTTGGATATCAGAGAAAGAGGTACCGGTTGAATCTATATATTCAAATTCTTCTTTACCCATCTCCTTACAGCCATATAAGAAAGAACTTGCTACAGTTAAAACCAAACAAATGATAATTATTCTTTTCAAACAGTACCTCTCTCAATGTTGATATTATATCTTAAACAAACAGTTATTCATTACATACGAAAGGATTAATTAATAATTAATAGTATTTGTATAATAGGCGTAGGGATAGGATGTCGAATTTGGATTAGGGTCAGGTTGATAATACTTTGCAGGAGCCCAGCAGTATGAATAGCCGGATAAACCAGACCGTTTTATTCTTACTAACCAGTTTATAGAGGTGCCAGCAGGATATTTGCCATAAAAAGAGTACTCATATATATTGTTACCTTTGTAATTCATTAAACCGCCGTCTGTCCATATTGAAGTCCCGGCTTTCCTATGGAATATCCTCACTTCCGATGGTTGTACATAATAATTCGGGTCATCCATAAAGTAGATAGTAATTTGAGCTGTATTCAAGCCATTATTCCAATTCCAGTGAACTTGTTTAAAACTATCTAAGTCTTCCCCATTACACCAATAACTCGTCCAACGATAATTAATTTCATTCCTATACCATCTGGTACCGTAACTATCGGTAATTGCTCCGCCAAAGTGTAGGTGAGGGTCATATGCACCACCTTCATCGCCTGAAGTGCCTATTTGTGCTCCTTTTTTATAATAGCCTTCAGGCTTTCTTGCAGACAGGTGATAGTAGTAACAATAGTAAATAGAATCGTTTTTAATACCATCATTATTTATATCTATCTGAAAATGTATGGTGTAATTTCCTACTCGTGTTAGCCATCCATTCCATACTGCATAAACAGGTACAAAGTTTGCAGATAAATCCACTCCTTGATGGGGATTTGTACCGATATCTCGTGGAGTATTCCAGCTACTTGTTACTGTAGGCCAATTGCTTAGCGGACATGCCCAATTTAGTATTGCTGGAGGCACATTTTCAAACACATGGCTATAAGAATAGGCTAACGCTGGTATTGGGGAAGAAAAAACAATTATTAATATTAATAAGACTGATAGTAATTTCTTAATTTTATATATCATGATTTTCCTCCCTCAGCGTTGTAAATCCAGGATGAAACTTTATCCATTCCATTTGTTACTTTATCTGTATGTATTAACAAACGATTATTATCCAACCAGCTAAAATTGTGTATTGCTTCTTTTGTTGGCACTCTTTCTATAATAGTTTCTTTATTACTTTTCAAATCTGCAATCATTAGATTTTGGGAAGTTTCATCTTTGTCAGGAGCATATAGATAGGCAACTTTTGTACCCTCAGGATTTATTAGCTCTGACTTATAGAGTCTGAGCGTTCCATCTATTGTTCTACTGTATAGTTTGGTAATACTATTGTTCTGACCAACTTTTATTACTCTAATATCTCTTGATTCTGAATAATTCGATGTATAAGCTATGAGCCCCTGATCTGAAACAGACAGGACAGCAGGTTGTTTGCCTTTGAGGTTCAAATGCTTTATCCATCCATTTGTATCAACGATGAAATAAGGAACTTTGTCATTTCGATAATATCTGTGTACAATTATGTGCGTAGCATCTATCCATCCGTCACAGCGGTAATATTCGCCACTCTCATTTTTTATGAGAGGACGCTCTTCTTTCGTTGTAAAATCATAGAGCCAGATTGAGCTTCCGCCAGTCATACAATCTCTATTCGTGATATATACAATTTTAGAACTGTCAGGACTGAATATAGGGTTATCATTCCACCATAGAGTAGCAGGACCTTCCATCCCTTTTGACCTGAAATACTTTAGCAATTCGCCTTTTAACTCATCATACGTTTTTCCGTTATACGTATCGGTTGATATTTTAGTCAAATCATTCTTGTCTACCTCAAGAAGCCATAAACCTCTTTCATTCCAAATTAGATATTTGGTAGCATCGGGCGAACAGACCAGCCGTGAAAACTCAGGTTCGCCTTCCGAAAGAACACTCTTGCCGTTTAGATGTAACCTTACAAATTTTAGTTTCTTTTCCGTCTGCCCCTTATTCTTCAAGGGAGATGGAATTTCAAAAGTCTCTTTTTTATTAAGCTCTAAAAGTGTATTTTCAGGAGTAATTACATAGAATTTTAAAGCAGGAATTATCTTGCCCCTCATCTCTTCAAAGGTTATGTTCACATTCTTACCTTTTGGAATTATTTCAACGCCTGAGTCAGTCATTGTTCCACTTCTTGCTTCTGTAATCTTCCTTGCATCTATATCCTGCAATGCACTGAAAACGATAAAATTACCATTCCCAGCCGCTAACAATCGATAATCTTCTGGCCCTAAATAAACCCAGGGGCCATTTGTTGCAAAAAGTCGTAATGCAAAGAATGATAAGGGAATCGCTAATACTAATATTACAGCAAAAATGTAATGAATTTTATGGTTTATCTTTCTCACATTCTACCTCCTTGTGTAATAATTTTTATTTTTGCCCTTTCAGGCAATTAATATGAAGCATTTTTTGCTCTTGCCTCTAACTTCATCTTATATTTTGCACTTTCAAGCTGTTTTCCCCAATTTCAAATTCCCCTGCGCTAAATCCCGCTTAAAATTCTTTCACCATCTTTCTTACATTAACTTTTCATACTTTCGCCATTAAACTTTCTTCTTACCTTTTCTGAAGCACTCCGGAACAAAATTTTAAATCTCCGCCTTTAGATTCTTAATTTTCTTAAAAGAAAGCCTATCCCTTAGTCTCCATTCATCATTCAACATTTATTATTCATCATCCATCATCCAACATTCAACATTTATATTCACCGTCTCCGTATAGCACAACTTTATACTTTCTAAAAACGTATCTTTCTGTTACAGTAAATCAATTTTTTCCATCTTGCTACCATTATAATCATTTTTTTTCAAGTCAAGAGTTCCTCAAATTCATCACCTACAAAATCCTATATCCTAAATCCTACATCCAACATTCATAATTCAACATTCATCATCCTAAATCCTATATCCTCTATATATAGGACACCTAACTCGTAAAAAAGTTCCACTTTCTTATGTTAATTTTAAAAATTTTACCGTGCTTTTCTTCTTCGGGAAAATAGAAGTACTAAACTAAATACGATAGTACTCCAGAATACAGTGTTAAGTAAAATTGAAGACTCACCGACTGTTGAAGGAACTTTGCAGATAGGAAAAACACAGGACCCACTTCTTTCAAGAGAACATTTTGAGAATGTTGAAAAAGGGAACCCTCCAAAACCTAAAACCTTTTTGCCTATATATTTAAGCATATCTATCGATTGATTGGGATTACGACTAAATGAAAGATGCATTTTCGGAAGAAAAACGTAATACCCAATTTTAATATAAGAAAAGTCAGTAGTACACACAAAAACAGAGAGCCTTGTAAGAATAGCAATTGCAAAGCCTGCAATAAGGCTTAAGATAGCCTTAAGTTTAATGTTTGTTTTTTTAATATGCATAATCATCTCCTCATTTCTCTTCAAAGCAATAAAGGTAACCGTCATCTGCAACAACGTAAACCTTTCCATTATAAGCAAGTGGTCTCGTTGTAATGACCCCGTTTGTTTTATAAATTGCAATTGTATCGCCTGAGTGCTCATCTATGCAGTAAACTTTGTTTACGGTTGTCCCAATATAAATCTTTTTGTTGGAAATGAACGGAGAGGTTACCGAAGGCTCTATTGTCTGTTTCCAGATAGTCTGCCCATTTGCTGCATTTATACAAAGGAACTTTCCATCTACCGTTGCAACAAACAAATCCTTATCAAATGCTTGAGAGCCTCTGCTTACTTCCTTATTTTCCCATATAACAAAACCTTTATTTGCATCAAGGCAGTATCTTCCATCAAGATAAACCTTATCGTGATAGATGACAGGTATTGAAAATTTGTATTTCTCTCCGTCAAATGTCCATAAAATACTTCCTGTTTCTGTATCTATGCAGTATAAACGTGTTTTGGGGATGTCTCCAATTGCGTAAATTTTGCCTTTATATATGACAATTGAGCTTGCAAAGTTTGTCCTTTCAGGCATTTTATACGTTTTGATAAGCTTCCCTGTAAGAGCATCTATTCTATAGATGACACCGTTCGAATCTAAAGCATAAATTTCTCCGTTGTCCAATGTGATTGAAAAAATGTCGGAACCTGTTTCGTATTTCCATACAAGCTTTCCATTTTCTGTATTGAGAGAGAATACATAGCCACCGCTTTCAGTAAAACTTGAACCTGTTGAACCAAAGTAAACGTTGTTTTTATAGAAAACGGGCGTCGAGTAGATACCCGGGTGCATTCCTGCATTCTCTACTTTATATTTCCAGATTTCCTCTCCCGTCTCTTTATTCAGGCAGAAGAAATACTCATTTTTTCCTCCCACATATATTTTTCCGTTATGGATTACGGGTGAGGAGCCACCGTAATTTGTAGGATGCCAATTATTTCCAAGTTGCCTTTTAAAAACAGTTGCTGTTATTTGGGGAGGTGCTTCTTTAACGTCAAGCTCAATTTTAGCCTTGTTATTTTCTTCGTTTGCTTCCCTTATATGATTTTTGCAATCTATCTGTATTTCAAGTGTATGATGTCCTGATGAAAGAAGCGTATAAGTAAAATCTACATTCACTGTTTTTCCTTTATCAAGTTTATCAATTGCTTTTGAAGTGATGGGTGCCCCATTATCTAAAAGGCATACATCAAAACCCTTTGCAGTAGCTTTGCCAGCATTTTGAATCTCTGCTTTAATTACTTCAGTATTGTTTACAGAAGGATTGGCTTCTGTAGAAGTGACATCTGACACTAAAAGATCTGGTTTGTAAAGTGACCACCATCCTATAAAAATTGCGCAGCCTATAATCACAACAAGTAATGCCAAAAAGTTGATAAGCATTTTCCTTCTCATCATTTTAAAATACCTCCCTATGGTGCCATATCTAAAGCCCTGTAAAATTTTATTGTTTTATTATCAATCTTTACTCCAAAGGAATCAGATTTAATCATATTAACTGCAATATAAAATTTACCATTTATTATTTTCCACTTTG
>CAJXKN010000079.1 GCA_913055585.1 uncultured Caldisericota bacterium | reverse complement strand
TGGTGGCGGTATAATAGGTATTATTATAGGCGTTGTTTCATCACTGCTCATCCCAACGAGTTTTATACCTACGCGTATTACTACTACGTCTATCATAGTAGGGTTCAGTGTATCTGTTTTTATAGGCATATTCTTTGGTGTTTATCCGTCAAGGAAAGCTTCGTTACTGAATCCAGTAGAAGCATTAAGATACGAATAGGAGGGAAAATGAAAAAAATTATTATTTTTATTTTGATTGCTTTGTTCTCTGTATCTATTGTGGGATTTAAAAATAGAGTTGCAGTAGCATCGAATAATATAGATGTAGAACTTTCATCTGACTATATTGGAAGCTCCACACAATATACAATTACTTTTTATCCTGAAACGGATTTATCAGAAGGTACGGAAATTTCCATTGCATTTGACGATGCAATTCCTATAAGAAGATTGGATGATGCAAAAGATAGAATCTCTGTAAACGGGGTTTATCTTACTGAGGATCCACAATTTTCAGGACATATCATTAAATTCTCTCTTCCAGTTGAACTGAGCAAGGAAAAAGAAGCAACAATTGTTATAGAAAAAGGTATTATAATAAATCCGCAGGATGCAGGATATTTTCAGATTCACATAAAATATGGAGATACGGATTTAACATCAAATTATTACCATATAACAAACGTAAGCACGATTAAAGACCCTGAAATAAAACTTCTTGAGGATGAAGTGGAGATAGAACTTTCATTGGGACAAAATGGAGACTTAGAAGGATACACTTCCCAAGCATTTGGGAGAGGGCGTTTCACTTTTGTTAAACCTGTACCAAAGGACTTTATCTTCATTCGTTTCTCTCATTTCCTTTCTGATTCTTTTACAAACATATCACGTAGTGATATTAAAGTAAACGGTACATACCCACCCATTTCTCCCTCAATTACAACACATTTTGAGGATACAAAAGACGAAGAAAAAGAAATTGCAATTGTCGTACCAAAAGATATAAATGCAGGAAGTAATGTAAAGATTGTTATAAAAGGAATAAACCTACCTTGTGCAGAATCCGGTGATGCCTATGTAAAGGTATGGACATCAAAGGAACTAACACCTGTTAAATCAAATGTAATTTCCGTAAAAAGTAAATATTATCTTAATACTAATCTTGTATCATCTCCTTCCGAGCCAGATGGGAAAAATGGTTTCTATACTTCAAAAGTTAAAGTGAGTTTTAATGTTGATAAAGGAGAGCTTATTAATAGTTATAAAACTTATTACAGTAAAGATAACAAAAATTTTGAGCTTTACACCAAACCCATAGAATTGCAGGATGGAGTGCAGGATATCTATTTCTATTCTGTAGGCTATGCTTCCAATAGAACATTTAAGGAAGATATAAAGAAAGCAGAGTTCAATATTGATACAACTCCACCTATCATATCACTTGAATCAAATAAAGAAACTAATTCTCCTTTTTATGAATTAAAAGTTAAAGTAGAAGATGATAATCTTGATTATGCAACCGTTACGGTGCACAGTATAAGATTCGTTTCCAAAGATGGCGTATTTGACATTCCTCTGTATTTGTTCGACAATGAAACACCATTCAAAGTATACGCGGTAGATAAAGGAGGAAATAGTAAAGAGCTAAGCGGTGTAATAAATTTAAAAGGTGATTGAAAATTGACATAGTTCTGTTAAAATAATCATTGTGAAAATATGGATATATTTAATATTTATAACATTCCTTCCAGGGATTGAGCTGAGAGGTTCAATCCCTATTGCTATTCTTTATTACAAGGAGAATATTCTTCTGAGTTTTGTTATCATTACACTTGTAAATATCCTTCTCATTCCAATCGTTTTTTTACTGTGGCATTACATCCTCATCCTGGCTGAGAAAATTCCTTTTATAAAAAGGTATCTTGATAATATACAAGGAAGGGCAAGTAGATTTATTGATAAGTATGGTTTCTTAGGGCTAATGCTTTTTGTTGCAATCCCCCTACCAGGTACAGGAGCATACACAGGTGCATTTGCAGCTGAGATATTTAAAATGAATAAGAAAAAGGCATTTATTGCTGTAGCAATGGGTGTTATCATTGCAGGTGTTATTGTTACACTTGCATCTGCGGGAGTTATCTCAATCAAATAATAGGAAGATAAAGATTAATGAAAAAAGAAGCTAAAATAGGACTTATCATACAACTTTTTGCAAACCTTGCTGTTTTTACTCCGCAACTTTTTATTCCGCAGCTTGCAGAGAAACTTCATGCGACACAATTTCAAATAGGGATACTTGTCGCAGTCTTTTCTCTTTTCTTATTTGTTTCTTCATACCTCTCTGGTAGAATTGCTGACCGTATAGGGAGAAGAAAGATTATCATTATCGGGCTTGTTACATCAATTTTTTCTTATGCGCTCGGATATTTTACTATGAATTATAGGGAGCTTCTCTTTGTAAGGATTTTGCAAGGTTCAACGATAGGTATTTATCCGGGTGCACTTGCCGCTTATGTGTATGAAAACAAAGGGAAGATGGGAAAGTTTTCTTCATTCGGTGCCATTGGCTCTGCAATTTCGCAGTACATCTCTGGCATTATCGTTACGTTTTTAGGACTTCACTGGCTGTTTATTGTGAGTAGCCTTTCTTTTCTTACCTCTCTTATCTTTGTACTGTATGGTTTAAAGGAGGAAGAATACAAACCCGTATATGTATCTCTTCTCCCAGTCAATGTAATCAAAAGAAACAAGGGCATCTATGTTTCAATCTTCTTAAGACATACAGGTGCTACTGGTATCTGGGCATTCTGGGTACTGTACCTTGGGCAGATAGGAGCTAATAACTACTGGAAAGGAATTCTTTTTACATTTAACTATGTTACTCAGGTATTAGTAATGTATTTTGTTATGGATAGAATTTCAGGGAAAAAATCTGTTGGATGGGGACTTCTACTTTCATCGCTAATATTCCTTTCTTTTGCTTTTGTCCCTAATTATTTATGGATTATTCCTACAATGATTGCTACAGGTTTTGCCTGGTCATTTCTCTATACAGGAGCATTGAAGGAAGTTACAGAAAATAATAAAGAAAGGGCAACGGCTTCTGGCCTTATCCAATCATCCATAAGTTTGGGTAGTATATTCGGCCCACTTATAGGTGGCGTTATTGTAACACTTACTCATTCATACAAAAGCATTATGTATTTTGCTTTTCTTATTACGTTTATAGCATACGTATATTATCTTCTTCAGGAAAGAGTAAGTGCGAAACATTCTGATGATTTACAAACTTGACGAATCAGGATAAAAGTATTAATATGTTTTAAATGAAAAAGGAATTATTAATTTTGGAGCTATGATTCATTATGCTTAAAAAATTTATTATCATTCTTGCTCTGATAACTATGTTTTTTATAACAATCTTTAACGGAGTGGATGAAGTATGGCAGAGTTACTTCTTTGTTATACTTATCTTTGTTGATTTTATTCTCTTTGCTTTTTATCAATTGAAAAGGGAGAGTTTTAACAAATTTGCTATCTCAAAAGAATTCTTAATATTTGTTTTAATTTTTGCTCTTATTCCTCTGTTTTCCTATTATAGATATATTTCCGTGCTGGATGCATACATCATTGAAGCATCCGCTGTATTATTTTTTATCCTCTCCACTATTATCGAAAAAGAAGATACAAAATTTATTCTTTATTCTATTGTACTGCTTGGTCTTGTTGCAGGTTTTGTAGGATATATGGGCTACTTTGCTGTAGCAAAATTCCCTTCTTCATACATTGCACGATACACAGTTTCACACAGTTTTATCTCAGGGAAAAGATTAAATTCATTCTTTCAATATCCAAACAGTTTCGGAGGATTTCTCCTGCTGCCTGTTTTCCTCTCTTTAGGTTTGTTCTTTAACGAAGGAAAGAAAAATATCAAATTTATTCTTTATTTAGTGAATGTGTTTTTAATCTTTGTTCTATACCTTACAGGCTCCAGAGGAGCTGAAATGGTCTTTATAGTTGGCATTGCTTTGTTATTTATCTTTGCAGCGAATAAGCAAAAGAAAAAAGAGCTTATTGAGCTTTCATACATTGCTATGGGAGTTATATTAGTAGTTTATCTGAATAATCATTTTCTTGCTCCAGTAGTGCAGTACAATGCCTCACGAGTAAAGCAGCTTGCACATTTTTTAGCAGGTGAACAAAACAAATCTCTTTCAGATAGAATACAGCTTGCAAAGGATGCTATTAATATCTTCATCCATCATCCGATATTTGGTACAGGTCTTGGGACATTTAGAGATGCAATACTTAAGTACAGAGTGGGGCTTTTCTATGCACGCTTCCCTCATTCATCATTCTTCAGGTTCCTTGCAGAAACAGGCATTATTGGAACAACCGCTTTTTTCTTTGTTATTGTTAGATTTCTTTTGAAGGGTATAGAGAAACTAAAATTTAACAGAAACTTTGTTTACATTGGGTTACTCACAGGGACTATTGCACTTTTTCTCCATACGCTGCTTGACCTTGATTTTGCATATCCTGCTACCTTTGCAATCCTATTTGCTGCACTTGCCCTTTTACTCTATGATAAAAAAGTCGTATTTGCTTTTTCCTTGAAGAATAATCTACTAAAAATTACCTCTGTTGCACTTATTGTTTTTATTGTTCTTTCGCTTGTCCCAAAGAGCATTGCAAGTATGTACGGAGAAGCAGGCGACGCTGCCTTGAATAATAAAAATTTCCCCCAGGCGATAAGTGATTACAAAATAGCAATAAGAATAGAGCCATCCTGTGCACTCTATCACAGTTATATAGCAGAGGCTTTTGGAAATATTGCTTTTGAAGAAGCTAATCAATGCAAAGATAATTTATCAAAAGCTCTGAAGGAATATAAAACAGCGTACAAATTAAATCCGTTTGAATTTATGTCTCCTTTGTATATTAGTGAAATTTATCTATTAAATAAGGATAAAAATGCCATTCGTTTTGCAGAAGAAAGTTTTAACGATAATCCTCTTTGGAAGCCTATTCTCTCTGATGTTGCTCTTTCCTATGCATATACAGGAGAAGATGATGATAGAGCGCTGAAACTTGCAGAAGAAGCACTGAGGTTTTCAGCTGATGAAGGCACATACAAAGCGCTGCATTATACTACAAAAGAAAAGAAAGATAGCACTGCTTATACGGCAATGGGATTTGCATATCTTAAAAGAAGTAGCGCACTCTCTAAAGAATATTTTGAAAAAGCAGTTAAACTTAATCCCGCCAATGCATTTGCCTATCTGGGTCTTTCTAAAGTATTTGAGAAAGAGAATAATAAAATATTGCAAATTGAAAATCTTTTCAAGGCAGTTGGTGAAGCTCGTTGCTTAAAAGAAGCGTATATTGATTACTTTAGCAATGCGCCACTGATAAACATAAAAACAAATGTTGCAAAAATTAAACTAAAAGGGAACTCCCCTGTAACGCTGAATTTTGTAATAACAAACAATAAGGATATTCTTTCAAAGATTGATGTAAGTATCATTACAGACGAAGAAACGACCATTGCAGAAGTAAATCCTGACAAAAAAACTATTAAGTTTACTCTACCAATTATAAGCGGAAAATTTAGAATTCTTTTGAAGGGAATTGATAAAAATGGCGTTATAGTATCCAGAACAGTTTCTCCGCTTCTTTCAGAATCAGGGTAAATATTTAATCATCTTAAACACTTGACAGAAGAGAGAAGGGTGCTAAAATGTTTCAAATTAGTAAAAATTTTTAAAAGGAGGTAAATTATGCTAAGATGGAGTGAGAAGCGAAGAGGATTTACTCTGGTAGAGTTGGTCATTGTCATTGCAATTTTGGGTATTCTCGCATTGTATGCTCTGCCAAAGTATCAGGGAGTTATTAAGGAAGCAAGGAGTTCAGAAGCAAAAGCGCAGTTAGGGTCTGTAAGGTCTGCACTGGGCATTTATTATGCAAAGAATCACGGCGTATTCCCAGCTACCTTAGATGGCAGCATTTTTGCAGATGGGACGGTACCAGAAGTGGAAATAACACAAGACAATGGTTCTACAGTGGTGAGAAATAACAAGGTAGACACGAGTGCTACTAGCGTTCCTATTCAGAGTAGTGAAATCAGTTCGGATCCTGATACCGATGGTTGTTGGATATATGCTGTTACTAACGATCATACTCAATCAGATGTAAGACTCAACTCAACTGACGAGGACGCAGCGCATCCTGGCCATTACTGGTACGAGTATTAATCTTGAAATTTATAAGGGCGCTTAAGCGCCCTTATTGCTTTTCTTGCACACCCATTTTGTGCTTTGTAGCAGATAGTTATTTCGAATATTTGACAGGAAAAAAAGAGTGCTAAAATGTTTTAAGTTAGTAAAAATTTTAAAAG
>CAJXKN010000078.1 GCA_913055585.1 uncultured Caldisericota bacterium | reverse complement strand
AAGACTTGGCCTGACGGCCAAGGAAAGGAGTGTGGCCTAACGGCCAAGGAAAGGATTGCAGCATGACAATACAGAGATTCTGAAACAAGACTTGACCTGACGGTCAAGGAAAGGAGTGCAGAATGACACTCTCCTCCTTGTCACCCTGAATTTATTTCAGGGTCTATTCTTTAAAAACAGAAGAGGAGATTCTGAAACAAGTTCAGAATGACACCCCAGAATGATAATCCGGCAAATTTAGCATTGGGGGCAGTTTGAAGGGGGAACCCCTTCAATTTAGTAACATTACTTAATCCTATATCCTAAATCCTATATGCGAGGTTCCGAAACAAGATCTGGCGTAAAACATTCAAGGGAAAGAGTGCATTGCTTTAGAATCAGGCATCATAAGTTAAGGAAAGCGTTAAAGCGCCTTTCCTTAAAATAATGGGTTTTCCTTCCCTGCAATCAACTACGGTAGATGGGACATTACTGCTCTCTACATTATGCTGAAAAAGCAGAGGATACACAGCCTCCCCAAAGGTATTTAAAACATTATTTTTGTTAAGCAGAGGGGGATGATTTGTTATATTGGCACTCGTAGCAAGCAGAGGAATTTTGATGTATGCGAGGAAATTAAGCAAAATGTATGAGTTTGGAATTCTCACGCCAATACTCTTTCCTTTCTTAAGGGGTGTTGTATATAATTCTTCACTACTATTTAGTACCACGGTTAATGCACCTGGAAAATATTTTTCAAAGAGTTCATAAGCACAGGAAGGGATAGCGGAAGCATACTTTGTTATCTCTGTTAGAGAAAATGTAAGGAGTGACAGAGGTTTGTCAAAAGCTCTTTTTTTGAGAGCAAAGAGTTTTTTAACTGCTACAGGGTCTGTTCCATTCACGCCTAATCCTATCACCGTGTCAGTGGGAAAAGCAATAATACCGTTATTTAATAAAATTTCTCTTCCTTTTTTAAATTCATCCATTCTTTGTTCCTTCTGCTACTCTTGGTAGCCCTGCAAGGTCTCTTATTATTTTTATCCCTTTAAATCCACTTTTTCTCATAGTTTCTTCTATTCTTTTCTCTATCCCTTCATCAATTTCAATGATAAGTGTTCCATTGTTTTTAAGTAAACGATATGCTTTTTCAATAAGCATAGGGTAAAAATGAAAGCCGTCTTCACCCCCGTCAAGTGCCTCCACAGGCTCAAAGTAGAGATTTTTGCACTGTGAGGTTTTTACATAAGGAGGGTTGGATACGACAATGTCAAATGTATCGTTAGAACTAATATTTTTAAAATCTTTTTGAATAAATGCTGCTCTTTCTAATAAACCTAATCTTGATGCATTTTCTATGGCTGTTTTAATAGCAATCTCTGAAATATCAATACCTATTCCTTTGCTTAATTTATTGTAATGCAAAAATGAGAGGAGAATACATCCACTACCTGTTCCGATATCAAGGATACGTACTTTTTTTGATGATGCTATTTTTAATGCTTCTTCTACTAATATTTCCGTTTCCGGACGAGGAATAAAAACACCCTGCTTAATAAAGAAATCTATGCCCATAAATTCTTTATGCTTTATAATATAAGGGAGTGGATAATGGTTTTTTCTTTTTTCTATAAGTGTTTTAAATGTTTTTTCATTATCTAAAGAAACGTTTTCGTTTAAATATGCAAGAAGTTTTTCTCTTTTAATCTTTAATATATCTGCAAGAAGGATCTCTGATTCAAGGCGAGGTGTATCCGTTACATTAATGAGCCTTTTCTTTCCATATAAAATCAAGGTTTTTACATCCATTTATTGATATTATTTTTCCTTGCTGAGCATTGCTAACCTCTCATTTTCGTCTGCCTGAATCAGCGCCTCTATCAGTTCATCTAAATTACCTTCCATTATTTCAGAGAGATTGTACAATGAAAGGTTAATTCTATGGTCCGTTACACGGCCTTGAGGGAAATTGTATGTTCTGATGCGTTCATTTCTGTTTCCTCTCCCAATTTGAGAGCGCCTTTCATTCACAATTTTTTGTTCTTTTTCTCTTCTGTATAAGTCATACAATCTTGCTCTGAGAATACGCATTGCTTTAATTTTGTTCTGTAACTGGGAGCGCTCATCCTGGCAGGTTACCATAATTCCTGTGGGTTTATGGATAATACGTATAGCAGTTGCTACTTTTTGTACATTCTGTCCACCATGCCCGCTGGAATGATAGACATCAATACGTAGGTCATCTGGATTTATCTTTACATCCACTTCCTCAGCTTCTACTAAGACAGCAACAGTTGCAGTTGAAGTGTGTATTCTGCCACTTGCCTCTGTTTCAGGTACTCTTTGGACTCTATGCACTCCACTTTCGTATCTTAAATATTTATACACATCTTTCCCTGAAATGGAGAAAATGATTTCCTTAAAACCGCCAATGTCGGTAGGATGAGAATCCATTAATTCTACTTTCCACCCCTTTTTCTCTGCATATCCAAGATACATTCTGTACAGATCTCTTGCAAAGAGAGCTGCTTCTTCCCCTCCAACGCCAGCACGAATCTCCATAATGATATTCTTATTTTCCATAGGATCCTTTGGCAAAAGCAAAAGTCTTATTTCTTTCTGTAATTTGTCTCTTTTTTCTTTTAATTCTTCGATTTCTTTTTCTGCAAGCTCTTTTATTTCAGCATCACCACTCTCCAGTAGTTCCTCTGTTTCTTTCAATGTCTCCTCTACTTTTAGAAGGGCTTTATACTTCTCTATAATATCCTGTAGCTCCTTATACTCCATTGAATATTTCTTAAGAAGAGCAGGGTTGTTAAGCACTTCTTTTTTTGTAAGTAGCGCTGCAACCTCATTGTATCTTTTCAGCAGTTTATCAAGTTTTTCTTTCATTTATTGAAACTCCACTTTTTAGGTTTATCTAAAACGTAATGATGTTTTCTGCATCGTGCTTCATATTTCTCAGATGCCCCTACCATAACAATAGGGTCGTTGTAACTTGCAGGTTTGCCATTGATCAATCTCTGTGTCATTGTCGCTTCATCTCCACAAATTGTGCAAATAGCATGGAGTTTTAGAACTTCATCAGCAATTGCCATGAGAAAAGGCATCGGACCAAAAGGTTCTCCTCTAAAATCCATATCCAGTCCTGCTATGATAATACGCATTCCCTGATCTGCCAGGCCGTTTACAACGTCTATGATTGAATTGTCGAAGAACTGAGCCTCGTCTATTCCAACAACGTCCGTATCAGACCTTATTTTTCCTGCAAGTTCTGCTACGTTTTTAACTGGTTCTGCCTGTATCTTTTCTCCATTATGTGATACAATTTCAATATCAGAATATCTTGTATCAATAGATGGCTTAAATACCTGTATCCTCTGTTTTGCAATGCGTGCTCTCCTTAATCTTCTGATGAGTTCTTCGGATTTGCCTGAAAACATACAGCCTGTTATAACTTCAATCTTTCCTATTCTATTCTTCATCTTCTGCTACGATGCTTTCAAGAAATTCTCTATTGGAATGTGTTTTCTTTAACATACTGATTAATCGTGATAGAGCTTCTGAAGGGTCAAGGTTACTTATAAATTTTCTCAGAGCCCAGATCTTTTTGTATTCTTCCGGGGTATATAAAAGTTCTTCTTTTCTTGTGCCTGAGCGCTTTATATCTACCGCAGGGAATAGTCTTTCTTCTGCAAGCGACCTATCCAATACAATCTCCATATTACCTGTCCCTTTGAATTCTTCATATATTACCTGGTCTAATCGTGAGCCTGTATCAATCAGTGCGGTGGCAAGGATTGTAAGACTTCCTCCGTTAAGGATATTTCTTGCAGCACCGAGAAATTTCTTAGGCCCCTTAATAGCAGATGGGTCAAGTCCACCTGAGAGAGTTTTTCCCGTATCTGGACTTAAAAGGTTGTATGAACGTGTAAGCCTTGTGATGCCGTCTAATAGAATCATTACATCTTTTCCCAGTTCTACAAGTCTTTTGGCATGTTCAAGTGCAAGCTCAACAACTCTTATATGATTTTCAGGAGGTTGGTCAAATGTAGAGCTTATCACTTCAGCAGCAACGGACATCTTCATATCTGTTACTTCCTCTGGGCGCTCATCAATTAGTAGAATCATAAGTTTAATTTCAGGATAATTCTTAGAAACACTCTTTGCAATTTCCTTAATGAGAGTTGTCTTTCCTGCTTTAGGTGGTGAAACAATGAGTCCCCTTTGCCCTTTGCCAAGAGGTGAAATAAGGTCCATAATCCTTAAAGCAATATTACAATTAGGGGTTTCCAAAATGATTCTCTTGTTTGGATAAGTAGGTGTAAGATTTTCAAATACAGGTCTTCTAAAGTAACCTGAGACCCTTATCCCGTTTACCGTTCTTACTGTACCGAGGGAAGAATATTTACCTTCTCTTTGAGGTCTCTGAATAGGGCCGGAAACAATGTCACCTGTTCTCAAGCCAAATCGCCTTATTAAAGGCGGAGAAACATATATATCGGATGAAGAAGGGAAATAATTAGACCTTAAAAATCCATATCCGTCAGGAAGTATCTCAAGAATCCCCTTAAATGATACGCCTTCTCCTTTTTCATAGTGATGCCTTTCTTCCTGCCTAATATGTGTTACAGGTTCTTTTAACTGTTTTTGTTTTAATCCTTTTTCCTCTTTAATTTCCTCTATTCGCTCCATAATTTTTATTACGAGCTCAGGTTTTCGATAATGTGTATAATTTTTCACCTTTATTGCTCTGCAGATCTTATAAAGCTCACGTGCAGTTTTGTTTTTAAGCTCATTTTCAGTAATGTCTAAAAGTTTGAGTAATTCATCGTCATTCATTTTATATTAATCCTCCATTTTAATTCAGGCGTTCCTGAAGAATCTTATAAGAAGCGTCTAATTTATTCTTTGCAAAAGATATAATTTCACTTTCCTCATCTTTTACTTTCTTTTTAAAGTCATTGTCTTTTATAGATTTCAAATTGATATCTACGTTATACGAAGCGCTCTTTATAGATGTGTCTGCAAGAAGTAATGCTACCCCTACGTCACTTATGGTAGACTTTAATGTATGCATTGTCACAAAATCAAAATGGTTGAACAGCTTCTTTACATTTTTCATCACCTCAAGAGGGACAAGAGATGCAGATTTGAGTTGCAGTTCTATTGCCTTTTTCCTTTCATTTTTCTCTTCTATACTTTTCTTTGGCATTTTGTATGCTTCCATTACCTTATCAAAAGCAAGTGCATCTTCATCTATAAGCGAGGTAAGTCTTTTTGCTGTTTTATTGCACTCTTCCATTATTTCTTTCATTTTTTTAACCTCTTCTGTATCATTTTTCTTCTTTAAAGAAATTTGCAGAACCATTGATAAAAGGGCTGCACTCATAGCTCCTGAAAGAGCAGCTGCACTCCCTCCTCCTGGAGTAGGGGCATCTGATGCAAGTTTTGCAATAAAATCTTTTACTGGAAGTTCTGTAAGCATTATTTCACCTCTTTTTTTCTCTAAATTTCATTATATATTTAATATTTTTGCTAAAATCTTTTAAGTGTCCCCCCTGTGAAATACTCATTAATAGTTTTGTGGAATTCAATACTTTGCTCCCCGCAAGTACATCCACTCCATAATCAAATAATACATCACTCATCATTACAGATGGACCAATTAATATTGTATAACAATTTTTAGATAATTCAAGTAATCTCTTATACGTTTTGTTAACAAATACACTACCTGTAATTACTGCTATATCTGCTTGTGGAATGAGGAATTCAGAAGCTACATCAGGATAATCTCCAATTTTAGGATTTTTATCTATGATTTGTAGAAACTTTGCTCTGGTTCTTATTTTGTCCATTCGTGGGAAATGCCCTACAAATACAACTCTCTTATTCAAGACAATTTCTTCAATATAGTCCAGTGCATTGATACTTTCTCCCTCTGCGTCTATCAATGAATTAATTGCGGCAACTCCAATGCTTGCTTCAGTAGGATTGTACGATTTTACAAATTGTTGTGCAATTTCTTTTGTACTTTTTCCTATGAGTTCACCGCAAGAACGGACAAACATAGGATACGGTTCAGGAAAGTTTAATGCAAGCCCGCAGTTCTTACTTTGAACTGCAGTCCAAATACTCCCGACACGTACGTCTTTAATGGGAAAATCGGCTAATGGTTGAATGATTTCATCAAAAATATTCATACTGATATATATTAGACAGATTTAGTTATTAGTCAAGAGCCCCATGTTGTCTCATTAAAATTATATACGAAATTATCATTTTTCAAAATGGGATATATTGAGTATATTGGGAGTTTTTTATCATATGCTCTTGATAGTTTCCTCTCCAGTTTGTCCAATTCTCTCTTTAGTTCTACAGGATTTAAGTTTCTTGATGAGGCAATTCGAAGATTTGACATCAGAGAAAATTATGGTATAATTAGAATGATTAAAATTTAGGAGGGGTATTATGAAAAAAATG
>CAJXKN010000077.1 GCA_913055585.1 uncultured Caldisericota bacterium | reverse complement strand
CAAGTTCAGGGTGACAAGAAAAATGTCATTCCGGCCCTGAAATAAAACTTGGCGTAATGCTTACCAAGGAAAAGAGCAGGGTGACATTACTTACTTAAGCACGTCTCATAAAAATTTTGAAATCTTCTCAAATAATAGTAAAATAACATAAAAAAGGAAAAGAGGCGAAAATGATAAGCAGTGATTCGCATTTTTTTACAAACAAAGAAGGAGTAACAGTTTTAGAGAGACTTAAAAAAATTTTGTCTAATGATACTGAATATTTCAATGTAATCGTAGGCTATTTTTACTCCACAGGATTTTACAAACTCTGGAAATCACTTGAAAATGTGAAAAAAATAAAAATACTTGTAGGAATGGAAACAGATAAAGGGACGTTTAACGCTTTATCCCTCAACGGAGAAACGAGTCGTGAAACAAGAGAACGATTTAAAAATAAAGTTAAGGATGAAGTAGCCACATCCCCGGAAAAGAAGGAAATAGAGCAGGGAGTAATTAAATTTATTGAATACATTGAAAATGGGAAACTTGAGATAAGGGCATATCCTGGAAAAAGCCTTCATGCAAAAGTATATATTATGCTAAAGAAGGAGGGAGCAGAGGACAAAGGGAAAGTCATAACAGGCTCAAGCAATTTTACTGTTTCAGGACTTGATGAAAATGTTGAGTTCAACATAGAGCTAAAGGATGCTCCAGACATTGATTTTGCAGAGCAAAAGTTTGAAGAGCTCTGGAAAAAGAGCATCCCTGTTTCAGAAGATTATATTGAAACAGTAACAAAGCATACACATCTTAACAATAAATTTACCCCTTATGAGATATATCTAAAAACGCTTTATGAATACTTCAAGGATAGAATTGATTATAATGATATAGACGTTCCCGAAGTATTTAAAAAACTTGCATATCAGGTTGACGCAGTAGCACAGGCAAAATCCATCCTTGACTCTCATAATGGTGTATTTCTTGCTGACGTAGTAGGGATGGGCAAAACGTATATTGCCAGTATGCTTGCAAAAGAGATGAATATGCTTCCCCTTGTTATCTGTCCTCCACATCTCAGAGCATACTGGGAAGAGACAATGCATTCGTTTGGAGTGATACCAAAAGTATATTCATCTGGCAGTTTGGATAAACTCATTGAGCAGGAGAATCTCAATAAATATCAGATTGTTTTTATCGATGAGGCACATACATTTAGAAATGCAGATACGAAAAGGTACGCTATGCTGCACGAGATCTGTGCAGGAAAAAAGGTCGTTCTGATCAGCGCAACGCCACTGAACAATAAGCCTGAGGACATTGCAAATCAAATTTACCTTTTTGAAAACAAATATAACAGTACAATTCCCAATTTGCCAAACCTTGCAACGTACTTTACGCATCTTCAACGAGAGTATGATGAGATTAAAAAGAAATATAAAGACTCAAACTCTATTTCGCTTCGTGATATTAAGCGCATTGCAGATAAAATGCGTAATGATGTATTAAAGCACTTGATGATAAGAAGGACAAGGGCAGATATAAAAAATAATTATGAAGAGGATATGAAAAAACAACATCTTACATTCCCAGAGATTGCAGACCCAGCGCTTGCGTTTTACCAATTGGATACAGAACTTAATAATCTCTTTGATAAAAGCGTAAAAATCATTGAATCTCCCCGTGACAAGAAAACAAGCGATAAGCTCTTCTATGCACGCTATATGCCTCTATCCTACTTAAAAGAGGATGGAAAAAAATATTTATTGGACAGTAAACAGATAGAGAGTTTTAGTGATCTTAATTTCTTAGGGATGTCTGAAGAGCTTCTCGTTGGGATAATGCGAACATTTTTCTTAAAGCGTTTGGACAGTAGTTTCTATGCATTTAAGAAATCCCTGAGCAATATCATTGCAAGATATGAAAAAATGATTGATATGTATGACAGAGGCAAGGTCTTTATAAGTAAAAAGGTAGATGTTTATGATTATATTGAGAGAGGGGAAGAAGAGGAACTTGAAAAACTCCTTTCAGAAGAGGACAAAGGGCTACGTATTCCATCAGAATACTTTGAAAAAAGATTTAGAACAAATCTTGAAAAAGACTTGTCTAAACTTAAGCAATTAAAGAATGATTGGGATAAGGTAAAAGAAGACCCTAAGCTTGATGAGATAGTAGATCTCCTTACAAATGACAGTATTCTTGGAAAAGAAAAATTGATTATCTTTACAGAGTTTGAAGATACGGAAAAATATTTAGCAGAAAATATCCCTCTGAAAAATCCATCTCTAAAAGGTAAAATTGTTGCTATCTCAAGCAAATCCAATGAAAAAAAGATTAAAGATGTTTTAAGAAATTTTGACCCCAATTATCCTGAAAATAATCAGGAAGATGATTACAGAGTGCTTATAGCAACTGAGGTGCTTTCAGAAGGATTAAACTTGAACAAGGCAAAAGCAGTGGTAAACTATGATATACCCTGGAATCCTACAAGAGTTATTCAGCGTTTTGGGAGAATAAATAGAGTAGGAACAGAAGGAAAAATTTATATATATAATTTCTTTCCCACAATTAAGACAGACTCAAAAATTCATTTAAGAGAAGCAGCACAGAGCAAAATGGAAATGTTTATCAATGCACTTGGCGCAGATGCAAAGTATCTTACAGGAAAAGATACAGTGAAGACAGCAGGCCTCTTTGGAACACTGAATTCAAAAGAAACTTATCAAACAGGAGAAGAAGAAATGGATGAAGAGTTACCATTCTTACAGGAGATTAGAAGAATAAAAAACAATAATCCAGAACTTTTTAAGAAAATTGAATCAATACCAGTGAAGGCACGGGCTACCCGTTTGAAAGATAAAGATGCAGTGCTTACTTATTTTAAATTAGGAAACCTATCCAAATTCTTTATCTCTGACAGAGCAGAAACTTATGAGCTTGCTCCTGCTGATGCAATGAAGAGGCTTAAAGCGGATGAAAATGAAAAAGGATTGTCACTTCCTGAATTTTATTGGGATGCATTCTCAAAGAATGAATCAAAATTTGAAGAGGAAATTGAAAGAAACAGGGTAATGAGCATAAACAATCCTATCAGAGGAAGAAGCGAAGCTCATTTAATAAAACGAGTAAAAGCACTGCTTAATACAAAAGATGTAAGCCTCAATACAAGCCTTAAAGATTATCTTTCATCACTGCTTGACGCTCTGCAGTTAGGTGCAATCTCAAGCTATGCTATAAAGAAGGCAATGAAGGAAGTTAAGGGAAAAACTTCTATAGAAGATCAAGTTTTTGCAATTGAAAGAGTAATTAGCAAAGCTTACATTGATAATAGTATGAGGCATGTAAAAGAGAACAAGAAAAAACAGATAATTCTATCTGAGATATTTATGAAGGAGGGATAAGTGAACAGCATTGAAAATTGTCTAAGGAATAGATACAATAGAAATGCATTTACTTCTCTTGCAAGAGAAATTGTCCCATTTGCTATTAGTAGGCCAGTAGCAATTAACACAACCGAAAAAGAAAAATTAGAGGCATTTAATTATCTTGGTGAAGCAAAGATTGATGATAAAACTATTCATCTACTTGAAGTAAAATTAAAAAATACTTCTTTGAGACGTTCTCCAACATTTCAGAGAAACGTTGTAGCAAAATTCTTAAAATCTCGTGCGTCAGATGCTGCAATTGTAGCATTTTATTCAGATAGAGAGCCTGTATGGAAACTCTCGCTTGTCACAGTTAAATATAAAATGGAGAATGGAAAGGAAACAGAAGAACTCTCAGAAGCAAAAAGATTTTCATTCATCGTTGGAGAGGGAGAGACAATACATACTGCAGCAGAGGAGATAAGAAGCCTTGCAGGAAAAGAAAATACGTATCAGGACATACTGAATGCATTTAGCATTGAAAAAGTTACAAAAGAATTCTATGGGGAGATTTCCGATGCATTCAGAAAGCTTGTAGGAGGAAAAGAGAGGATAAATAACAAAGAAAAAGATTTTGGAGAAGGCATGCTTGTACTTCCCACAGAAGACGATAGGGTAAGAAAGGAATTTGCAATCCGCCTCATAGACAGGCTTATTTTCTGCTGGTTTTTGAAAAAGAAGAAATCAAATAAAGGTATCCCATTGATTAGTAATGACATCCTCTCATCTGATACTCCCTTACATTATAAAAATACGCTTTCAATGCAATTTTTAGCGAACAGTTATTATCACGATATCATTGAGCCACTATTTTTTGAAGTGATGAATAAGCCTCGTAAGGAACGCATTGAAAAATATAAAGAGGCAAAAGAATTTAGCAACATACCATTTCTAAACGGTGGTTTGTTTGAGCCTCATAAGGACGATTTTTATAAATTGGATAAAAATGGATACACTTCAATATATAATAGCACAGTAAAAGTCCCTGATGAATGGTTTAGAGATTTTTTTAAAGTGCTTGAAAGATATAACTTCACAGTAGATGAAAATACGCCTCTGGAAGTAGAGCTCTCAATCAACCCGGAAATGTTAGGAAGCATCTTTGAAAATCTGCTTGCAGAGATTAACCCTGAAACAGGTGAAACAGCGAGGAAATCAACAGGGAGTTATTACACGCCACGAACAATTGTAGAATTTATGGTAGACGAAAGTCTGAAATATTATTTAATGGATAAAACTGGTATTAAAGAAGAAAAGATACAGGATTTATTATCCTACTCATTCGAAGAGACTAATTTGTCAGAAGAGGAGAAAGACAAAGTATTGGATGCCCTTGACTCATTAAAGGTTATTGACCCTGCTTGTGGCTCTGGAGCATTCCCTATGGGTATGATGCAAAAGATGCTTCTTATCCTGCAGAAAGTTGACCCAAACAATGAAAAATGGCTTGAAAAAATGCTTATGAAAATACCTGATAGTTTGTTGCGTGAAGAAGCAAAAAGAAAATTCAAAGATGAAGATTTTAACTATATCAGGAAAATGGGCATTCTAAAACACTCAATCTATGGTGTGGACATTCAACCGATGGCAACAGAGATTTCACGTTTAAGAGCGTTCCTTTCACTTATTGTTAATGCAAAAGTTGATGAAAGCAAAGAAAACAGAGGAATAGAGCCACTGCCAAACCTTGATTTTAAGTTCGTTACAGCAAATAGCCTGATAGATATAGAAAAAGTTACGCCGCAAGAAGATAATCGACTAATAAAAGACCTTTTCTTTGAAAAATTTGAGAGTCTTACGGGGGAGTATTTTGCTGCAAGTAATGCAGAGAAAAAGAGTAGATTACGTAAGAAGATTGAAAGCCTTATTGATGAGAAGGTTAATGAAAAGTTAGAGCATATCAAAGAGCTTGGCAGAGTGCTTGACTCAAGATTTGGAATAAGCAAAGAAAACAAGGATAAAATTGCGAAACTAAATTATGAGGCAAACCTCTGGAAAAGCTATAAAAATATCTTTAACGATAGACCCGTAGGATTCTTTAATACAAAATATTTCTTCCCTGAGGTAAAGGACGGCTTTGATATTGTCATTGCAAATCCGCCGTATGTAAGACAGGAGAGGATAAGGACGATTAAGCAAGAATTAAAAGCACAGAATTATGAAGTATTTAACAGTACATCCGATTTATATACGTATTTTTATGAAAAAGGGCAGAACTTGCTAAAAGAAAGTGGTATTTTAACGTTTATCTCTTCCAACAAATGGATGCGAGCAAGATACGGTAAGAAGCTAAGAAAGTTTCTTATGGAGAAAACACATATCTTAAAAATTATAGATTTTAACGGTCTGTCAATTTTCCCTGCAACTGTTGATACGGAGATAACAATCTTTAAAAAAGCTAAGGAATCGGGAGAATATAATCTTAAATTCTGTGATATGAATGATTATAAGCAAGGTGAAAATTTGGTGAGTTACATAGGAGAAAACCTTAAGGATTATAATGCAAAGAACCTCTCAGAAGACACATTTACGTTTGCAGATGAAAAAACTCTTTTAATTAAGAAAAAAATTGAGAGAATCGGAACGCCATTGAAAGATTGGGATGTAAAAATTTATCGTGGAGTATTAACTGGTTTTAATAAGGCATTTATCATTGATACAAAGAAGAGAAATGAAATTTTATCAAATTGTGAAACTCAAGAAGAGAGGAAAAGGACAGAGGAAATCTTAAAACCAATTTTGCGAGGAAGAGACATTGGAAGGTATTACTATAAGTGGGCGGGGCTATGGTTAATCTTTATACCATGGCATTTCCCTCTAAATCATAACCAGTCAATCCAAGGAGCATCAAAAGAAGCTGAGAATGAATTTAAAAAACAATATCCTACTATCTATAATCATTTATTGCAATATAAAGAACAATTATCTAATAGAAATAAATCTGAAACAGGTATTCGTTATGAATGGTATGCTTTGCAACGTTGTGCAGCAACATATTACCCCGAATTTGAAAAAGAAAAAATCGTGTGGGCAGAAACCGCACAGCAAATGAAAATGGCATTTGTTCCTAGTGGAATATATTTACAAAAGACTTGC
>CAJXKN010000076.1 GCA_913055585.1 uncultured Caldisericota bacterium | reverse complement strand
TTTATCACTTTCTCGGGATGCATTATATTATCTTTGATTTTTCCAATACCTATAAAATTGCCCTCTTTATCTTTTACCATTACTTTATCTATTGCAATGTCTATCCCATTTCTAAATTGTTCAGCATTTTCTACAATAAAAACAGGGAGATTAATTACATCTCTAATTGATAAGAACCCCTTACTGAAATCGCCTTTTTTAATTCTTTCAAGCGTTGTAGCATCACTGATCTGAAAATTTCCTACAGCAATACGTGTAATAGCAGAGAGAGTCCCAAAAGTACCAAGGGCCTTTCCAAGATCTCTTGCAATTGCTCTCATATAGGAGCCTTTTGAAGAGATAACATCCAGTACAAGTCTATTATCCTTGAAATTAATAATTTTTATTTTATATATTTTTATCTTAACAGCTGATTTTGTGACAGGATTTCCCTGTCTTGCATATTTGTATAGAGGTTTTCCGTTCAGTTTTTTTGCTGAATAAACAGGGGGCACCTGCTCTATCGTGCCAGTAAACCTATTAATAACTTTTTCTATTCTATGAATATCCAAAGCTACATCCTTTTTGTTTATTATGTTTCCTGTAATATCATCCGTATCTGTTTCTATACCAAATTGAATCTGTATAATGTACCTCTTTATGTTTGTATCAATATAAGGGATAAAACGCGTAGACTTCCCTAAAGCAATTATCATAAGGCCAGTAGCCATAGGGTCAAGTGTACCCGTATGGCCTGCCTTTCTCACATTTAATAGGTGCTTTACCCTATTTACAAGTTCAGAAGAAGTGATACCAAAAGGTTTAGAAATTAGTAAAATATTCTTTTTTGATGTATCCATTTTTTAGTTCTATCCCCTCAAGTTTGAGTAGCTTTATTTTTATGTCTACTCCCCCGGAAAAACCACCAATGTTTCCATTACTTCTTATTACTCTATGGCAGGGAATAATAATTGGCAGAGGATTATTCTTCATTGCAGCGCCGATGAGCCGTGCATATTTTTTATTCCCAAAAACAGCTTTAGCTATACTGCCATACGAGGAGACTTTACTGAATGGTATCTCCTGCACTTTTTTGAAAACAGTTTCAAACTTTGTATAAGGAGGCAACTTATATTTTAGCATACCCCTATTTCCTTTCCAGTATTCTTCAACTGCTCTTTTAAGATAAGTATTATCTTGAAAATTACATTCTCTTGCAAATGAAATTCTTAATATAACATTATTCTCCATAGTAATGTTAAGTAAAATCTTATGAAAATGGATGCAGTACTGCATTATGAACTGCTTGCAGAACTTATCGTTACCGTTATGAAATTTGGTTTCTCAATGGATATAACAGTATTTTTTGGAATACCGTTTATTGTAACTGGTAGTTCATACGTTCCATTATCCATACCTGTTGCATCTACTACAGCAGAGAGAGAAGCACCATCAATATGACTCAGTGCATCTTCAAACCCTGAAATGATTAAGTCAATTGTTTCGGGCGATATGGTAACCGTTTTCTCTTCATCTTTTTTCACCATAACAGCAAGAGTGATTTTTTTACTGATGATAGGTGCTACATCAATATTTACCTCGCACTTATTACCCTCTATTATTTTTATCCCTTCGTTTACTATAAGAGAAGTTTGAATAGTAACAGGCTTTGTAATATTAGAAACATCTATACGTTTTGTATTAACAGAGTTAATCTCGGATATAGTTTTGAAATCACCAACTATCGTAACAACTGAAGGCTTTACAGATACAGATTCTATACCAAAACCCTGAAAAACAGAACCGCTTAAATCTGGAGCAACAGGCACTATTTTTGAAACAGAGGCAGTACTCTCAGGTATTTTAACCACACAATTAATGGGATTAACCTGTACATTTTGTATCGGTTTTCCATCTTTTCCTGATATCTTAACGGGAAGGGTTAACGTTGTTTCGCTATTAATCTCCTCAAGGTCAACTTCAACGAATGCTCTTGATATATTATTTAATATGCTTTCAGGGGCTGTGATACTCGCTTTGTCAGGTGTAATGATGGGCGTCCCAGGAAGAAAACCATTCTTTGAACTACCTTTAAACATCACGCTTATAGGCATTGTAATAGTAGATAGCTTTTCAAGGGAGACTTTTGCTTTTTCTGGAGATACGTTTTTTATTGTGATTCCTGATAAAGGAGGGGTTACATCTACTTTTACATAATATTCACCCTGTGTTTTTCCTGAAAGATTAATCAAGGCACTAAAGTCCTGTGCTTTTATGCCAAGGACTGCTTTGCCCGGACCTTCTGCAGTAACATTTACATAATCTGTTTTACTTTTAATAACTACTCCGGCCTCAACGTTTATAGGTATGACTTCCACTTTAAACGTGCGGGCTATAGTAGGTCCCTGTACTCCTGCTACATAGTACCAGAGTAGTATTGCAAGAATGACAGAGATAACCTTTATATCAAGGAGTTTCATAAAAAACTTTTTCATTTTGCTTTAAATTTCTCCTTTCTTTCTGCCCATGCAGGTTTTGCCATTACAAGTAACATTCCCCTGAGTTCCAGCGGGCTGAGATAACGTGTTAACTTCCCTTTTACGGCAAGTGATATAATACCCGTTTGTTCAGAAACGACAACAGCCAGAGCATCTGTCTCTTCTGTAATACCTACTGCTGCTCTGTGCCTTGTCCCTACTCCTTCTTTATCAAGGGCTTCATCAAGAGAGAGAGGTAGTACGCATCGTGCTGCTACTATATGCGTTCCTCTAATAATAACAGCTCCGTCGTGAAGCGCTGTATTGGGATAAAAAATTGTGTTGAGAAGTTCTGCTTTTACTAAGGAGTTAATTGGAACACCAGTCTCTATGTATTCATTCAAAGGTACATCTCTTTCTATTATAATTAATGCCCCAATCTTATTAAGAGACATATATTTTACACTTTTCACTATTTCATCAACCATATTTTTAAAATCCTCAGTACTAACAAACTCCATCCTTTCGCCAATAGTTATGCCTCTTCCCAGTCCTGTGAACCATTTACGCAGCTCTGGCTGGAATACAACTACAAGAAGGATAGGAAGAAATGTTACAGAAAAACGAAGAAGTCCGTTCATAATATAACCTACCGTGACAAGATGGATTGAATTGCTCAGCTTAGCAAGCCCCATTAAAACGATGAAATATATTCCTATACCTTCAGCAAGCTGCAGTGTTCTTGTATGCCTGATGGCACGCAGAACAAAATATATCATCAAACTTACTATAAGGATATCAACTATTGTAAGAATAATGTATCTTGCACTTAAATTAGTAATTATAAAATTACTTATCCCTTTCACTAATATAGTTTTACAAAATTTTATCTTTTTTGCAATAGCATAAAAGTCAATTTTAATAAATTATGCTATAATGTAAAAAGGAGTCGATGATGGTTGAAGATGAAGAAGCAATAAATATAAATTCCATTGAAAGGATAATAAGAGTAATAGTTGGAGCACTGCTCTTTTACTTTGGAACAGAGGTGAGTAATATAGTAGCTTTGTTTAACTCAAGTTACTATACAAATCACTCAATAGGATATTCCCTGGCACGTATCGTTTCTTCATCACCAGATACGTTCAGAGTCATAGGGTGGTTTGTAGGCTTTGTACTCATTTTTACAGGCATTAACGGTTTCTGCCCTTTTTATAAGATGTTCCATATAAATACAAATAAAAAAGGTTGAACAAAATGCTCAGGATAGAAAAAATAATAGGAGAAATAAAGAATGCTGTAAAAGAAAGCAAGGAGTTACAAAAAGCAAAGGAAGACCTTATAGATAAGGCAATCAAAGTTTTAAAAAGGGTAGAGCCTGGCGAGATTGAAAAAAAGAGGAACTTTATACCTGTTGATTTTCCTGTTGCAACACCTCTGAGGAAACCTATTAATAGAATTTTTACTAAGCAAGATATAGAGGATTATATTGCCGTTGCAACGGATGGCTCTGAAATTCCTATTGACTTCGATTTTCCCTTGTACTATTATGTAATAAATATCGGGAAAGTAGTTATAAAGTATGGTAAGGATTCATATTTCTTCTCTGATTCTGTCCCTAAAATCTTTTACAAAGAAGAAGATCTTTTTTCAAGGATAGGCAAAGAGAATTTGATAGTAAAAGGAGAACTTCTGGAATCCAAAATGCTTCTTCAAGAAAGCATTGCATTGTCAGATATTCTTGAATCAGTAAAAGGTGACAAACTCCCAAAAGTATCTCTTATTGATGGAACTTTAATTCAGTGGGAAGTGAAGGGGAGAAACGAAGATTTCAAGCAGGAATTTATAGATAAATTTGAGAGGCTTTTTGAAAAGAGCAAGAAATTGAACATTCCTCTTGCAGGCTACATAAGCGGGTCGCACTCAAAAGAAATTGTGGGAATGGTAAAACTACAGTGCATTAGTGAAAATTTAGATGAGAGAGATATCAAAAAATTCGATATACTCCAGGACGTTGATATATTTGGCAGATTGCTTAAGAAAGGCGAACGTTCAGTACTGTTCAGAAGCAATGCTCCAATTCTAACTTATTATAAAGCACCTGTCTACTTTTTTTATCTCAATGTTGGAAAAGAAATTGCAAGGGTAGAAATCCCTCAATTTGTTATGCAAAATAATGAAAAAATGGAGCTTCTACAGAAACTTCTCTTAAGTCAAGCAGAAAAAGGTATGGGATATCCCGTTGCATTAAAAGAAGCTCATGAACAAGCAGTAATACACAATGGAGAAAAATCTTCCCTAAGAGAAATATTTATTGAATTGCTCAACAAGGAAGGAGTAAATAGCAGGATAAATTATAAATCTCTCTTTAAACAGACAAGGAATATATAATGGAACAGGTAATTTTGTGCAGATTTGGAGAAATTGGGACTAAAGGAAGAGTTACGCAGAATAGTCTAAAGCGCAGGTTAAAACTCCAGATTGAACAATCCATAGGACAGGGTAAAGTAGAAATTATTGGTGGGAGAATCATAATATATGGAGGCCCTGCAATTATAGATAAAATTAAATATCTACCTGGTATTGTGTCGTTTAGCCCTGCTGTAAAAATTGATTACAATATTGAGAAGATGAAAGAAGATGTTTTAAGTATCGTGAAAAGGAAAATAAATAATGAGAAAAGTTTCGCCATAAGAGTTAAGAGGCTTTATAAAGATTATCCAATGAAGAGTCCTGATATTGAGAGGGTTATAGGAGGAACAGTAAAAGAGGCTACAGGATTGAATGTAAATCTGAATCATCCAGACCTCTTTGTAGGGATCGAGATCTTGAGAAATGGTGCCTACGTTTATACAGATAAAATTAATGGGATTGGTGGACTCCCTATCGGAAGTCAGGGCAAAGTGGTATCTCTTCTTTCAGGTGGCATTGATTCACCTGTTGCTGCTTTTCTTATGCTAAAGAGAGGAGCGAGGATTGTATTTATCCATTTCTCTATCAGTGAAAGTGAAGAGGAGAAAGCCCGAAGAATTTACGAGCGCTTTCTTCTATTTGATAGGAAAACGAAATTTATCGTAGTTCCACACAGAGAATACATTGAAAAGACAATTGAAATTCTGAAGAAATATGGTAGAGTGCGTTATACCTGTATTTTTTGCAAGAGAAGGTTTTTAAAGGAATCTATTCGTATTGCTAAAAAAGTAGGGGCCGAAGGCATCGTTACAGGTGATTCATTGGGACAGGTAGCAAGTCAGACCCTAAGGAATATCAATATCATTCAAGAAGGAATTAGTTTCCCAATATACAGACCCCTTATAGGTTTGGATAAAACTGAAATAGAAGAGATAGCACACAAAATTGGTACATATGAAATTTCTATATCCAGCAATATTCCCTGTCAATTTGTACCAAAGCATCCTATAGTAAAAGGAATCAAAGAAGATGTGATGCAGATAGAGGAGATACTTAACGAGGAGCTTAAAAATAGTTAAATTGAATGAAAAAGTTTGGAACACTGCTGAGATAAAAAACAATAAGTCATATGGATGTTACATTCTCGTTCTGAAGCTTAACGAGGGAAAGAACATTCAAATAGGAAAGTTAGGAAAATTTTACTTTGAAAAAGGTGTTTATTTTTACGTTGGCAGTGCTAAGGGTGGTTTTTCAAAACGGGTAACAAGATACTTTAAAAGAAGAAAGAAAAGATGGCACATAGACTATCTATTGGATGAAGCTGAAGTGATAGGCATTTTCCTTTTTGATAAATACATAGATGAAGAAGCACTGGCAGAAAAAATGAGTTTATTGTACAGAACACCCATTAGAAAATTTGGAGCAACGGATAGTAAATCTTTTTCGCATCTTTTTAAAAGAGAAGGCCCCCGGGGGAGAGGGGCCGTTTGATTTTTAGATCTTTAAAAAGGAGGAAGAAAATGAAAGTTTTTTTGAGACTTTCTTTTAGCTTGCTCTCGCAAGCCGAATGTTATTATATACAGTTTTTATTTCTTGTCAACCCCCTCTGAAGATTGTTGTAGTAGAAACAAAAATTTTGATATAAGTACTGTTCCATTTATAATTAAAAAA
>CAJXKN010000075.1 GCA_913055585.1 uncultured Caldisericota bacterium | reverse complement strand
ATTTGTTGCAGGTTTTGTAGGTACTCCACCAATGAATTTTGTTGATGTAGAAATTATGGAAAAAGATGGGATTATTTACGCTCAATCAGAGGATTTCGCTATGAAACTTTTACCAATACATAAAGAAGTTTTAGAAAAAGGAAATTATATAGGGAAAAAGGTTATTATGGGTATAAGACCAAAAGATTTTCATGATGAATCAGAGCTTTCCGAAAAGGAAAAGAAAGAAATGCAATCATTCAAAACTGTTATAGATTTTATGGAGCTTATGGGTTCTGAAACGTTCATACATTTTAAATTTGGCAATGCGAAAGCTGTAGCTCGTATAAGTTCAGCGCATAATTATGCGATGGGAGATACTATAAATCTATACATAGATATTCCAAATATTCATTTGTTTGATAAGGAGACAGAAGAAGCAATTATTTAATGCAAATAGGTATTTGTACAATACAGCTTGGCATCCCTGACACATTTTCCTTAAAGGATAAACGTAACATATGCTCAAGTCTCTTTATCAGAGTTCGGAAGAACTTTAATGTATCCATTGCTGAAACCCTTAAGCAGGATTCCTATAGAGAGTCTGTTATTACTATTGTTACTGTAAACACCAATAAATCGCATCTCTATCGAACGCTGTCAAAAGTTGTGGAATTCATAGAGCAGGATAAAAGAGTGAACATACAAAACTATACAACAGAAGTACTGTAATCTTCTTAATAATTATTTTGAAGTTTTTGCAAAATAATGTTATAATGGTATGTGTTATGGAAAGGAGGTAACATATGACATTAGATTGGAGTAACAAATTCTCCAGGCGGAGTAAAGCAATGAAGGCCTCTGCAATCAGAGAACTTCTGAAGCTTGTTGACAATCCAGAAATTATTTCACTTGCAGGTGGTATGCCTGATCCTACACTGTTTCCAAAGGAAACCATAGCAGCAATTTCAAAAGATGTATTCATTAACCATGGAGGCAAAGCACTTCAGTATGGAGCAACAGAAGGTATTCCTTCTTTAAGAGAAACATTGGTGAAAGAAGGAATAAAAGAAGGCATCAAAGGTCTTACCGTTGATAACCTCATTATAACTACTGCTTCACAGCAGGCTCTTGCTCTTTCCGCAGAAGTATTCATCAATCCGGGTGATACGGTTGTCGTAGAAGCACCATCCTATGTAGGAGGATTGCAGGCATTTAATGCATTTGAGGCAAATTATATTACTGTGCCTTTGGACGATGAGGGTATAAGAGTAGATATTCTGGAAGAGAAACTCAAACAGGCAAAAGATAATGGAGTGAACGTAAAATTTATGTATCTCATCCCCAATTTTCAGAATCCCGCAGGTGTTACATTAAGCCTTGAAAGAAGAAAAAAGGTAATAGAGCTAAGCCATCAATATGATGTACCTATTATAGAGGATGACCCTTACGGAGAGATTCGTTTTGAAGGAGAAAAACTTCCATCTCTTATACAGTTGGATAGTATTGGTAATGTTATTGCGCTACGTACGTTTTCTAAGATCCTTGCACCTGGACTAAGGCTTGGTTGGATAATGGGAAACAAAGATGTAATGAGAAAATTTGTTATCGCAAAGCAGGCTGCTGATCTCTGTTCTCCACCATCCACACAGTACATCGCTGATGAATTTATCAGGCATGGCCATATGGAATCATACCTTGCCCTCGTAAGAAAGACATATAAAAAGAAGAAGGATGCTATGCTTGAAGCACTGGAAAGATATTTCCCAGAGGAAGTAAAATGGACAAAACCAAAAGGTGGTATGTTTGTCTGGGTTACAGTCCCTGAGTATATCAACACGACAGAGATGTTCAAAGAAGCAATTCAAGAAAAGGTTGCATACGTTATAGGGAGTGCATTCTATCCGCACGGTGAAGACACACACCATTTAAGATTAAACTTTTCTTTACCTACATTGGAGCAAATCGACCAGGGTATAAAACGATTAGGAAATTTGCTTAAAAAGAAGATTCATTAGGAAATTTAACTATTTGTATAGAGAGCAGACCTACGGGTACAAACCTATAGATCTGCTCCTTGTTCTTATTTCATCTTAAGTCATATTCATAAAATCCTGTTGAGACTTATAGTGTAAGGAACAGTTTTTGTGGTATAATAGAGTTGGGGGTGATAGTATGAAACTTACTGAAGAAATGCTCGAAAAGATGCCACAAAATATTATGCCATTCTCTGAAGGAGATATATGGAAGCGCTTTAGCAAAGAAGAGCTTATTTATAAGTTCCGTGAAACAGATTTTTCTGAAATTCGTATTGTAGGTGATTATCTTGACCTGTATATTGGTCCGGATTGGATGTATAGCATCGGTAAATACAATGGTAATTTCTTTCTGAGAAAAGTTGGTTTTGAAAACGAAAAAGATATGTACAAAATGTATGGTGCTGCAACAGGTATGTATGCTGGAGGACTTCATCCCGCTGGATCTTTTGCAGCCTTATTTATGGCAATGGAGAAATTCTTTAAGTGGCTCTCTAAATTCAAAAAGAAAGGCTCTCATTAAGAGAGCCTTTTTGCAGAAGCTTGTAAATTAAATGCCGGGTATCTTTGCTTTTATACGAGCAAGCTCTGGATGTTTTTCTATTTCCTTTTTAAAATTCTCTTCACGTAATTTATTTACATAATGTGGATCCTGGAATGAATAGGTAAAATTAGTGTGTACATCGTATCTTCCTTCAAGCAGAGCCACCGTATCTTCTGTCATTACAAGCTCTTCATCTGTTGGTATAACAAATATTTTTACCTTTGAGCCTTTTCCTGTGATGTCTGTTTCTGCATTTCTTGTATGAGAAATTGCATTTTTCTCTGGATCTATTACTACACCAAATTCTTCCAATCCTTGCAGCATCTTTCCTCTAATAATAGGACTCATTTCTCCCACGCCTGCAGTAAAAACAATTGCATCGGTATGCCCCAAGGCAGCCATATAAGCGCCAATATATTTCCTTCCTCTGTACCCTTCAATCTCTATGGCAAGTTGGGCACGCTTATCTCCTCTTTCAGCTGCTTCCTCTATGTCTCTCCTATCAGTATATTTCCCTGTGATGCCCAGGACGCCACTTTTTTTGTTTAGAATTGTATTCATTTCTTTCGGTGAAATATTGAACTTCTCCATCATATATAGGTCAATTGCTGCATCATGGTCACCTGCACGTGTTCCCATTACCGCACCTTCAAGAGGGGTAAATCCCATACTCGTATCAACAGAAACTCCATTTCTCACAGCATTAAAGCTCACACCATTACCAATATGTGCAGAGACAATATTTGTTTTGAATGGGTCTTTACCTAAAAGGACCGCCGCACGTTTTGCAACGTAGAGCAATGAAGTACCATGGAAACCGTATCTTCTTATGTGATTTTTCTCATACCATTCATATGGCAACGCATAAATGTAGGCAAAGTCTGGCATAGTTTGATGCCATGCCGTATCCATAATGGCCATATGAGGGACATTGGGCAGTAGCTGTTTTGCCGCTTCTATGCCTAATATGTTTGGTGGATTGTGCAGAGGTGCAAGGTCTGCGAGCTCTTTGAACGTTTGCATTGCTTCATCGTCAATTATGACAGATTTTTTAAATTTTTCTCCGCCATGCACAACCCTATGACCTACTGCTTTAATCTGAGATACATCCTTTATCACTCCATACTCTGGATGTGTAAGCATCTCTATAATCAAAGCAATAGCTTCTTTATGAGTAGGGCAGTCTTTTTCTACTTTCACTGCATCTCTACCCATAACTTCATGAACAATAAATGAGCCGCCAATAGTGACTCTTTCTACGATACCTCTTGCGAGGATTCTTTTTTCTTCCCATCTATACAATTGATATTTTGCAGATGAGCTACCACAATTCAATGTTAAAATATCCATCTATTACCTCCTCTTTCCTTTTGTTATTAGATAAGTTAGTATATACAGTTTTTGTGATAAATCAACATCAATGATTGAAATTTTTCTTCTTGTTTTTATGTTGAGTGTTATCGGTGTAAAATTAAGCACTCCCCTTATAATCCTGTTTTTAGATAGTATATTTTCAATATCATTCCTTGCACTCTCCGGGACTGCAATAACGGCAATTTCTATTTTTTTCTGCTCTGTAATACGAGAGAATTCTGCGATGTCGTATACTTTTATATGATTTATTTCTTTACCTATTTTTTCAGGATTATTATCAAATAAAGCAACAATGTTAAAGTTAGATTCTTTAAACCTTGGATAATTTACAAGTGCGCTTCCCAAAGAGCCTGCGCCTATGATACAAACGTTCCACTTTGCTTTTCCTTTAAGTATTTTCTCTAATTTCTTTACAAGTTTATTTACATCGTAGCCTGTACCTGTTTTCCCAAATTTGCCAAAGTATGAAAGGTCTTTTCTCACTTGCTCAGGTGTTACTTTTGTAAGTTCTGCTAAATCTTTTGAGGATATAACTTTTGTGCCTTTATATCTAAGATACTTTAAGCATCTTAGATATTTTGCTACCCTCTCCACTGTTGCAATCGGTACATTTTTTTTCATCTTCTTATGCAGGAATAAGCTGCATTACTCACCTCTCTTTTCTTCTTTCTTTTTTGGTTTAAATTCTAATCCTGTAACAATTAGAATAACAGCAGAAAGGATAACTGTTACCCACTTATAAGAAGCCCCTTGCGTAAGCTTTGGAATGAATGAAAAGATTATAAATAAAATTCCTATACCTGCTATTGTTACTCCCTTCCACCCTTTTTCTGGTATATCAGAAAAACCGAACAGTGTGAAAACTATACCAGCTACAACATTAACAATAATATTTGTCACATGCGACAAAGGGAGAAGCCTTACAATAAGTATAAGCGCAAGAAAAAAGCTCGTAATTGTTCCGTTCATATTTACCTCCCATTAATTTTCTTTTGATAAATAATACCATTAATCACAATAGAAGTCAAGTGCACAGATTATAACATTGCAATTTATAGAGAATTTTGTAAAATATTTATATGAATGACTATGTGATACACTCCTGGAAAGAAATTATGGATCTACTTTATAGCGAATCTCGGACGCTCTCCAGCATAGGCAGGTTTCGCTCAAATTATGTGTATAGAGGCCTTTCTGATAAAAATTATCCTTTAGATACTGTCCTTATGCGGTTAGGTGGGAAATACTGGCAGCTGGAATCTCACCTTATACGAAATTTTATAAAATATACAGGAATAGATCCTGCAGAACATTCTATTTGGTCCTGGTTATCCATTGCGCGTCATCACGGCTTACCTACTCGTCTTTTGGACTGGACATATTCACCGCTTATTGCAATGCATTTTGCAACGAGTAATATTGGTAAATACGATAAGGATGGAGTTATCTGGTGTGTTGATTATACGGAAATGCATAAACTTCTTCCAAAACGGTTTAAAAAGTTGCTTGAGGAAGAGAATGCAGATATTTTTACCACTGTAATGCTTAACAAGGTATCCAAAACGCTGGAGAATTTATCAAAAGCAAATGAACAATTTATACTATTTTTTGAGCCGCCATCGATGGATGAACGCATTATAAACCAGTTTGCCTTGCATTCCGTCACCTCTTCACCAAGATTACACTTTGAAAAATTATTAAAAGCACATCCAAAGCTGTATAAAAGAGTTATTATTCCAAAAGAGATAAAGTGGGAAATAAGGGATAAGCTTGACCAGTCTAATATTCACGAAAGGGTGCTTTTCCCTGGCCTTGACGGGTTGAGTATGTGGCTTACAAGGTATTACAGATCAAGAGGTTCACATAAAAATGAGTGAAAAATATAGAGAAGAAATATTCATTGGCTTTAGAAATGAGATTGGTATAATAGATCTAAGGGGAATTGAAGAATATATTGAAGAGGCGCGTGTTAAAACTGTTTATCTCATTTGCAGAAAAGACCTTAATCCTCCAGTAGAATCTTACCTTTACTGGCGAATAAGACCGTACTATAATATAGAGGTAATCGTTACGGACAATTTTAAAAAAATAATACATTCTCTTAAAGAAAAGCACAAAGGCGAACAGATAAAAGTAATAGACCTGGACAATTTTGGAGAGAGAGTGCTCAGGAGAAAAGTCTGGTAAAAATTAATAAGTAATTAAAAATGGATTCCTTGTTTTTTCTTCTTTTATAGTACTATTTTCCATATGTCCAGGCAAGATGATGTAATCATCCCCTAATGTCAAAATCTTTTCTTTGATAGTTTTTATCATTTTGTTAAATGCATTTTTGTATTCTTTTGTTGTGCCTACTGTTCCTGCAAATAGTGTATCTCCTGTGAAAATAATACCTTTTCCTTTTAAACAGATACTTCCTTCTGTATGCCCGGGTGTATGAATAACATAAAGATAAGTATCACCAAAATATATTTTGTCTTCGTCTTTCAACTCTTCATCGCAATCAGGAGAGATAACTTTTAGTCCAAACTTTCGTGAGCCATTTTTTTTAGAAGAAGTAAGCATCTCCCTATCCGCTTTATGTATTACTATTTTTGCATCCGGGAA
>CAJXKN010000074.1 GCA_913055585.1 uncultured Caldisericota bacterium | reverse complement strand
ATGGAAAAGAAAGCAGAAATTGGTGTGTTTGGTGGTTCGGGTTTTTACTCATTCCTTGAGAATGTAAAGGAGACGAAAGTAGAAACGCCGTACGGTGCGCCATCTGACCTCATTGCAATTGGAGAATATGCAGGAAGGAAGGTTGCCTTTTTGCCAAGGCATGGCAAATTGCATCAGTATCCTCCGCACAAGATTCCGTATCGTGCAAATCTCTGGGCTATGAAATCGTTAGGTGTTGAAAGAATTATTGCACCGACAGCTGTAGGCAGCTTACAGCCAAACATAAAAGTAGGTGATTTTGTAGTAACAGACCAATTTGTTGATAGAACTTCAGGAAGGGATTGTACATTCTATGATGGTCCTATTACGACGCATATAAGCCTTGCAGAGCCATACTGTCCAGAACTTAGGGAAATTGCAATATCAGTGTTAAAAGAGATGAAACTTCCTTTTCATCCGAAAGGCACGGTTGTTGTTATTCAAGGTCCGAGGTTCTCCACACGTGCTGAGAGTGAATGGTTCACAAAAATGGGGTGGGACATTATCAATATGACCCAGTACCCTGAAGTGGTGCTTGCAAGGGAGCTTGAGATGTGCTATGTAAACATTGCAGTAGTTACAGATTACGATGTAGGTATTGTTGCTGGAGGAAAAGTTCAGCCCGTGACGCAGGAAATGGTGTCAAAGAAGTTTGCAGAGAATAATATAAAACTTAAATCAATATTAAAAAGAATGATAGAACTTATTCCAAAAGAAAGACACTGCAACTGTGGAAGTGCACTAAAGGGTGCAAGGGTAGGAGAATAACAGATGTTTCTTCCCCTGAAAGACACAGAGGGAATAAGCATACGCCCCATTGGAACGATTGGTATTATTATAATTAATGTAGCAATATTTTTAGAAATGCTCTTCTATTCTTCCTCTTCACCAAATCCAGTAGCTTCCCAGAATGCAATTTATCTGCGGTACGGTTTAATTCCATACCAGATAACATCCGGACGCATCATTATCCCATCATCCCTTCAGCCTGCCTGGCTAACTATTTTTACATCAATGTTTCTCCACGGCGGCTTTATGCATATTATTGGGAATATGTGGTTCTTCTGGATCTTTGGAAACAATGTAGAGGATTACTTTGGAACGATACGATTTCTTATCTTTTACTTGCTTGGAGGTACAGTAGCAGCACTTGCTCAGATAGCAGTTGCTCCTTATTCTAAAACACCCGTTATCGGAGCAAGTGGTGCTATTGCTGCAGTAATGGGTGCATATTTTTATTTATTCCCAAGGTCAAGGATAAAAACCCTTGCTTTCCTCTTTTTCTTTATCACTTTTATTGAAATACCAGCACCGTTTTTTCTATTAATCTGGATACTTATGCAATTTTCCTCTGCTTTTACATCATTTGGAGCAGCAACAGGTGTAGCTTACTGGGCTCACATAGGGGGATTCATATTTGGGCTGCTTGTAGCAATAATTTTCAAGTCAATGAATCGCAGAAGAAATGAATTCTATTACGGATAAGTTAAAAGAACTGGAGTTTCAAATTGAACTCTTAAAGAAGAGGACCTCTTCACTGGAGAATATGCTGAAAGAGTACTTCCCGCTCTCAATTGACAAGTTACTCAAGATGAGAGGTTTTAATGTTATACGTAAAGAGAACAATCTTGAGCTCATTAAAGAAGAAAATAGAGAGCTTCTCTATGTTTATCTGAAGAGTTATTACTTTAGAAGAGTCTTGAGAGATGTATTGTTTGTCAAAGAAATAGGACCAAAAGAAAAAGAGTTAATTGAAAAAAAGTGGGGAGAAGTTACGGAAGATTACATTGATAAAATAAGAGCATTGGGTATCCTTAAAAAAGAAAAGGATACGTTAGTTGCACAAATTCCTCTTGGTTATATGGGAACTATTTTAGAATGGTTTATAGGTAGATATTTGGAGAAAGAACTTGGACTTGAAACTATGGTTGATGTTAAACTAAGAAATCTTGAATCAGGAGGGGATATTGATATTCTTTCACGCATTGGAACAAACCTTATTGCAATAGAGTGTAAGGAAAGTCCTCCAAACAATGTACCTGTTTCCGAATTAAAATCTGTTATTGGTAGGGTTAATTTTATAAAGCCAGATATTTTTATTCTACTAATTGACACGACGCTTTCCATAAAAAAGAATATTCTTGATAATCTTATGTGGATAACAAAGACAAAACCAAAGAGATTAAAGGAAGGCGTTTACACGTTTGGCAGTGGGAAATTTATCATTACGGCTAAGAGAGGCCTTCTGCAAAATACTGCTTACGTGTTAAATTCAATTTTGTAATGTTTGAAAAAATCTTTTGTAAGATATAGTTTATTAAAAATAAGAAAAGAAGGGAAGGAAGATTTTGGAAGATCCTATTTATTTATAACTGATCACAGAATTTTAAGTTTTAAGAAAATACACTAAGTTAGGAGGGAGAATTCTCCCTCCTAATAATTTTGCAAGGAAAACGCTATGCGTATATTCCTCTCGCTTTAGTGACATCCGCTACTCTTTTTATTGCCAGCATATAAGCACCCATTCTCATTGTTTCATTGTACTTTTTGCTCATTCCATATACATCTTTAAAAGCGTTTACCATAATCTCTTCAAGGCGCTCATTTACTACAGACTCTTTCCAAAAATATCCTTCTCTGTCCTGTACCCATTCAAAGTATGAAACGGTCACTCCCCCTGCATTTGACAGAATATCGGGGATGAGGATAATTCCTCTGTCGTGCAATATTTTATCTGCTTTTGTTGTTGTGGGTCCATTTGCTCCTTCTACGATAATTTTTGCCTGTATTTTATCTGCATTCTTCTCTGTAATCTGATTTTCGAGTGCAGCAGGGACAAGATAATCGACATTCAGCTCGAGCAATTCCTCATTTGTAATTGGCTGAGTTCCTGCAAGTCCTGTAACAGTTCCTGTTTCAGCTACTTTCTTTAATGCAGCATCAACATCAATACCATTTTTATTGTATATACCACCATTTACATCGCTTAGGGCAACGACTTTTGCGCCTTGCCTGGCAATAAGTGATGCTGCAATAGACCCTACATTGCCAAATCCCTGGACCGCAACAGTAGATTTCTCGATAGGAAGCCCAAAGACCTTTCCTGCTTCCCTTACCATAAGCATAACACCTCTTCCTGTTGCTTCTTTCCTTCCCAGTGAGCCACCCAAAAACACTGGTTTACCCGTAACAACGCTTGTTACGGTTCTCCTCATATGCATACTGTACGTGTCTACAATCCATCCCATTATTTCGGGATTAGTATTTACATCCGGTGCAGGAACATCTATATCAGGCCCTATGAGATCAATAATCTCAGCGATATAACGTCTTGTGAGTCGTTCAAGTTCTTTTTTAGAAAGTTTTTTTGGATCAACTGCAATACCACCCTTTGCGCCGCCGTAAGGAATATTTGCAACGGCACACTTCCACGTCATCCACATAGCAAGTGTTTTTACTTCATCAAGAGTTACATTTGGATGAAACCTGATACCCCCTTTTGCTGGTCCCATTGCCACATTGTAATGCACTCTATAACCATCAAATACCTTAATAGAGCCATCATCCATTTCTACAGGAACAGATACAATAACCTGTTTTTTAGGCTTTCTCAAGATTTTGTATATGTTTTCATCCAGATTAAGCCTATCTGCTGCTGCATCGACTCTTTTCAATGCATCTTCAAATAATTTTCCCATTACTACCTCCATAACTTTTATTTTTATTAAAACCATCATATTTTATACTTTTTTAAAAAAAGTCAATACCTCGAATTGAACCATCAGAAATCTATACGAGATAGTATCATTGGCTCATTAAAAACTATATGAAAAATTTAAATGGAGGTAGTAAAATATATTGTAAAAGAAGTATCAAAAAGGTATGATAAAATATACAGTGAAAGTGTATTGGATGCGTTAATCTATCTATGGTATATGTCTGACTATATCTGTAGTAAACTCTATGTATCTATGCTTTATTTATTACTTAAAGGTGAATGACCGCAGAAAAAAAACAGCAGGCTAAGTACATATCAATTGCTTTTTCATTGTTGTAGTAACCAATTTTATCACTGAATTTTTGCTTCCCTTACTCCAAATCAGGATTCCAAATCTAACCACAACTGCTTTCAGTTTTACATCTATTTTAGTGGCTTATGCTATCTGGAAGTATAAGCTATTCGTTCTTACTTCCTCTAACTGCAGCTGAGAATATCATATCCACTATGCCGGATTCTCTGTTTTTAGCTGATGCCAATGGAAGGATAACCTCTGTAAATCGCGGAGCATCAAAACTCCTTGGATACAAAGCAAACGAATTAATTGGCAAACCGATGCAAACTATCTTTTCAGAGAAAGCGGATAAAGCACTTCCATTTGAAAGAATATTCAAAGAGATTATGAAAACGAGTGCTATCAGTGAGGTTGAAACGGTTTTTAAGAGAAAAGATGGCAAGCATATCCCTATTTCTTTATCCAGCTCTGCAATAAGGGATGAAGATGGCGAACTGCAGGGTATAAATTTGTATTGGTAGAGATATCACCGAACGTAAGAAAACGGAAAAGATGATCAAGCATATGGCTACCCATGACTCTCTGACTGGTTTGCCTAACAGAGTGATGTTCAATGATCTCTTCACTCTGGCAATAGCCCAAGCATATCGTAATCAGAAAAAGGTGGGTTTGATGTTTCTCTATATGGATCAGTTCAAAGATGTCAATGATACATTAAGGCACGATGTAGGTGATGAATTGTTGAAAAGTATTGTCATTTATCCCAGGGATGGTAAAGATGCCAACACACTGTTAGAGAAGGCTGATATCGCTATGTATAAGGCGAAGAAATATGGTCGGAACAAATATCAATACTATGTTCAGAGTACGAAGACTGAATCTTGAACCTATGCACCTATTTGAAAAGACTCGTTTGAGATGAATCTAACTATTGACTTATGCAAAATTATGGTTATAATTATTACTATATTTATGAATAGGAGGAGAAATGCTAAAAGCAATTAATGCAACAGAAGCAAAGAAAAAATTTCTTGAGCTGCTGGAGAGATGCAAAGAACAGCCTTTTCTTATCATAAGAAAAGGGAAACCCTCTGCTGTGCTAATGAGTAATGAGCAGTACGAATCAATAATGGAAACGATTAAACTCTATGCGTATCCTGAGATTGCTAAAAGGATTGAAAAGTGGATGAAAGGATAAAGATTCTTATTAATAATTTAATGCTTAGATTTAGTAAAGATGGTATTAAGGTTACTCATGGGAAGGAAGAGCTGCTTCGCTTTGAGTATACGTTGATTTCGCAACCATACTTTTCACTCATTATTCTTGCAGCAGAGGAAGAAAATCTTGTGAGAGTAAGGAGTATTATTGAAACGTATTCAAAAATACCCGTGATAAGAGAAGCAATTGTTGTTGGTAATGAGAAGCAGTCGTTAGAAGAAATTACAGAGCTATCAGATGTAAAATTTACAATAAATAGAATACCTTTTGATCCTATTGCTACTTCCTTAAAGAAGGCAATTTCCCTCTTGAATAGTCATAGTGAATTTGGAATTATGTTCTTTGCAAATAGAGATATATTCCCTATAGAGGAGATGAATAAATTGATGCATACTGTGTACAGAAAAAAGATTAATGTTGCAGTACCTGTAAAAAATGGAAAAAGGACACACCCGGTAGTTTTTAGCAGAGATGCACTTGGAAAAATAAAGAGAATTAGAAAGGAGCAAGGTGTAAAATACTTTATAAAAAATTTTGGCGAGGAGGTAGCACTGTGAAAAAAATTGTGAGCATTATTGTACTGTTACTGTTATTTTTTTATGCAGGATGCGGAAACAGGATAGAAAAATTAAATTTTGCTGTAGAATTAAATGACCATGCCGCATCAGCTTATGTCGCAAAAGACAGAGGAGATTATGCAAAATACGGAATTGAAGTTCACTCATTTGAGCAGTACGCAACAGGGATGGCACTTGCTGCAGCACTCTCCAGGGGAGATATCAACGTTGGTTATATATGCGTTGTCCCTGCTATTATTGCTTATTCAAGAGGTGTTCCGATAAAAATTGTTGCTCTTACACATCAGTATGGTTATGAACTTGTATCAAAACGAAAGATAAAAGATGTTAAAGAACTCAACGGAAAGAAGGTTGCTTGTACTGGAGAAGGGAGCAGCGCAAACTTTGTTATGCGACTTGTTGAAGAAAAATACAGTATTAAATTCAATGTGCTACGAACAAAGCCTATAGGAGAGATCTCTGCTCTCGCAAATGGTGCTGTTGATGCTGTATTTATTCCAGAGCATTATGCATCCATATTAACTGACAGAGGATTTAAACTACTCCTCCGCAGTCAGGATATTTTTCCTAATATGCCTGGAAGTTGCATTGTAGTAAAGAATAATATCATTCAAGATAAACGTAACATAGTAAAAAATCTCATAAGATTGAATGTACAGGAGACAAAATTTATCAATAAGAACCAAGAAGAAGCAGCAAAAATAGTTGCTAAATATCTTGATACAAA
>CAJXKN010000073.1 GCA_913055585.1 uncultured Caldisericota bacterium | reverse complement strand
TGGTGTAATGCATGCCAGGGAAAAGAGCAGGGTGACAAAACAAGCAAGAAACCATCAAAGAATAAATGAACGATTATCTTACCGAAAATCTCTTAATAAAATAGCCATTAAAGAGGCATTTATGAGAATAATAAAAAAAGTTTGAAAATTCTATAAAAAATATGGAACTTTTTTGTGAGTTAGGTGTCTAATATATAGAGGGATTTGGGATTTAGGATGTTGGATGATGAATGTTGAATGATGAATATAGGATTTGGGATTTAGGATATAGGATTTAGGATGATGAATTATGAATGTTGAATGATGAATATAGGATATAGGATTTGGGATTGAGGATGATGAATTATGAATGATGAATGATGAATGATGAATGTTGAATGATGAATATAGGATATAGGATTTGGGATTTTGTAAGTAGCGAGCTTGAAGCTATTGACTTGAAAAAAATGATTACAATGATAGCAAAATGGGAAGGTTAATTTGATGAAAAATAGAGAATGTGTTTTTAGAAAATATAAAATTGTGCTACAAGGAGATGATAAAATATGAATAGATTAATCCAGAGTAAAAAGTTTAGAATTTTTTTACTGCTGCTTATTGTTGCAGGACTTGGCATAATAATTTATGGTATGCCTGCTATGATAATGAAAAATAAATCTGTAAACAATGTTGTTACAAAGCAAAATGCAGCATCGAACCAACTGACACCGGATACTAAAGCTGTTTATTTAATGCCTCCTACCGGAGGACAGATTACAGAAGAAGACTTAAATGCACACCCTGAGATACTGCCAGTTTATGATTTTGCTTCTCTTTCTTCCAAAACTAATAGGTATGTTGCTATATGGATTGATAAGGATGCGGTAGATCTCCTGCCTGAAAGGTGGATCAACCAAAAACCGCAGAAGTATTATCCTATTGTTTTAGTTGGCTACAGCAATGCGCTTTATTCTATGCGTGAAAAATTATATTTGCCGATTAGCGGCCCCAAGGTTGATTGGAGTAAACAGAAATTAGGGCCTGGCTTCAGTGTATGGATGATAGAAAAAGAAACCCCAAATGAAAGATCTGCTTTTATGAAAGGCTATGCAAGGCCTGCAACTGCCGAACGTATTTTAGAAGTAAGCAGTGAACTCCTCAAAAAGAGCCTGTCAATTGTTAATTATAAGAATGCTCAATATGGTTTTAGCTTTTCATTACCTTTAAGCTGGCAGGGTTATTCCATAGTAAAAGACAAATGGTATGGGGAGAATTTAGTGCAGGGGAGTAATGTAGTTGTTGAGCAAGGCCCGACAATTCTCATAAGGCATCCTGAATGGAAACCTCAAAATCCGAGGCAGGATATACCAATTATGATTTTTACAATAGAACAGTGGAACGCGCTTAAAAAAGGCAAATTTTGTATTGGTGCAGCACCTGTGAATCCGACAGAACTTGGAAGAAACAGCAGATACGTTTTTGCACTTCCTGCACGCTACAATTTTGCACTTCCGATAGGGTTTGAAGAAGTTGAGGAGATTCTGGAGAATCATCCTCTTAAAGCATTCTGAGGAATTATGTTATTAACTTTAAGGATAAGAAAATATAATAATTGGAAGGAGATGGTTTTTTATGAGAAAAGTTTTTTGGGTACTTGTTGTAGTTATTCTTTTGGTAAGTTTTACAGGGTGTAAAAAAAGTACAAGCAGCATAAAAAAACTGCAACAGAAAAAAATTGTAGAAATTAGTTCCGACCCGGAAGGTGCAACGGTTTTCATCGATGCTAAAGAAATTGACGGGGTGACTCCACTTGAGCACAGTCTCCTTCCAGGGGAACATAGGGTTGATATAAAGAAAGAAACGTCGGATGGCAAGTTCCTCTTTATTTATCATGGAACAATTAACATAACGAACGATAAAAAGTCGCAATCCATTTCAGCAACGCTTGAAAAAAGAATGCAAGGCTCATATGAAACAATTCGTTTCGACGATAAACCAAAAATTTACAGTAGCTGTTCACCTACAAGAGATTTTGCAGATATCTACCTGAACGAAACGGTAAAAGTAAGCGGTATTACATATTTAGACTCTTTTGATCTTGTTTTTCCTTCAGGTAAAAAGATACATTTTGACACTGAAAAAACAGGGCTCAAATATGTAAACGGAAAGGACGTGCGTAAATTTTCAAAGACCGTAACATTTAATGAAATAGGAGAGTACAAGATACTTTCTAACGGTAGAATTGTTACACCGGGAGCAGGTGGATACAGAGAATACAAATTTAAAGTTCTTTATAAAGCAAAACCCGTTGATACATCAACTCTCGGTGATTTAAACGGGAAGCTGCAGGATAAAAATATTGTTTTGCTTCCCATAGGGAAAACGTTATATGTGAAGCTCTTTATGGAAGATGCAAAGGGAAATATCGCAAGGAATAAACCTATAGGAATAGGTAATCTTAAAACAGATAAAAATGGTATTGTTACAATAAAAGTTAGAAGTACGCAAAGCGAAGAAATCCCCCTTGTAATTTACAATGACATTTTGGGATGGGATGCTTACTTTACCACGTTTGATGAAAATGGAAAACTCATTGAATCCAGATTTGCAGAGGTGAATCAAAAAGGACATATTATATATGTTACACCGGATTACATTCCGAAAAAAACTACCGTAAAAATTGAAAACGGACATATCTTTATGCCATTTGACTGTTCCGGACTTTCGTTGAACGATCTGGGATTCAAACACACCGTTAATGAAATAATCGTTCATCCTAAAAATCCCGCAATCATTTACACAAATAGTTTCATTTCAAAAGATGGAGGGAAGACTTTCCATAAGTTTGGGGACAATTTGTCCTTTAAGGTATTTGCAGTTGATCCGACCCATCCTAACATTATCTATGGGTACCTAACAAGCAGAAAAGGACTCTTTAAATCCATAGACTATGGCGCACACTTCACAAAAATCGCAAATTTCAGAGTGCTGTCACACATTACTTTAGATCCGAAAGATTCTAATAAAATATACGTTACCACCGACAAGGAAATACTAATAAGCAAAGACGGCGGAAAAACGTGGCAAACTTTTCTTTCTTATCCCACAATCCCATGGATAAATCCACACAATCCAAACATAATTTTTGCAAAAAATCAAAGAACAGTGGATGGTGGAAAAACGTGGGAGAATATAAACCTTTACAAAAAGAATCCTCCTGAATGGAATGTACCACTCTCATTTGCATTCGACCCAAAAAATCCTAACGTGGTTTATGCAGTGACCTATTCGCATCTGTTCAAATCAGAAGATAACGGGAAAAACTGGACATTTACAACAATGCGGTACTTTAATCTTATAAACAATATGGCAATTGATCCAACAAATCCTGAGAAGATATACATAGGTGATAAAGATGGAATTCTCGAATCAGACAGCGGAGGAAAAGGATTTAAAAGTATAAGCCTCGGTGTACCAACCCTAAATGCACCATTCTCAGCAGCAGTACAGGTTGATACTCAGGGAAATATATATGCACTTTTCTGTGGCATACCGTTCAAAAGAGTAAATGGTAAGTGGCTCCCTCTTAATACTGTTTTTCTTGAAGGCACGCCAGAATGGAAAATCATAAACGGAGAACTCTACGTTGATGTAAAAACAATCAAATCCTACACTGCTGCTGTACAAATTAAAAACGGCAAAATTACATTTTACAGGCTGTTTGACGCAGTGCCATAAAAATAGCAAGATAGAAAGTTGATTTATATGAGATTTAGGATGTTGAATGTTGGATGATGAATGTTAGATGATGAATATAGGATGTAGAGAGATTGGGATGTTGAATGATGAATGTTGGATGTTTGATAGAGGATTTAGGATATAGAATTTTGCAAGTGGAGAGTTTGAAGAGCTGTTGACTTGAAAAAAACGATTATAATAGTAACAAGATAGAAAAATTGATTTGTATAAAAATAGAGAATGTGTTTTTTTTTAGAAAACATAAAGCTGTGCTATGATAAGATAGTGCAAGAGGGTATGTGAAAGTTGTGGCTTTGTGTTAATTGAATTTTTAAAAGGAGGCTTGTAAGATGAAAAACAAGAAAAGAATTTTAATCATCACGTTGGTGGCATTGGTTATTTTAGTTACTGCTTTTGCATCTAAAACATTGGGAATAGAAGGATTTTTGACAAAAGCAGGGCAGAAGTATGCACAGGTTAAGAGTAATGATAAAGTAGTTGCAACTGTAAATAAAAAACCCATATACCTTTCACTAGTCACACTATACTATCTTGGTGCAAAAGAAATGTATACGCTGGAACTTTCAGAGTTTAAGAAAAATTATCCGAATAATTACAAGCAATTTTTAGCCAAGCCCGACCCATTTAAATTCTTAAATTCATGCATAGATGAGATACTCTTAGATGATTATGCCAAAAAAATTGGAGTGAAACCAGATAGAGAATATCTCAAAAACCTTATCTCCCAACAGAAAAAAGAGTTCTTTTATATAATTAATGGAATGCCTCAGAGTGAGATGAATAGAATGCCTAAAACAAATCAGGAAACATATAAAGAAGAGAGTAAGATTGTTAGAGATATGGTAAAAGCAAGTGGAATGAGCCCGGAAGAATACTTTGAAAAGAAGGAAATTCCTGTATTAGAATATTCAGCTCGGATGGAAGCACTTAAAAAACAGATGGAAAAGAATGTAAAGGTTCCACAGCCTACGTCCAAAGAAATTGAAGATTTTATGAAATATCGTAAAGGGATTACAAAAGATGAGGCAATATCTGTTTTAAGGGAGCAGAAAGCACGTTCCATAGTGGAAAGCAAAATCAAGAATCTTATCTCTCAGCTTCGTAAAAATGCAAATATAAAAATTATTGACGAGGATAGCTTAAAAAAGCTTGTGCAAGAAAATCCATAAACATTTATTTATCAATTGGTTTATCCAGGGTACTCTCAATTGAGGGTGCCTTCTGTATTTCTAATTAAAAATAGTAATTAAAGCAATTTATTGATTTTTTTGTTTCTTCTGTTACAATCTCTTAAGCAAACTTTATATGGAGGCTTTTAATGAAAGCAAAATTGGATTGTATTCCCTGTCTTTTTAATCAAGCATTCCGTACTGCAAGAGCTGCAACAGATGACAGGATTCTGATAAGAAAAATATTGAACAAAGTAGGAGAAAAGATAAAGGATATTGATTTGAACTTAACCCCTCCAGAGGCTTCCCTTCCTATATATAAACTTGTTGAGGAAATAACTGGAAATGAGGATCCATATAAGGATATAAAAAAGAAGCATATAAAAACTGCACTGTCTCTGTATCCACTTATGAAGAAAAAAGTCTCTGCTTCTTTGGACCCTCTGAAAGAAGCTGTTAAAATTGCTATTGCAGGAAATGCCATTGATATGGGTAGTACTACAGAAAATATTGATATAAAAAGAGAATTTTTAAGAATAGAGGAAGGAGAATTTTTGCTAAAAGATCTTGAGCTATTCAGAAAAAGAATTCAAGAAGAAGATGAGATTCTCTATCTTTCTGATAATGCTGGTGAAACAGTGTTTGACAGGCCGCTTGTAGAGTTATTAGAAGATATGGGGAAAAATGTTATCTATGCTGTGAAAGAAAAACCAATAATAAATGATGCAACAAGAGAAGATGCTCTTCTTTCTGGTATTCATAGCACTATTATTTCAACGGGGTCTTCAATAGCAGGTACCGTGTTAGAGGATTGCTCTGATGAGTTTCTTTCTATTTTTCATAGCGCCCATTTAATCATTGCAAAAGGGCAGGGAAATTATGAAACACTCTCTGATGTGAAAGCTCCAATTTTCTTTCTTTTTAAAATAAAATGCAGACCTATCTCTGAAGATACAGGAATACCTGTAGGGGTGATGATGCTTGAAAAATCAAAAGCAAAATGATCTTTTTCTTAAAGGTTCAGATAAGAGAGGTATTCTTATCTTTCACGGATTTACTGGTACCCCAGATGAGATGCTCCACATAGGTAACAATTTAAATGAAAATGGTTTTACCGTATATATTCCCTTGCTTCCAGGTCATGGTACAGAATGGAGAGACTTAAACCGTGTAAAATCTGAAGATATTGTAAGATTTATCAATCGTTCCTATACATCGCTTCGTAAGATATGTGAAGATATTTATCTAATAGGATTTTCACTTGGTGGAGCAGTTGCTCTCTTCACAGCGGAAAAGTTTCCTATAAAAAAGATAGTCCTGATAAATCCAATGATTCTGCAGAGCTTTATGTCATTTCTCGGGAGTGCATTTTCTTTTATGATACCTGCTTTTCCTGCACGAACCGATATAAATGACAAAACCGTTTCTTTAAAGGCTCATTACAGTGTATATCCTTTGAAAGGCCTTAGAGAATACATGAAGGTAAGTAGAATTGCTATTTTAAATATTAAAAACATTCTTTCGCCTCTCCTCATATTTCGTTCTACTGGAGACCACCTTGTTTCTTCAAAAAATACAAAATTCATCTTTAGTAACATCTCCTCTTCTAATAAAAAGATTATATTATTAAAGCATTCATTTCATATGGCCGTTATGGATTTTGATAGGGATTTTATTGTAGAGAAAACAGTAGAATTCTTT
>CAJXKN010000072.1 GCA_913055585.1 uncultured Caldisericota bacterium | reverse complement strand
TGTTCCCCCTAAAAGATAGACCCTGAAACAAGTTCAGGGTGACAGAAAAGGAAAGTCAATTTTACCTTGAGACTGCCACGGCTGCAAGAAGCGCAGCCTCGCAGTGGCACAACCATTCGCCATTGCGCACTCCTTTCCTTGCCTCTGACAAGTGACGATGCATAAGCATCCAACCTTAGCAATCTCAAGAAAGTCGCCATTGCGAGGAGGATGCGGAAGCATCCGACGTGGCAATCTTAGTCGCCATTACGCACTCTTTTCCTTGCCTTCGGCAAGTGGCACGTAGTGCCCGTGGCAACCTCAGTCTGTCATGCTGAACTTGTTTCAGCATCTCTCTTTTTCTTTTTATTCTTTTAATAGGAGCATTGAGAGAAATGTGTTCCCTCAAAAAGAATAGACCCTGAAACAAATTCAGGGTGACAAGAAAGAATGTCATTCCGGGCTTGGTCCGGAATCTCTCTTTTGCCTTCATCTTTTTCTTTTTTCTTCGTCATCCTGATGCTGAAACAAGACTTGGCATAGTATATGCTAAGGAAAAGAGCAGGGAGACAAACTTGTTTTAGGATCTCTTGGTTGTACAGTTGATTGGGACCCGGATACAAGAACGATAACAATTACATACGGTGGGTAAATTTTAAGGTCAGGCTGTTTACCCTGCCCTTTTACACTTTTTACAGTTATCGCTTAGTAAATTTCCTTTTATACAGTGCAATAGAAATAATAAAGAGTGAAGAAGCAATAATGGCAACGGATACCTCTGTAAAAACAAGGGTAACTTGATGCATTTGGTACATTACAGCAATTGTATCAACTACGACATGGATAAGCGATACAATAAGGTAATAAAGAAAGAATTTTCTCTTTGTTGCCCCATACATTATAAGACTTGTCGAGGAGATGTGAAATATGATAGTAAACAGTCTTTCTATTAACGCAACAGCTGAAAAGGATATAGCAGAACTAAGCAAAAATGCAGCTTCGACGAATCCAAACCCTGCACCAGCAGAAGCACCTGAAAGAGTTTTATTTTTTCCAGAGAATGCAGCAAGTGCCTTGAAAAGCTCCTGCACAAATCCTGCAATGGATGCAAGCAGAAATGCTTCTAATATATCACTCTGTACGTTCCAGAAGAGTGAGGCTGTAAGGAGACGCTGTAATGGCATTTGTATGATGAATACAGATAAGAAAGCAACGCCACCTAATAGAAACGGTATGAAATAAAGTATATTTATACGTTTTCTGAAATTAAATAATGAAAATATAAAGATTGAGTAAATAAAAAAGAATACAATAATACCTATCTTTGTAAGAATTGAACCCATACTTTATCCTCCTTTAGATTTTAATGATTAGATTGTGGTGGTTTTACCAATATCGTGGGCCATAAAAACATTTTTAGATACTGCTTTTTTATTTTTTCCTCAATTTAGGCGAGTCAAACCATAATCCTGTTACCTTCATTTCGTCATTAACTTTTACAAATACAACTCTTACAGTTACTCCTTCAGGTTCTTCTGTAAACTGTGCCTTATATACAACGTTTATGTATTGTTTTGTCATGAATGCCTTCTGGAACTCTTTTGAGCCAGTAACATATTTCCCTATCTTTCCATTAATCTGAGAAATAAGATTGGGGAAAGAAGATTCAGGTATTGCCTTTTTCATTCTGCTGTCCAAGTCTTTTGAAAAATTCGCATAGTTACTTTCGTTCATTGCAACTAACAGATTTTCTGTCATTGGATCTGCATAACTTCTTACCTCTTCGACGTTTACTTTTGATGCACAGCCAAAAGTAAGTATAAGAGTAACAAGCAATACCGATACAAGTAAAACCTTTGTCTTCATAATACGCCTCCTTTATATATTATATTAATGTAATATTACAATTTATGAATTTGTCAAGTAGCGTTTTGAGATTGTCTTATTCCTTGAACTACTAATTGTTCTCAATTTCTGTTAAAGAGTGAGGAAATACTATAATTATGAAATAATGACTTAATATGATATAATAAACTGCTAAATAAATTAGGTATGCCTAATATAGAAAGGAGTGAAATATGTGGATAACTGTTGCAAGTGGAAAAGGTGGTACAGGCAAGACAACCGTTGCTGTGAGCCTTGCGCTTTCCGTTAAAAATGCAATGTATGTTGATGCAGATGTGGAAGAGCCTGATGGTGCTTTGTTTATAAAACCCGTCATCAAGGAAACATTTCCTTACACCGAGCCTATCCCAAAGATTCATACGGATAAGTGTATATTCTGCGGAAAATGTGCCGATGCATGCGTGTACAAAGCAATTGCAATACTTAAACCTATCAGAAAAGCAATGTTTTTTCCCGAACTCTGCCATAGTTGCGGATTATGTGCTTATGTGTGTCCTGTAAAAGGTGCAATAGAAGAGGTACCAAAAGAAAAAGGAAAAATAAGAAAAGGAGGAAAAGATTCGCATAAATTTATGGAAGGTATATTAAATATCGGTGAAGCTTCTGCTACGCCTCTTATTAGAGGTATGAAAAAATATATCCCTAAAGATATGGATGTAATTATTGATGCTCCTCCCGGCACGAGCTGTCCTGTTGTTGAATCTGTCGAAGATTCTGATTTTGTGCTTCTTGTAACTGAACCGACGCCGTTTGGTTTGAATGATTTAGAACTTGCAGTTCAAATAGTAAGAAAAATGAAACTTCCGTTTGGCATTGTAGTAAATAAACATGAAAAAAACAATAATTTGGTAAGGACATATGCAAATAAAGAAGGTATTGATATTCTTGCAGAGATTCCTTTCAGTAAAGAAATAGCAGAAGCATATTCAAGAGGTATACCCGTTGTTAACGTTATCCCCAATGGGAAAGAATTATTTGCGAATATTTTTAGAAAGATTAAGGAGAGATTAAATGAATAGAGTGAAAGAAGTAGTAATTCTAAGCGGAAAGGGCGGTACAGGTAAAACAACACTTACTGCAAGTTTGTCAAAAATTATTCCTGATAAGGTTATCGTTGATGCGGATGTAGATGCTGCTGATCTCTTTATTCTTCTTGAACATACAAGAAAAAAGAGCACAAAATTTAGAGGAAAGTCTGTAGCAAGTATCGATAAGAATAAATGCATAAAGTGTGGTGAGTGTGAAAGACAGTGTAGGTTCGATGCAATTCATAAAGATAGTGATGGTAACTTCAGTGTTAATTTTTACAAGTGTGATGGTTGTGCTCTTTGCACGTATGTATGCCCGGTGCATGCAATTCAAATGAATGAGGAGATTGTTGGCGATTGGTATGTATCAGAAACAGCTTTTGGCACGATGGTGCACGGCCACCTTATTCCTGGTGCAGAAAACTCAGGCAACCTTGTTACTTTGTTAAAACACGAGGCACAGCTCATTGCAAAAGAAAAAGGTATAAAGAGAATTATTGTTGATGGCCCTCCCGGTATCGGATGCCCAGTGATTTCATCCCTATCCGGTGCAACACTTGCTCTAATTGTTACAGAGCCTACTCTATCTGGCATACACGACCTTGATAGAATCCTATCTATCTGCAAACAGTTTAGAGTAGAAGCAAAAATTGTTATCAACAAAGCAAGCATAAATAAAGAAAATGTAGAAAAAATCAAGCAATTTGCTTTAAAGAATTCTATAGAAATTATTGGAGAAATTCCTTTTGACCGTTGTGTTGTTGAAAACCTCTCCCAGAAGCTTACACCGATAGATACGGATAATTGCAAAACCGTGAGAAAAGAAATAGAGAAGATATCCCAATACATTTCAGCCCGTTTTTGACAGATGCATTATTAAAAAGTATAATATGTATATATGAAAAATTATGATGTGGTTATTATAGGCGGCGGGCCTGCCGGGGCTACAGTGGGGCAGTATCTGAAAGAGCAAGGCATTAATTACCTGGTCATAGAGAGAGGAACGAACTATAGGGACAAGGTTTGTGCTGGCGGTGTGCCTGTCGGGATAATGGATGTTTTGCCTGTAAGTAAGAGAAACTTTGAAAGAGTGGAGTATGATACATTGACAGTAGATTTTAGAGCTACCTTAGAATCTACAGTTAAAATTGATAGACCGTTTATGTATGGTGTAGCACGTACGGAGTTTGACCATTTTTTAAGAGAAGGATTAAATGTCCATTACAATGAAAAATTCGTTATGTTTGAAAGAGAAAAGAATGGAGTAGTTGTTCACACGGATAAGGCAGTGTACAGGACAAAATTCCTTGTTGGGGCAGATGGTGTAGGGAGCAGGGTTTCAATTCTTAGCGGGCTTGCAAAGAAGAGAAGGTTTATCCTTGCTGAAGAGAAGGAAACTCCTTTGGAAGACAAAGATAAAGTAAATAATGTAAAAATATTTTTAGGTTATAATCGCTTTGGCTATGGATGGATATTTCCAAAGAAAGATCATCGTTCATCGGGAAGTGGCGCATTACAGAAGTATTTTTTACATTCCAAAGGTACTGTAAATAAATTTGATAGATCAAAACGACAAACGAAGATTCACCCGATATCTCTATGGGGAGGAGAGGAGGTACTTACTGATGGGCGAATAGGACTTGCAGGGGAAGCGGGAAATCTCGTTGATCCGTTCACGGCAGGTGGCATATATCCTGCTGTGCTTTCAGGAAAGTTATTAGCACAATCCATAGAGAAGGCTTTAAAGAAAGGAAAGAGCAATCTTTATGAATATAATGAATTGCTTATGGATAAAATGTACGAAGAATTTCGTTACGCATTGTTTCTTTCAAAGATGTTTTATCCATTTATTCCACTGATAAAGAAAGTGATTCTCAGTAGAAGCGTTATGCAACAGGCAATGGAGTATGCATCTAACGGATATATTTCATATAAGAAGTTTTTTGAAAAAGTTCGGAAAACACGGAAAATCCACATAAAAATTGCTTATTTTCTTGTGAAAATGTTTGCAAATAAATGATTTTTTTATATTAAAGGAGGAACAATTGGAAGACATCATCTTTAATGCAAAGATTATAAAGAGAGGTAAAGTTAACGGGCAGAAATACGTAGTTCTCAATGAAACCACGTTTTACCCGGATGGCAAAGGTGGACAATTAGGAGACAGGGGGACGATTAGCCATTCAAAAGTTTTAAGTGTGAAAGAAAAAGAAGGGGAGATTCTACATTTTGTTGATCAATTTCCTCTTGAGGATGAAGTAAATTGTGTCGTCTCCGGCAAAAGAAGAATGGATATCTCCGTACATCATACGGCCCAGCATATCCTTTCGGGTGCATTTATGAATTTGTTTAATATTGAAACATCAAGCTTCCATATGGGAGAAAAGTACTGTACAATAGACATAGCTGCTCTGGATATTTCAAAAGAAAGGGTAAGAGCAGCAGAAGAACTTGCGAATAAAATTGTAATGCAGAATATACCAGTTAAAAAGTATTTTGTGACTGAAAAGCAGCTTGAAAAATTGCCTCTAAGAAAAAAGCACGATGTAAATGGTAAAATAAGAATTGTAGAAATACCTGATTTCGATATTTCAATGTGTGGAGGTACACACGTTGACTATACGGGAGAAATAGGGATAATAAAGGTGCTGAAGTATGAAAGAGTAAAAAAAGTTTTTCAGCGTATATATTTTGTTGCTGGGATGAGAGCTTTAAGGGATTACGAAAGAAAAACGGAAATTTTATCAGATATTTCGTCATTACTCACAACTGGAGAAGATGAATTATTGGAGAAAATAAAAAGCCTTGTAAAAGAGCAAAAGAATAGAAAAAAAGAAATTACTCAATTAAAGAATACACTTTTTGAATACATTGCAGAGGAATTAGTTAAGGAAAGTAAAGTGATAGGCACAACCAATGTGCTAATAAAGGAAGTCAAGGATTATTCAAAAGAGGATTTAATAAATTTGTCAAAGAGATGCAAAAATAAAAAATCTCTATTGTCAATCCTATATAGCAATAAAGGCAATGTTACAGAAGTCGTTATTTCTAAAGGAAACGGTATAAAAGTTGATCTTTCAAGATTAAAGGAGGAGCTTAGTAAAAAGTTTGGGCTTAGAGGCGGAGGAAATAGTGGATTTATGATGCTGGAAATGAATCGTAATGAAGGGATTAAAGAAACGTTTGAACAATTAATACAGAGCGAAAAAAAAATTGTTGACTAAATTTCAAAATATGTTATTATTCTCTGTAACTAATAAGTAATTAGGAGGAGTAATAGATATGCAAAGGATTACGAAATTTATACATGTAAGTGATGTAAGAAAAAAGTGGTATTTGATTGATGCAAAAGGGCAATCTATAGGCAAAGTTGCCGTGGAGAGTGCGAAAATTTTGCGCGGCAAAAACAAGCCTTTGTTTACCCCAAATGTAAATATGGGTGACAATGTTATTGTTATTAATGCTGCTAAAGTGAAAATAACTGGAAAGAAGCTTACTGATAAGGTTTATTACCGACATGCCAACGGTTATGTGGGTAATTTAAAGAAGTTTTCGTTAGAAGATGTATTAAACAAAAAACCTGAATTTGCAATACAGCATGCAGTACGGTTGATGCTTCCCAAGAATAAGCTTGGCAGAAAGATACTGAAGGGTTTGAGAGTATATAAGGACGAGAAATATCCTGCAAGTATAAAAGTAGAAAAAA
>CAJXKN010000071.1 GCA_913055585.1 uncultured Caldisericota bacterium | reverse complement strand
GAGTCTTTAATTGATACACAGCTCATATTTGCTGTACTTATTACAATGGGCATTATTTCTTTTTTAATTGACTGTACAATAAGAAGGATAGAAAAGAGACTCCTCATATGGAAGGACTGAAAGTTGAATCCGTTTCAGCAGGGATATTGAAAGATATTTCATTTACTCTTAAAAAAGGTGAAATTGGCGTATTGCTTGGGCCAAATGGTGCTGGAAAGACGACTCTTCTTAACGTAATAAGTGGCATTGTACCTCTTAAAAGTGGCCGAATCTATATCGATGGAAGAGAAGTTAGCAACATAGCTATGGAAGAGCGAGGTATAAGCTATGTATTTCAGAACCTTGCACTATTCCCACACCTCACAGTGTATGAAAACGTTGCATTTCCACTGCGTATTAATAGGAAGATTAATATAGAGGAAAAAGTTTTGCAAATTTTAAAAAAGTTAGATATTCACTTACTTAAAGATAGATATCCTCTAAAACTCAGCGGTGGGGAAAGGCAAAAAGTAGCAATTGCAAGAGCACTTGTGACAAATCCGAAATTGCTTTTATTGGATGAACCATTTTCAAGCCTTGATTTCGAAATGAGAAAATTTATAAGGGCAGAGTTTCTAAAAGTAATAAAGGAATTTTCACTGACGACTCTCTTTGTGACACATGACTCTTACGAAGCGGAAGAACTTGGAGATAAGGTGATAAAAATAAGGCAGGGTAGACTTATAAATAGTGAAAATGATATAAATAGAATTAAAGTGAACAGTATTAAAAGAATATCCAAAGATACGGCTATTGCTTATCTAAACAATTTTTCTCTTATCGTTCCTTTTAATAAGGATGAAGGAAGGAACTGTTACGTAGAGTTTTCAGGGAAAGATCTCTATATTTCTTCTTCGAGACCACCAGTGCCAACGCTAAATACACTGGAAGGAAAAATCATCTCATACAAAAAAAATAATGGAAGAGTGGAGGTTTCTTTAGATGTAAAAGGGACAAGAATTAAGGGAAACATACCGTTGTATATGTGGGAAGAAATTGATAAGGATAGAGTCTATATTATTGTTAAATATAGAGGAATAAAAATAAGGGAGGTAAGCAATGATTTATGAAATACTGAAAGATGAGTTTAAAAAAATGGTAGTGAAAAATGATTTAATAAAGGAAACGATAAATGTAAAAGCACACCCGCTTAAGCCTGAGGAGGCAATAGGAAACCCTACGGACAGAGATTATCCTTTAATAAAAGGTAGAGAAAGACTGATGGATGCACAGTTTAAAGGAGCAAGAGGCCAGGCATTTACTGATATGTACGGTGATTTTTCTGGAACAATTAGTGACGTATTGAACCTCAGGCTGAAGACGAACTATGAAAGAGCAATATTTATTTCCACGCTGAACGCTGTGATGCGATATCTCGGTTTGATAAAAGGCACTATACATTGCAAAAATGATGAAGCAAGAGAATGTGCTAAAAAAGCAGTGGAGTTTATAAAAGAGGAATTTGGCAATCCAAAAATTTTTCTTGTAGGTTTTCAACCTCGCTTTGCAGAGTTATTCTCACAGAATTTTGAATTAAGAATTACTGACCTGGATAATGATGAGATTGGGAAAAATATTAACGGAGTATTGGTAGAAGATGAAGAAAGCACTGATAAAAATGTTGAATGGGCTGACCTTCTCTGGATTACAGGGACAACTGTCGTAAACAATACAATTGAACAGTTCTTAAGCAGAGAAAAGAACAGGATATTTTACGGTACAACGATAGCAGGTACAGCATATCTACTGAAACTGAAAAGATTTTGTGCAATGAGTAAATAAATTCATAATTTTTTCACAATTTGATGTATAATTAACTGTATGGGAAAGATAAAGTTTTTGGATGGAGCAGAAACAATTGGTGGTACAAAGATACTGTTAGAGATTTCAGGAAAGCGGTTTTTCCTTGATTTTGGTTTGAATTATAAGGAGAGGGACCTGTACTTTGAGGAATATTTGAATCCTCGCCCTTCCAATGGAATAGGTGATTTATATTTTTTAGGTCTTCTTCCAAAGATGAAGGGAATATATAGAAAAGACTTAGTTAAATTTATAAGGAAAGAAGGAGTCGAAGAGTTAGGAACGGGCGAGGAAATGCCCAAAGTCAATGGAGTGCTCCTTAGCCATGCTCACTTTGACCATTCCGGATACATTGCTTTTTTGAGAAGCGACATACCTATTTACACATCTAATATTACTGTTGCTCTAATGAAAGCAATGGAGGATGTATCCATTACGAAGTTTGAAACGTCTGTTTTTAGATTCATCAGGCGGCCAGCAGTAAATAGCTTTAAGGACCCATCCTATTACGGAACACACCATGCTAAAATAGTAAAAGGTGAAACAGATATAGATGGAGTATCTTTAACAGCTTGCCCTGTTGACCATTCCGTGCCAGGTGCAATGGGATTCATTATCAAAGGTGAAGAAGGAACAATCGTTTACACGGGTGACTTGAGGCTTCATGGTGAAAGGAGACTTGATACAGAGCAATTTATTCAGAAAGCAAGAGATGCAGGTCCTGATATCCTTATCATAGAAGGCACGAATTTGCGTGGTAGTAAAAAAAGAGAATTCTGGACTGAGAAACGTGTTTTTGAAGAAGCTGGGAGAGTAATTAATAAGACAAAAGGTCTTGTTCTTGTAGATTTTTCCATAAGAAATGTTTATCGCTTTCTAACATTTTTTGAGCTTGCAAAACTGAGCGGAAGGAAGTTTGCTATCTCTTTGAAAGATGCATATCTTTTAGATGCAATGAAGGATATAGGAATGCCTGTTCCCTCCCTCTCACATCCCAATATCTATTTTTATCTTGAAAAGAGAAAAACCGGCACCTATCGTGATAAAGATTATTCAGAAAAATGGATAAAGCGTATAATGAAAAAACTGGATAAAAGTAAAATTGTTACTGCTAAAGAAATTAGAGAAAATGAAAGTGCATTTATGCTTGTACTGCGTTATTTCAATTTCCAGCAACTTATAGACCTTCGTCCTGGTGATGGAAGTGTATACATTCATTCCACTTCAGAAGCATTTACAGAGGAGCAGCAGATTGATGAACGTCGAATGGACCATTGGCTTGAGCATTTTGGACTGTATCCAAGAGTTCATATACATGCATCGGGCCATGCTAAAAAAGATGATTTATTCTATATTGCTTCAGAGATTAATCCTAAGATAATCGTTCCTGTCCATACGGAACATCCTGAAGAATATGTAGAACAGTTTGGAAACAAAGTGAAAATAGTAAAGAATGGAGATGAGATAAATTTTTAAGGAGGTGTTAAAATGGACGAATTAAACGAAACTCAACAAACAAGAAGTAGAAGTTGGATAACAGCACTCATTGTAGGTATCATTATTGGTGGTATTATCGGAGGTATTTTTGGTACTTACATTGTATTTAAAAGTCCACAGCTTTTCCCCTGGGCTAAAGTCTCTACCACTATAAATCAATCAAATCCTACTACTCACTACGTAAGCAATGCTAATGCTCCTTCAATTGAAACTGCTGTGGAGAATGTGGTAAATGAGGTCTCCCCTTCAGTTGTAAGGATTGTATCCACAAGAGAGGTAATAGATTTCTTCTCTTTGCAGACTGTTCCTCAAGAAGGTCTTGGCTCTGGTATCATCATAAAACCTGATGGTTTGATACTCACCAATAATCATGTAATAGAGGATGCTGACAAGATTAAGGTAACACTGAGCAATGGAAAGGTATACAAAGGAAAAGTAGTTGGCAAAGACCCTATAAGTGATGTAGCTCTTGTGAAAATTGATGCAAAAAATCTACCCGCTGCCAAGCTCGGAGATTCATCAAAGCTCCATGTAGGGCAGTTTGTTGTGGCCATTGGTAATCCATATGGACTGGACCATACCGTAACGGTTGGTGTAGTAAGCGCAGTCGAAAGAAATATTAATGTAGGAAATAAAACGATGCACGGTGTTATACAAACCGATGCAGCGATTAACCCTGGTAATAGTGGTGGGCCACTGGTAGATCTCAATGGAGAGGTTATTGGTATCAATACAATGATATACAGTCAAGCACAGGGACTGGGATTTGCGGTATCATCCAATACCTGCAAGAAAGTTATTGATAGCATTCAAAAAACAGGCAAAGTAGAATGGCCATATATGGGTGTAGAGATTACAACGATGACACAGGAAATTGCAGATCAACTTAAGATTAAGTATGTACCTGGCGTACTTGTGATGCAGGTAATGCAAGGTAGTGCAGCAGAAAAAGCAGGAATAAAACAAAAAGACATTATTACTGCTATTGATGGAAAACCTGTCAGGACTTCAGATGAATTAATAAATATAGTACGCTCTCATAAAGTAGGCGACCATATTGTTGTAGAAATTGCAAGAGCAGGTATTAAACAGCATCTTAGATTGGAAGTAGTACTTCAAGCGCAGCCTGTACCAACGAATAATAAGAACAATAAGAATACTTTCCCATTCCCATTCCCGTTCAGCCCTAATCCATAAATTTTCTCCCCGGGGGTATACCCCCGGGATTATCCGTAAATATCGTTAATCCCTTTCAGGGGATCTTCCTTTTCTTCTTGAATTTCTTTAAAGAAGTTCTCTCCGTATTCTCTTACTCGCATTGCTACGGGCATTGGCACAGAATATCCGAATAGAAGCGTTTCCTGTGATTGAAGCGTCCTTAAAATCTTTTTCAGCCGCTTTCCGCTACCTACCCCCTGAAATACTGCATCCATATCCTTTTCATCCATTAGCTGCAGTACGAAACGCGTACCTACCTGTGATAAAACTTCTTCATCAATTTCGCAGGGGCGTTGGTCAATAATAGAAAGAGTCACATTAAACTTTCTCATCTCACGCGCAATTGTTCCAAAAATATTCTGGTCCTTTAAGTCTGTAGATAAAAATTTATGAGCTTCTTCAATAACGATAACTATCCTCTGTTTTTCTCTTTCCTCTTCTTTTAACTTTTCATATTTTCTATGAATCCTTCGTGATATTACATTTGCAACAAGAAAATATGAAAGAGGATCATTTGCATATTTACCTGAAAACTGTACAACAACGGAAATACCATTTTTCAAATAGTTCAGCATCTCGTCTATACTATTATCATCTACATCCCTGATAAACTCTAAGGAACTCAATCTGTTGAGATGCCTTACAAGTGCTCTAAGAGAAGCAGCATTTGCACCAATACGCTCTGCTTCTTCAGCAATTTCTTTCTCACTTTTTCCCTGTAGAGAAAAAAGGTATCTAAGCCAATTATCACCTTTTCGTCTATATACAAGCAGTGCTGTCTCTTCGGATTTCTCTGAGTAGTGCAGAGACGAGGAGACAAGGGAAAGGTCCTGTGGTTCAATGTATTTTGACGGAATATTAATATAGCTATCAGCATCCGGGTTATTTGCTACATCAAATACTTTTACTTTTTCAGGAAAGAGAAACTTTAGTGCAGGAAGATGCTTATCTCCGCTCTTTGCCATACGCCCATACTCATTGTGCATATCAAAGATAAGCAGGGATGCAACGTTATGTTTAATAATACCTGAATATATGATACGTGCTAAGAATGTTTTACCTGAGCCTGTTATTCCAAAGATTGCACTGTTCCTTTCACAGAGCTTTTTAAGGTCTACGTATATCTTTTCTTCCATTGTAAGTGGTGTACCCACAAAGAATGGCACCGTTGCATTTTTCTTAAAGATTGTTTCAAGGTCTCTGCCTGTTGCTCTTCTTGCAATAGAAAAATGCTCTGGAATTGTTTTTATGGAAGAAATATTGCCTGCACTATCTGCCATTATATAAGGAGAAAGGAGTGCTTCACTAAAAATAATAGGTCCTGTAATTGCTTTCTTCTTGAAATCATCATCAGGGGGAGCAAAAAATACATCTTCATTTGAAGACATAATTCTCAGGTCATCGATAATAGTGAAGTATTGGTAGAGTCTTCCCTGGATAACAATAAAATCTCCAATACGTAATGTTTCAGGGGAAACCATTCTGTTAAGCCTTATTACAAAGCCGTCTCCTATAGAGCCTGATTTAAGGAAACCTATCATTTGGCATACTCTCCTAAAATATCTATAAACCTCTTTAAAGTAATATAATCATCTCTTAAAAGAAAGGCAATTCTATTTGCTATCCTAAGCAGCTCATCCTCCCTCTTGCTTTCATCCAAAAGGGAAATATACTTTTGAATGAGGTAAATAATTGCATCGTCTCTCTCAGGAACTTTCTCCTTATCGATACAGAAAAGTGCATCAATAAAAGATGTATTTTTAAAGATCCTTATCAATTCTTCATAAGGAGTTAGATAGAGTAGAGAATGGATCTCAGGAAGATTTTCAGGTAATAAGAATTGTTTTTGCCCAACTGGTACTGCACGAAATGACCATCTCATCAGTTCAAAGAGCTGTGGTTGCTCTTGCTTTAGCAGGTCAAGTGGCCTACCATAAGCCATAGGTAGACGCCCTGGATTCCTGCTTTCTGTAAAAAGCCTGGTAACAAGGAAATGGTAAGTAGCGTTACCCCGTGTTTCTACTAAACTCCCCAAGGGAGGAAGCGTATCCATTTTACCTTCAGCAATAATGAAAGATGATTCTACAGCTATTATCTCACCAATTTTTTCCATTTAAAATATTATAGCATTTTACAGAAAAATTTGTATAATATAAATAGAAATTTATTA
>CAJXKN010000070.1 GCA_913055585.1 uncultured Caldisericota bacterium | reverse complement strand
TCTCCCTTATCACTTATGAGCTTTTGCGAGTATGCAAACCTTATTACAGAGGACAAAGGAATAAACTATTTTTTCCCCACGATATTCCTTAAAAGGTTATCAGGAAATCCTACAAAAAGCGAAATTGATACACGTGCTAAACTTGCACTTGTAGCACAGATCAATGACTTAGATACAGATGAAATAGATGCAAACGAGCTAAATTTTTCACCTATTCAAGACTTTGATGCAGATTGGGTAGGAGAGTTAGCAAGAGTATTAAAAAACATTGATATGCGTCTTGAAAGGATTGAGAAAGAGCTAAAAAGGCGAGAGGATAAAAATGCTTAAAAAAATTGTATTGATTATAGTTTTAGTATGCTTTTCATTTGTATCTTTTGTTTATTTGAAGTCACATGCGAAAACTTCTCTAAAAACATTTACAGCGGTTATAGCCACTAAAAAAAATACAAATGCAGATGAACATTTGCAAAACATACCTGTAAATATTGAAGTGGATGGGAAAAGTCATACTGTTTATACAACAGCCCAAACTGTTGGCGCCTTGCTTAAAAAGCAGGATATTAAAGTTAATAGCAGCGACTATGTAAATGTATCATTAGCAAGTAATATACGTCCGTATCAGCAGATCATAATAAAGCATTACAAAGTAATAACTAAAAAGGTAAATGTTCCCATTCCATTTAGTACAATTTATATAAAGAACCGACTACTTGAAAGGGGCAAAGTCGTAATGTTAAGAAGGGGAATGGATGGTGTGTTACAAAAAGAGTTCCGTGTTGCCTATCTTGCCGGGGAAAAAGTAAGCGAGAAATTATCTAAAAAAACAATAGTAAAACCTGCAGTTTCGCAAGAATATGCAGTAGGAGAGGCGACTTTTAATGGTAAATACCTAAAAAAATTTACTATGCTTGCCACAGCTTATTCCCCACGTGTCTCAGAGACAGATGGAAATCCCTGGGTTACGGCAACAGGAATGAAAAGTAGTATCGGAGTAGTTGCTGTAGATCCGAAGGTCATCCCATTGGGAAGCCTGTTATATGTGCAAGGCTATGGCTATGCTGTTGCAGGAGACACAGGTGGTCTAATTAAAGGTAATAGAATTGATGTATTCTTTTATTCAACAGAAGACGCATTTAAATGGGGCAGAAGGACAGTTACTGTATATCTGCTACCCGGCAAATGGAAATTTCCAAGCAAATTAAATTACTGATAAAAAAGTACGCTATTTATCCTTCCAAACAATTAGGGCAAAACTTTCTTATTAGCTCTGATGCTCTTCGTTTCATCCAAAATGCAGTGGACCCTGTAACTGATAAAACTTATATTGAAATTGGTGCAGGGTTCCTATTCTGCACAATGCTTGTTGCAGAGAAATCAAAAGAAGTTATTGCAATAGAAAAAGATAAGCGGTTTATTCCGTATTATAATGAGACAGTGCATCCTCGGATTAAAATCGTAATAGGCGATGCATTGAAGATAGATTTTTCAAGATATGGAGTAACAGAAGCTTTTGGTAATATTCCTTACAATATATCCTCTCCTCTTATTTTAAAGCTTGCCAACACAAATACAGTAAAAAGGACTGTCCTGTTACTTCAGAAAGAATTTGCCAGAAGAATTCTTGCGGTACCTGATAATAAAGATTATGGTGCTATCACTATCTTTGCAGATTTTTTCTTTGAGAAGAAATTCTTAAAAACATTTCCTCCGCACTTTTTTTATCCTATGCCTTCCGTAAGTTCCACTCTCATTGAATTGAAAAGAAGAGAAGTTCTTCCAGATGTAAACAAAAGCATTTTATTTCGCATTGTAAGAGGCGCATTTTCACAGAGAAGAAAAACTTTGTTCAATGCATTAAAAAGAGATTTTAATGTAGTACAATTAAAAAAAGCATTTGCAGATGCAGGGCTTCCTCTGAACATACGTGGTGAGTCTCTTTCCCTGAATGATTTCCTGAAAATTGCTAAATGGTTTGAAAAGCATCTTTAAGAAATCCTCTCAACTCTTTTAGATAAAAAATTTCTGCAATATCACAGAAAAAATTTAGGTGTTTTTACTCTTTAAGATATCTTATATATAGGTACGGGATATAGGATTTGGGATATAGGATTTGGGATATAGGATGTTGAATTAAGCATTGTCATTTCGCTCTTTTTTCTTGACTGTTTTATGCCACGCTCCTTTCCTGGCCATTAGGCCAGTTCTTGTTTCGGAATCTCCTCTTTTGCTTTCGCTCTTTTAATAGGAGTTAGAGGGAAATGTACCCCCTCTAAGCTGAAGCTGCATTCACTTCGCTTACTCGTTACCATATAAATGACTTTGGAGATTCTATAAAAAAACGGAACTTTTTTATGAGTTAGGTGTCTTATATATAGAGGGATTTAGAATTTGGGATGATGGATGATGGATGTTGAATGATGGATATAGGATTTTGTAAGTGATGAATTTGAAAAAGCTATTGACTTGAAAAAAAAGATTATAATAGTAATTGGGAAATAAAGAACAATTAAAATAATAGTAGGATGGAAAAAATTATTTGTATAAAAGTATAAAGTTGTACCACAAGGAGGTGATGCAATATGAGATGATTAGCTAAAAATATAAAATTCAAAAGATAAAATAAGGAGGTATTGGATGAAAAAAGTTTTAATTAGTATTTTACTTATCTTTGCTATTTTAGTGGGAGGAGTTTTTATCTGGTATTTAGGAGAAAATAAAATAATGAGCAAAAGTGAAAGGGCAGAAGTTACAGCTCTTGTTGAAAATTTTGGTTCAAAAATGAAGGATGTCTCCTTAAGCAGTCCTAAAAACATAATTATTTCCGAGATGAAGAGTGCTTATTCACCGTTTATAAGCAAAAGTCTTATGGATTCCTGGGAACAAGATCCTTCGGAAATAATTGGAAGGCTTACCTCAAGTCCGTGGCCTGAAAAAATTGAAATCGATTCTATAGAGAAGTTGAACAAATACAAAATAGATGTGAAAGGGGAAATTGTTTACGTTGCAAGTGGAAGTGGTAAACTTGTGGAGACAGGCAAAACACCAATTGAGCTTACTATCAGAAAAGTTCCCCAAACAAAAGAATTCCAGATTGATAGGATAAGGTACGGAGAATATTCATCTCCTTATTACAATAAGTACAGAAAAGAGCTTTTATATACCCTTAAAGAAGCCTTTCCAAATATGAATTTCATCGGGAAAAACAGGCATCCTTATGTTGTTGAAAGTTTTGATTTTACTGCTAACGGCACTCCTCAAACAATTGCAATCGTTGATATGGCTTGTGGTGGTGCATCCACCGAATATTATACTGTTTGCAAGCTTGAAGGCAAGGCATTAAAAGTTGTTAACTTCAAAGACAAAAACGGAAAAATCACTCACCTATTCTTTAACGAAGGCGACTCAATCAAACATACGTCACGACTGAAATTTATCAATGACGGAAAGGGTAATTTTATTCTGTATCATATAGAAATATTAAGAAATGATGCTGGTGAGGTTACAAGCATTGCAGTGGATGCATATAAATGGAATAACAGTGAAAATTTATTTGAGTACAGTAAAGAATTTTCGGAAAAGATAAGGGAAACATCAGAAAAGCAGCTGATGCCCAAAACTGTTTACATCTCTTCTTTGAAATATAGCAGTATAAAAACGAAATTCTCGGCAATAGAGAGTGTGTTTGTTTACGGTAAAGAAGTAGCGTTTTCCTGTGGCAGCGGAAAATTAGTCCCGAATTTGCCAGGCAGTGCAAATACCAACCATATCGTTGTTTATAATACAGAAACTGGCAAAGTTGAATACTCACAAGAAATAAGCAAGAATTGGATGAGAATTGACAAAGTGCAGATGAACGACAATTGGATTCTCTTCAGGGCTGTATTGGATAAAGCAGGATGCAAGACGACTTGCTTTGCAATCAATAGGAAAACAGGCAAAATAACAAACCTTCTCAAAAATTACAGCGGTTTTAGAGCAAACGACATTCTTCTTCAGGATAGTTATGCTGCTATTATCCTGGAAGGAATAGAAAGTGGAAATACAGAAGGAATAACAAAACTCATAAGAATAAACTTGAACAATGATAAAGGACAGAAATATCTTGAAAATGCATCTGGAACTTTCAGGGCATCAAAGTTATGGGAACTCGAAAACGATTGTGCCGCACTCAGTGCATCGGAGGTGAAAAACGGAGATGTAAAACAATACGTATATCTTTACAGCTTTACAGGAAGAAGTTCTGACATTGTTGATATTCCAAAACATATTGAAACTTATGTAATTCCACCAGATGAAGATATAAATAAAATAATTTATTTGTATGAGAATGGTCAAATTGTTATTGCGCCTTTGAGAAAACCTGATGATTTTGAAGAAATCGGGCTTAAAGTATTTAATTTTATTTCGTATGATACGGTTGCTTCAAAAGATTACATTGCTGTAAAACTTGATAACGGAGATATCTTCATATTTAACAGAAAAATAAAAGAAAGAACTGTTATTAAAGGGATAGAGGGGAAAATTAACCTTAATGGAGATGAACTTACCATTGTGAAACGTCCCGAAAACACATCTGACAGTATAATTTTCGTGGATTTGAAGGAAAATGGGTTTTAAAAAATAATAATAAAACGCTTCAAAAATGTGGAACTTTTTTGCAAGTTGTGCGTCTAATATATATAGAGAGAATTTTTGGGCATAGGAAATTATGGATTTAATATTTAAGAGTAGTAAAATATATTAGGAGGCGATGATTTTATGAAAAGAATTTTCCTGGTAGTAGCTGTAGTTGTTTTTTTGGTAAGTTCCGCAGGATGCAGTAACAAGCAAGTAAGCATTAAACCAAACAATTCTAACACTCAGGTGCAAACAAGAACTGTAAAGATTAATTCCACTCCTGAGGGGGCAGAGGTAGTTATCGATTACGACAAATCATACAAAACTCCATTTGAGTGTTCGCTTAATCTTGGCCCACATACCTTGGACATTAAAAAGGAAGGTTATGAAAATCTATCCAAAGGGATTATCGTGAAAAAAGATTCAAGCAGTTTTTCTATAACTCTTAATAAAATTTCCAAGAGCTTATCCCCTTCTCCAATTGGCCCAATCATTTTTGATTCTGTCCCACACCTTGCCTGTTGCTCCGCTGCTGCTACTGCATATTCAAACATCTTTTACGGAGAAACTTATACAATAAGTGGTAAAACGAGTTTGAAATCCTTTTACCTTGTTTTCCCAAGCAAGAAAGAATTACACTTTAATACGGAAAAAATTAGTGGACATGAGAAAGAGTTTTATAATAGAAAATTTTCTAAAACGGTCACATTTGACGAAGTTGGTTCATACTCTATTTTATCTGGTGAGCATAACAAAATTTCTTCATTTGAAGTGGATTATAAAGCAAAAATTCTTCCACCTACTCCAAAATTGAAAGATCTGTTTCCAAATACAAGATATAAGAATGCAATTGCAGTACCTCTCGATAGCGAAGTTACAGCAAAGCTTCTCATAACGGATGCAAAGGGAAACCCTATGAGGAATACTTCACTTGGTGCTTATGACTTAAAAACCAATGAGAACGGTATTGTAACGTTTAAAGTATCTTGTAAGGGTCAGTATCCTCCACAGATTCTTGTGAATGGAAAACCTGCAGGTGTCCGAATTTATGCAGATATTTTAGCTTGGGGGTATGAGTCTACTGCAACATTTTCCAGGGAAGGACATTTAATTAAATCAACAATTCCTGAGATAGCTCAGAATACAAAGGTTATCACTGACGGAAATGACACGTATATGCCTTATGGCTCATTTGGTATTCCTATATATGCAATGTATCCTTCAGGGGTAGGTAATAGGATTCTTGTGAATCCCGAAAAACCATCATTTATTTACACTAACAGTTTTGTTTCAGATGATGCAGGGCTCACCTGGAACTATTTTGGCACAACATTTGATGCAATGGCTATCTCTCATAGTAAGCCAAATGTTCTTTATGCCTGGAGCAGACATTTTCCTAATACACTTTTCAAGTCCACTGATTACGGGATGCATTTCAATGAATTTATAAAAATAAATATTAACCTTGCAAAGAGTTTTGTAAGACAAATTGTTCCTGACCCAAAAAATCCAAATGTAATATACCTTGAAACCTGGGATGGTTTGTTCAAATCAGATGATAACGGAAAAAGCTGGAATTTTATGGAAACTCCTGAAAAGACTGTAGAGACTATCGCAATAAATCCCTCTGACCCAAACATTATCTTTATGGGGGGAGTAAACCTTTACAAATCAAATGACGGTGGGAGAAGCTGGAATAGAACGGATCTTACTAACAAAGATATTAAATGTATTGCATTTAACAAAAGGAATCCTAACATAATGTATGTAGGAGTAAGCGGTGGTTTATTTGTTTCAAACGATGGTGGGAAAACGTTTAAGTTTGCTGAAGTTCCTGGTCCTTTTGAGAATGGAAGCATCGCTATAGATCCCAAAAATACAAACAGAATATTTGTCTTTTCTTACGGCAGTGGCATTTATGAATCAGATGATTCTGGCGCTCATTTTACAAAAATTTCTCCTTATGGATTTGAAAATAGTACTGGTGCTGTAAATAGTAATGGGGAGCTGTTAGTAAATAACGGGGGCATTTTATTCAAGCTGAATAATGATGGGAACTTTGTTCCTCTGAATGGAGAGTTCTTCCTTAAAGGCGGGCCAAAGTGGAAAATAATAAATGGTAAATTTTATATTGCAGTTAATATGATTAAATC
>CAJXKN010000069.1 GCA_913055585.1 uncultured Caldisericota bacterium | reverse complement strand
AAGCAACAATAATACCAAAAGCTACACCTTCTCCGTGTGTAATACTGCCATATCCCAATACGTTTTCACACATATGTCCCACTGTGTGTCCTAAATTGAGAAATATGCGTTTACCTTTCCTGTCTTCAATGTCATCATGAATGTATTTTAACTTTTCTTCAATGCAGATAGGAATGAGCTCTGCAAGCAAATTAAAATCTATTTCCTTTTGAAGCATTTCAAATAACCCATTTTCCGAAAGAACACTGTACTTAAATATCTCACCCATACCGGAAAGGATTTCTTTCTCGGAAAGTGTATTGAGAAACAAAGGGTCAATGAATGTTCTATCTGGCAAACGGAACGTACCAATTAAATTTTTTCCATATGGGGAATTCACACCATTCTTCCCTCCAATTGCACTGTCCGTTTGTGCAATAAGCGTCGTAGGGACGGAAACAAAACCTATGCCCCTATTGTATGTTGATGCAACAAAACCTGATATATCTCCTGTTACTCCACCTCCTATACCATACAGACGAGCTCCTCTCTCCGCATTATTCCTCCCGAGAAAATCGTACAATTTTATAACTTCATTAATATTTTTTGATTTTTCACCGTTTTTAATAATGTAACTATTACACTCTGGCAAATGCTTGTTATACAATTGATGCACATTCTTATCTATTACAGAGAAGCTATTTTCTTTACATATATCCAGCTCAAATAGCCCTCCTATTTTAAATGAAATTTTCTGTGGGTTTTCCCATTTCTTTTCTGATAAAATATCCAGGATTTTACTTGCAATAATTTCTGGCTCGTTTTCTATAGAAATTTTTATAGGGATTTTTTCGTAGAATTTCTTCCTGCTTTCATAAAGTGCATTGAAGGAATTAAAATCTCTTAAAAGAGGCCTGTTATCTTCCCTCTTTGCTCTATTAAAGAGAAGCTTTACACTCCCATCAAGAAGAATAGGAATACTGTTTTGCAGCACACATTTTAACGAAGCATCATTTGCCACTGCACCGCCGCCCAGTGCATACACAAAATCATTTTTCTTATGGAGATTTTTTATCAGTATTTGCTTTTCAATCTCTCTAAAGCCCTCTTCTCCTTTCCTTTTAAATATTTCGGGAATCGTTAAATTTGTTTCTTTTTCAATTTCTTCATCCAAATCTATAAAAGGAACGTTGAGCTTTTCGGATAAAATCTTGCCTATCGTCGTTTTGCCTGCACCCATAAAACCTGAGAGCGTTATCTTTGCCAAAATCTCCTCCTTGTTTCTCTATAATAATTGAAGCTACTTTTTACATCCTTCATTGTGTCTCCTTTGAATTTATCCAAAAATAGAGAGGCAACAGTAAGTGCAATACGCATTGCAGCAACAAGAGTAACGGTAGGTACAACGACAACATCAGAGCGTACATAAACAGAGCTTTCATTTTCCCATTTCCCCAGATTTACGGAAGGAATACCTTTCTTCACAGTAGGTATTGGCTTGCTGAAAAATTTTACAATAATATCTTCTCCGTTTGTAATACCCCCTTCTATGCCTCCTGCATTGTTTGACGGTCTGTCTATAAAACCATTTTTAATAAAGAAAGGGTCGTTGTATTTGCTTCCTAAAAACGTTTCATCATTTCCAATAGTTACGGATTTCACCGTGCCTATACTCATTACACTCTGTGCAATAAGCCCGTCCGCTCTCTTTTTCCAATCATTGTAATCGCCCAGGCCTGCTATTACGTTCTTTACTACGACAATACCTTTCCCTCCGATTGTGTCTCCTTCTTTTGATACTTTATCAATAAGGTTCTTCATCTCTCCCTCTCTATCCGTAACAAACAAATCCGATGCCTTAGCTTTCAAAAATGCTTCTTTTGAAAATTCCTTATAATCAATACAAATATTACCGATGCATTGCACAAAAAAGTATATGTCAATATTAAATTCTTTAAGGAGTAGCATTGCAATGCTTCCTGCCGCAACATCAATTGCCGTGAGCCTGCCGCTTCCGCGCTCAGAAGGAATAGCAATATTTTCAAAGTTATACTTAATGCTTCCTGCAAAATCGGAGTGTCCCGGACGTGGTGTCTTGAAGAAACGCTCAGTCTTGTTTAACGTGTAATCCTTATTTTCTATGAAGAAACCAACAGGGTTCCCAAGTGTGACACTGTTTTTATCCACGCCACCTATAATATTAATTTTATCTTTTTCTATCTGCATTCTCTTCCCTCTGCCATATCCTTTCTGCCTCAGAGAAAGCATTTCGTTAATAAATGTTTCATCAACTTTCAATCCTTGAGGTATGCCTTTTATTATCCCTATGAGGCCTTTTCCGTGTGATTCACCAGATGAAATTACTTCAATCATTTTTTCCTCCGTACCATATATTTACATTTTCAATGCACTGAAAATACAGCATATCAAAGCCATTCTTTGTGTATTTCGCTTTTTCTTCACCAATTTTTAGGAACGTTGTTTTCTTTGCATAAATAAGGTCGTAAAGTATCATATCCTTATTTATCCATTCTGGCTTTATAACTGTTTTGTCATCTTTCAGCCCTACCGTTGTAGCATTTACAATAAGCTTTGATTTTTTTACGAATTGTGCCGCATCTTCAAGTGGGACAGGTAAGACATTTCCATTAAAGAGTTCTTTTATCTTTTCTGCTTTTTTAAATGTACGATTTATAATAAAAACGTTTGAAACACCTGTATCAATTAGTGCTTTGACAACTGCTTTTGCAGCTCCACCCGCACCAAACAGAGCCGCATTTTTTTGTAAAATCTCTTCTTTAAAATCAAACAAACTTTTTTTGAAACCTGCATAGTCCGTATTAAAACCAATAAGTTTTTTATTTTGAATCTTTACGCTGTTTACAGAATGAATTTCTCCTGCAACGCCTCTCAATTTTACATCAAGCTTTAATATTTCTTCTTTTAAGGGCTGGGTAAGGTTAAAGCCTCTGACGGTTTTATCCTCCAAAAAATCTTCAATTCTTTTCATTAGTTCCTCTCTCTTTGTCGGAAAAAGCTCATATGTTGCATTAATTTTCCTTTCTCTAAAGAGCTCTTTATAAATCTTCGGAGATAAAGAATAATGTATGGGATAGCCTAAAAGAAAAAACTTATCCATTTTTAATCACCCTTAGCGTATCAAAAAAATCAGGAAAAGAAATATTTATTGAATTTATTTCTTCAATCTCTACTCCTTTTTTACTTGCAAGTCCAAATACGATAAAAGAAAGTGCAATCCTGTGGTCAAAAGCAGTTTTTACGTGCCCATATCTTATGTTGTGCCCTGTAATTCTAAATCCGTCCTTAAATTCTTCTGTTTCTATGCCCAGTGCTCTCAAATTCCGTACGGTGAGTTTGATTCTGTCGCTTTCTTTTACACGCAGCTCTTCTGCACCTCTTACTTCTGTTGTTCCTTCTGCAAATGCGCCGAGGACCCCAATTAAGGGAATTTCATCAATGAGAAACGGCACTTCCTCCTTTCTTACGGTAATACCCTTTAAATTACTATTTTCAACGTATATATCACCGAAAGTTTCACCGTTCTTTTCCCTTTTATTCAAGATTTTTATTTCTCCTCCTGCATCTTTCAACTTCTTAATAAGATAGGAACGTGTAGGGTTCAGCCCCACGTTTTTTATGAGAAGTTTTGCATCCTTTACGATTAAGGAAAGCGCAATAAAATATGCAGCGGATGAAAAATCTCCAGGCACAAAAATTTCATCGTTTTCAAGTTTTTCTGCAGGATAAACAACGATTTTTTTATTCGTTTCAATCCGCCCTCCGAAGGCTTTAAGCATTATCTCCGTATGGTTGCGTGACCTCACTCCTTCTTCTATCATTGTTTTTCCTTCCGCACTGAGAGCTGCAAGGATTATTGCACTCTTTACTTGTGCAGATGCAACGGGCATTTTGTATTGGATGCCCTTTAGCTTTTTTCCTCTTATCACAAGCGGTGGTAAAGTATCATTCTTTCTTGCCAAAATTTCTCCCCCCATTTTCCTTAAGGGAGTGATTATTCTTCCCATAGGTCGATTTCTCAGGGAGCTATCGCCTGATAAAACAAACATTTTGTCTTTTATTCCTGAAAATAAGCCCGATAAAAGACGTATTGTTGTCCCTGAATTTCCTGCATCCAGAACATTTTCTGGCTCTTTGATGTTTTTTAGTCCTATACCTTTTATTAAGGTTCCTTCCTTTGACTTTTTTGATTCTGCACCGACGGATTGCATAATGCTAAGCGTATGCTTAACATCCGCTCCTTCATTTGGATTTCTAATAAGCACGCTTGAACGAGAAATAGAGGAGAAGATATATGCCCTATGCGTGATGGATTTGTCACCCGAAACTGTAATCTCCCCTCTTACTTGCTTTAACGGTTGAATCATTATCCCCATACCTCATCTCTCCTCTTTTTTACTTCCCTTATAATACGTTCAAAATCTGGCGTATCAATTTTATCTCTTACATATTTAAGCAGTTCAATGTATTCAGAGATAAATTTTTTTACATTATCACTGTTAGTTTTTATCATTCCCTCTGACATTATAGGGTCACCACTTGCAATACGTGTTACATCTCTCAAACCGCTTCCTGCAAATGCAAATATATTTTTCTCTTTATCCATCACATAAAGAAACAGGGAAAGAGAAACGATGTATGGAAGATGGCTTGTGAGTCCTAAAATAAAATCGTGCGTTTCGCTATCCAAAATTACAGGTATACTTCCCATTGCTTTAACGATATTCAAAACAATCTTTTCCTTTTCTTTTGTAAGCCTCCTCTCATTGGAAAGAATAAACAATTTTCCCTTAAAGAGTTCTTTATCTGCATTTTCTATACCACTTTTTTCTTTTCCTGCAAGAGGGTGAGCTCCGACAAAGTATACATTTTCAGGTAATTTTTTCATTGCTTTTATTACGCACTGCTTTGTACTCCCTGTATCCATTACAATGCTTCCTTCTCTAAAACGGTGCGTTTCAATGAATTCTGGAATGAACTGCACAGGTATTGCAATGAGCGTTACATCTGTTTCTGATAAACCTTTTTCGATGCTTTCTACTCTATCTATTGCACCACACTCTACTGCTTTTTTCATCGTTTCTTCTTTTAAGTCGTATCCAATGCGTTCCATCTTCCCCCTCAGGGTCAAACCGATAGAGCCTCCGATAAGCCCCAGTCCGACAATAAATATTTTAAAGAATGGTACGTCCGATTGCTGCACTTACCTTCCTCCCCTTTTCTACAAGTAATTTAAACTGTTCTGGATATAGAGATTGCATTCCGTCCGATAGTGCTTTTTCTGGATTTGTATGCACTTCTATAATCAAGCCATCTGTGCCCGCCGCAATTGCCGCAAGAGAAGCAGGTGTTACAAGAGCCCTTTTACCTGTTGAGTGAGAAGGGTCCACGATAACAGGGAGATGCGTAATAGATTTCAGAAGTGGCACTGCTGAAATATCCAGGGTGTTTCGAGTAGACGTATCAAATGTCCTTATTCCTCTTTCACAGAGCATTACATTCGGGTTACCATTGGAGAGGATGTACTCTGCAGCAAGCAAGAGCTCTTCAATTTTTGCGCTCATTCCTCTTTTTAGAAGTACCGGCTTTTTTGTTTTTCCTACTGCTTCAAGCAGAGAAAAATTCTGCATATTTCTTGCACCAATTTGAATGATATCTGCGTATTCCGAAACAATTTTTACCTGTTCAATGGACATTGCTTCAGTTACAATGGGAAGACCTGTCTCCTTTTTTGCCGCTGCAAGATACTTCAGTCCTTCTACACCTAACCCTCTGAAACTGTAAGGTGACGTTCTTGGTTTGAATGCTCCACCTCTCAAAATTTTTCCTCCGTACTTCTTTACTACTTTTGCAATCTCTATTATTTGTTTCTTGCTCTCTACACTACAAGGGCCTGCCATAATAACAATACTTTTGCCACCAATTTTCACACCATCCACATCAACTACCGTGTCCTCTTTTTTGAATTCTCTGCTTGCCAATTTAAAAGGCTTTAATACTCTTACCACTCGCTCAATGCCTGGTACGGTTTCCCAATATTCCTTTTCTTTTGCACGTGAATCACCTAAGAGACCTATGATGATTCGTTCTTCTCCTTTTGAAATGTGAGGTTTCAAACCCGCGTTTGCTATTCGTTCGAGAATAGCATTTAATCCTTCTTCTTTAACATCTTTTTTTAAGATAAGAATCATTTTTTCCTCCTATATCTTTTCTTAAATTAACTGCCTTTCCCAAATAAATGTGTTTTATTTCTTTTTGAGTTTCCACAAGCATCATAACTCTTAAACATTTTTTCATTGCGCCTTCAACGTATTTTTGCTCCAAATCAATTAAGGGTACGTCCAGCCCAATCCTCTCCCTCACAGCTTGCGAAGGGAACGCTTTTGAAAGATCCTGGGTCATAGTAAACATAATGTTTACAATGCTCTTTTCGTTTAGTTCATTCTTTCGGATAATCTCCGTAACAAGCATTTCCGCTGCATCAAAAATTGCTTCCTTCGTATTCTCTTTTACATCAATTGCGCCTCTTATTGCCTTTATCATTGCTTTTCCTCCTTATAACAAAAAAACCCGCTTTTCAGCGGGTTAAGGCAAAACTTATTCCAGGGAGTATCTCTCTCCTAAGTTTTGCCTCTTCTATAGTGGTAATAAACAAATATATTCTTATCCATTTTAATCATTATATACAGTTTTATATTTAAGTCAATACCTCGAATCGAGTTTGAACTGAAAGCCGGGTAGTTTTAAAAATCTTGCTTATTTTTTCTATGCCAAT
>CAJXKN010000068.1 GCA_913055585.1 uncultured Caldisericota bacterium | reverse complement strand
AAAACGAGATTCCGGATCAAGTCCGGAATGACAAGCTTTCTTGTCACCCTGAATTTGTTTCAGGGTCTTCAATTTGAGGGGGTTAAAAAGCACCCCCTCAATGCTCCCCCGAAAAAAATAAAAAACAGAATGAGTTTTCTTTTTGCTACTCTTGAACATTTTTGCGAATAGTCTCAGTGTTTGTTTGGGGTAGTTTGAAGGGTTTCCCCCCTTCAATTTAGCGAGATGCTGAAACAAGACCTGGCGGAAAACAGCCAAGGAAAAGATTGCAGGATGACAAAGGAAAGGGAAACTCTCAAAAATGTATGTTAGGGAAATCTATTGATTTAAAGCAGAATCTCTTTCGGTTCTGGTTCCTGCATCATTTCTGACCATACCTTACCAATATAATTCATAGAGAAATGGTTCTGCATAAGATGCACATAGAACATACCACGCCTCGTTAAAGCATAATAGTTATCTTCTCTTTTAAGCATATGAAGAGTAAACAGCAGTTTTATAAGCGCCTTTGCTCTTTTTTCTATTCCACTGGAAAATCGTTTTTCAAATTCATTAATAGGGATTCTTGTTTCGTAAAGTCTCCAATAAAGCCAATAGTAATTGTCCATTAAATCTGTGTAGTCCATTTTTACAACTTCTGCAAATTTACCATTTGATATTTTTTCAATATAGTGAGGAACAGAAAAAGTGTTCATATAAAAAGCATTTTTTACTTTTGTGCCTGCACTTGCACCAAAACCTATGTATCTTGTACGCGTTACTGATGAAAATTCAGGAAGTTTCCCTCTTTTAAAGCCCCACACAGAAACTGGAGAAAAATTTTCACTGGTTAAATAGTTATACATAAGTTCAAACATACTCTTTCTTGTAAAAAATGGCGGAAGCTTTACATTTTTAACTTTTAGAAGTTTGCCTGCCTTAGAATAGGGAAACGTAAACAAAGGATATGCAGTAATCTGGTTTACACCGTTTTTTACCGCTTCTTTCAAATCAAAATAAAAATCTGATACGCTCTCCAAAGGAAGAGAAAACATCAAATCAATATTAATATTATCAAAATGTCGTTGCACAATCCTTACGGATTTATATGCAGTTTCTTTATCATAATTTCTACCAATAAGCTTCAGAAATTTATTCTGAAATGACTGTATCCCAATGCTTACCATAGAAACACCAATATCTTTAAGAATACGCATTTTCTCATCCGTAATATCATACGGGCTTGTTTCTATAAAAATGCCTCCATCAAATTGAAAATTATCTCTAAAAACCTTTATTATCTCAGGAAGTTTTTCCGTAATAGTTGTAGGAGTGCCTCCGCCTATGTAGAGTGACGAAACCACAATTTTGCCTGTTAAAGATGAAACAAGTTTGATTTCTTTTTTTACCGCTTCTACATAGCTATAAGCAAGGGGTTTATTATAAAAAACCTTATCGTACGGACAGTACGGACAGAGTGAATGGCAAAAAGGAATATGCAGATATAATCCTGTATTGTTTACATTTGACAACGTAAAATCACTATCTTTTATATGAAAGAATTTTCCCATAAAATCAGGGACAAAAATTTTCTCTACGAATTTTGCAAAGCTCATATTTAGATGGAAATACTAAATATATCCATACAGCCTCCCTTTGTTTACATTTTACCAGATTATAGCCAATTTTCATAAATTAAAAAATCCTGATGGTTAATCAGAGAGCAGAAATAGCCCCCTTCTTTTATAATCACGCTTAGCTCTGAGTGCTTCTGATTGGAAAAAAGATTCGTTAAAAAGCTAAGTAAGTTATAAAAAGGAAGCACTAACTCGTTGAAATCCATACAAAAATTTTATTTTCCTTATTTGCTAAGCATTTTTATTTTATACCTTTTTGTGTAAAATATGCAGTATGAAAAAAACATTAATTATAACTGAGAAGCCTTCCGTATCAATGGATATTGCAAGGGCATTAGGCAAATTTACCAACAAGAAAGACTATTTGGAAAGCGATAAATACGTTATTACATGGGCACTGGGACATCTTGTAACACTCTTTGAGCCAGAAGATTATGATAAAAAGCTAAAATTCTGGGCATTATCTACGCTTCCCATTATCCCAAAAGAATTTCAACTTAAGCCCATTGAGAAGACAAAAAAGCGCTTTGACATTGTTAAGAAACTTATCAAGAGGAAAGATATAGATACAATTGTAAACGCCTGTGATGCAGGAAGAGAGGGAGAGCTTATCTTCAGAAATATCATTCGTCTTGTGCCAACAGGCAATAAAAAAATAAAAAGACTATGGCTTTCCGCTATGACGAAAGAGGAAATTATAAAGGGTTTTAATAGTTTGCACAGTAGCAGTGACTTCGACCTTCTGGGCAGGGCGGCTCTTACAAGGATGGAGAGTGACTGGCTTGTAGGGATAAATGCAACAAGAGCTTTTACAAGAAGGTGGGGAGCTTTGCTTTCCATTGGACGTGTACAGACACCTACACTAAACATCATTTGCAAAAGGGAACAGGAGATAAAAGCATTTAAAAAAGAGAAATACTTTGAACTGGAGGGGATATTCAACGGAGCAAATGTTTCATATAAAGGAATGTACATAGGCAGGAAGAACAATAGCCGTATAAAGATGAAGAAAACAGCTCTTACTTTAATAGAAAAACTCCAGGGAAAAGAAGGCAAAATAACAAATGTTAAAGTAAGCAGGAGGAAAAAACCGCACCCGCTTCTCTATGATCTTACGGAACTTCAGAGAGAAGCAAACAGGCATTTTGGCTACTCTGCTCAACGTACATTAAATATAGCACAGAGGCTTTACGAGAGCAAAAAACTCATTACATACCCAAGGACTGACAGTAGATACCTTCCTAAAGCAATGGTTCCTCTGCTGGAAAAAATTCTGAGAGGAATCAATATTACAGAGTATAAGAAATTTATTGATGAAATTCTTTCAAAAAAGATAAAATTAGACAGTAGAGTTATTAATGATAAAGGTGTAACAGACCATTTTGCTATTATTCCTACTGGGAAAAAACCTTTATTCTCGCAACTTGCACAGGACGAGCGAAACGTCTTTGACCTTATATCAAGAAGATTTTTATCCGTATTCTTTGATGAGGCCGTTATAGAGAAACTCTCATTCAAGACTATTGTAAGTGATGAAGCATTTAAGACGGAGCTCTCAAGAATTAAGGAATTCGGATGGATGATTGTGTATAATGCAAAAGAAAAAGAGCCACTTATTGATGTTAAAAATGATATGAAAGTTAGGCTAAATAAAATAAACCTTCTTGAAAAGGAGACTGCTCCTCCCCCACGTTTCACTGATGCTACCATTCTTACTGCTATGGAAACTGCAGGAAAACTCATTGAGGAAGAAGAACTCAGAGAGGCAATGAAAGAGAGAGGGTTGGGTACTCCTGCCACAAGGGCAGGCATTATAGAGAGGCTTATTGATGTCGAATATGTGGAGCGCTCAGGGAAAAGCCTCGTTCCTCTGGATAAAGGTATGAGACTTGTTGACCTTATATCTCACGTTGGCATAGATGAGCTTCTCTCACCAGCACTTACAGGAGAATGGGAAAAGAGACTGCGTGACATTGAAAAAGGAAAGCTTGAGCCTGATACATTTTTGGAAGGGATAAAACATCTTACTAAAAGCATTGTAGAAAAAGTAAAAAAGTTTGAAGGGGATAACGAGATATTGAATAACAGTACACCAGTAGGTAAATGCCCAAAATGCGGAGCAGATGTTGTAGAAAAAGCAAAGGCATTTGCCTGTGTAAATAGTAAGGAAAAGAAGTGCGACTTTATCATCTGGAAAAAAATTATTAATAAGACAATAACGAGAGAAATGGCCGAGAAGTTGCTAAAAGGAGAAAAGGTACACATTACAGGACTTATCTCGAAAAGTAGAAGGCGTTTTGATGCAGATATCAAACTGATAAACGACAAAGTGAGTTTTGTTTTCCCTGAGAGAGAAAAGGATGTTTTGATAAATGATACGCCTCTGGGTAAATGCCCAAAATGTGGAGCGGATGTTGTAGAAGGCAAAAATACATTTTTTTGCACAAACAGAGATAATGGTTGTACATTTTATATTAAGAAGTTGCTTGGCGGAAAGCAAATTACAAGGGACATTGCAAAAGAATTACTTAAAAATAAAAGGACAAAACTCATTACAGATTTTAAGTCAAAGAGAGGAAAACCATTCTCGGCTTACCTTTATATTGATAAATCAGGCATTGTGAGATTTGAATTTAAAAATAAATTAAAAAGAAAAACTAAAGTAACGGTCAGAAAGAAAAAATGAATATTATCGTTGTTACAGGAAACGGGAGTAACTCTGGAAAAACGACATTCATAAGAATTATTTTATCCATATATCCAGATACATTTGATGTGATTAAACTTACCCCTTCTTCAAAAATGAGCGATGGTATTGAAAAAAGAAGAAATATTCTTATGCAAAAAGGAAAAGATAGTGCACTTTTTCTGGAAGGTGGTGCAAAGAATGTTCTCTGGGTGCACGGCAAAAGGGAGAAAATAGGTAGTTTGCTAAAGCAAGCCCTTTTCAATGTCAGTGAGAATGTTATTATTGAAGGTAACAGTGCAATTCAATATGTCAAGCCTCGTCTCATATTCTTCGTTACAAGAACACTGGACAGTACCGTTAAGGAAACTGCTTCTATTGCAAAATCAAAAGCTCACTACATTATCCTGAACAACGATTCGACAAGTTATAGTAAAAATAGAAATATTTTATCTGTTTCCCTTGTGAACGCTTTGGAAAAATCAGGAAAATTTCAGGAAGAAATCAAAAAAATAATTTCCCCTTACCTTATATCTTTTTAATGATGATATTCCCAATAATATCCGCTGCATCTGAGATTCTATCAGCAGAATTGCTTATATGTCTATACACTTCTCTCATCTTAAAAATGTAATGAAAATCAGGATTTGAGAATAAGTCAACCAGAGCCTCGTGGTACATTTCTTCTATCTCGTTTTCTATTACCTTAGCTGCTACGATATTATTGTTTACCAATTGTTTATTTTCCGATAATTTATCCAAAGCATAGTTTAAATGTGTAACACCTCTTGATAGTTTTTCAATCATCTTTTTAAGGTAGTAATTTGGATAAACATCATAAACAATCATCTCTTCAGCTGCGTTTAACGCATAATCCAATATGTTATCTATTACATTGGATAAATTGAAGAGGTCCTGTCTCTCAAGAGGAGTAATAAGGTTTCTGTTAATTTCGTTAATTAATTCTCTCCTTGCCCTATCCCCTTCCTCTTCTACTTTTTTGATTTGAATTTTCAAATTGTGCCGTAGTACTTCAGGGTTTGAAGCTCTTTCGTCAATACCCATAAATTCATTGAGGAGCCTCATTCCCTCAACGGTAAGATTACCCTGCCTTCTTATTAAATTCTGGAAGGTATCGCTTTTTTTAAATATAGAATCCCATAGTCTCATCGTTTGCTTTACAGTATAACTCCTTTCTTTCAAAAGTAATTATAGTACAAAAAAAGGATTATGCAAGAAGTTATGTAGTCATAAAATTGCATTTTTTCTTCATTAGTTGTATAATACAAAAACATGCGGAGGAGACTATGGAATATGAAAGTATTAATAAAAAAACTTTAGCTTTCCTGCTTGCTGGGGGAAAAGGACAACGCCTGTATCCTCTCACAAAAGAGAGGGCAAAACCTGCTGTGCCGTTTGGAGGAAAATACAGAATTATTGATTTTACTCTGAGTAACTGCGTTAATTCTGGACTCAAAAGAATTCTTGTCGCTACACAGTATAAATCTGCTTCTTTAAGCAGACACCTTGCAGTGGGCTGGAACTTTCTAAGCAGTATGTTCAATGAATACATTATAGATATTCCTCCGCAGCAACGTTTTGGAGAAAAGTGGTATGCAGGGACGGCAGATGCTGTTTATCAGAATCTATACTTTATTGAGAGAGAAAAGCCTGAATATGTAATAATACTCTCTGGTGACCATATATATCAGATGGATTATAGAGAATTGCTGGAGTTTCACGTTAAGCAAAAAGTGCAAGTTACCGTTGGAGCTGTTGTAGTAAGGAAAGAAGAAGCAAAGTCATTTGGCGTTATGCACATTGATAAATATAATAGAGTTATTGATTTTAGAGAAAAGCCAAAAAATCCTCCCACAATACCTGGTTTACCTGACTATTCCCTTGCATCTATGGGTATATACGTTTTTAATAGAGATGTTCTAAATAAACTCCTTATGCATGATGCAGAGTTACCATATTCTTCTCATGATTTTGGAAAAGATATAATCCCATATGCCATTCATAACAAACTCGATGTATTCGCTTATAGATTTGTTGATAAAGATGGTAATCAGAGGTACTGGCAGGATGTTGGAACAATTGATTCTTACTATGAAGCGAATATGGACCTTCTCTCTCCCATTCCAAGGCTTAATCTTTACAATCCCAACTGGTCTTTCTATACTCATGCAAGACAATTCCCTCCTGCGAAGTTCATTTTTGCAGAAGCGAATGGCTTAAAACTATCAGGATATGCTATAAACTCCCTCATATCAAACGGCGTTATTGTAGAAGGAGCAAAGATTATACATTCCGTTATTTCTCCAAACGTGAGGATTGGCGCAGGAAGTAGTATTGAAGACTCTATTATATTTAATGATGTAAGGATTGGAAAGAACGTTCATATCAAAAAGGCAATTATTGATAAGTTAGTTCATGTTCCTGATAATACGTACATAGGGTTTAACAAAGAAAACGATGCAAAATATTTATATATGACAAAATCTGACATCGTTG
>CAJXKN010000067.1 GCA_913055585.1 uncultured Caldisericota bacterium | reverse complement strand
TTTTAAACCGCTATAAACTCCATAGGGAATTTTGCGTATAGATTCAAGTCCTTTACTTTTAAGGTAATCTCGCAATGGTTGATAAAAATTTTCTCCGCCTCCAAACGCATCATTTTCAAGTTCGTCAAGCACAGAACTATCTTTATCTCTTATCTTTCTTATAATTCCAAACACTTTCGGGTGTATTTCCTCTCCAAGTACCGTGCTGTCAAGACCAACCAAACTATCTATTTTGCTGATTTTTCTATGAAGTGTTTCTACTATTCCTAATAGATCTTCTAACTCATCTTCTGGAAAGAAATTATAAATATAAATTGTTTTATAAGGAGAGCCAATTCTATCAATTCTTCCTTTTCTCTGTATCATCCTTGTTGGGTTCCAATGCAAGTCGTAATTTATAAGATAATGTGCAGCCTGTAGATTTTGTCCCTCTGAAAGAACATCTGTGCTCATAAGGATATCATATTGGCCGCTGGTAAAGTCTCTTATGATTTTTTGTCTTTCAGAAGGAGGGGTTTGTCCGGATATTTTTGCAATATGTAATGACGAAAAATTTTCATCATTTGTTACTTGTTCGTGAATGTAGTTAAGCGTATCTGTATAGTAGCTAAAAACTAAAACTTTTCCTTTTTTCGCAAGCTCAAGTAAATTATTCTTAAGAAGGGAAAGTTTTGCATCTTTTGCTGGTGTAATGCTGCTAACTATTTTATATAAACTATCAAATGCTTTTATATCTTTATCTATATCCTCTATAAGTTTATCAAAATCATATTTATCTTTATCAAAATCTTCAAGTTGTTCTTTTATACTTTCTGTATCTTCCTCGTCAAGCAACATATTATATTTTTGGTAGTACTTTTTGGTAAGTATCTTTCCATCTTTGAGGTACACTTTCAATTTTTTTAGGAAGTCCCTATGATGTTCTACAGAAAGTCTAAACGCCTCAACGCTACTTTCAAATCGTTTCAGAAGAATTGTCCTGAATATACCTGATATCTGTATCATCCTGTTTAAGGCAAAGCTTTCTTCCTTTGTAAGTGTACTATCTTTTCTATACTCAAGATACCTGTAATAAGCCATAGTCAGTTTATTTGTTATGGTATCTGCAATTTGTTTATACATACCTTGATATGTATTATCCAATTTGTAATTCAAGTTTTCAAGCTTTGGTTCTGGGAATTCAATTTTCTTTCCCTTTATTGTTGCATCTGGATAGTTTGCTTTAATATAGCTCCGAGGTCTTCTTATCGAGATTTCGTTCAACACATCGCCTAAAAGAGCATTGTCAGAAGAAGTGAATGCCTTTCTAAAGTATTCTTTAAGATTTTCTATTCCTTCCCCTACAAATGTAGTTTCATTTCCTTTGGCAATAAGTATGATTTGATTATACAGGTCCCATATCGTATTATTTACAGGTGTTGCAGTGAGCAAAAGTATATATGGCTCTTTCTCATCTTTTCCTTTACTATGTAATTCTTCAATGAGCGTATAAAGATGTTCCCATTTGCTTGTTAGAGAATTTCTAAAATTATGGCTTTCATCAATGACTACAAGAGGAAGATAAGGGATTTCTGCTGTTCCTAAGGATTTTTTAATGCGCTTATGATAATCCTCCAATGCGAGTTCTTCCTGAGAGACAATATATTCAGGTAAAATAATGTCCTTTAATTCATTACTCCACATCTCTTTTAGCGATGCAGGGCAGATAACAAGGAATTTTTCTCTTCTTCCAAATCCGAAATGTTCAATAATTCTTTTTGCAATCCAGGTTTTACCCAATCCTACGGAATCTGCTACTAACACCCCACCATATTTTCTAAATCGTGAGAATACTCTCTGCACTGCATCTTCCTGAAAATTAGATAAATCTACTTTTGTATCTGTAAGGTTCCCTTCATCTTTTGCCTTAAAGATTGCATCTATATCATCCTTCTGGTATTCATACAATGTCTTTATAAAAACTTCGTAAGGAGAATATTCTACTGTGCCAAATCGTGATTCTTCAAGCGTTTTTATGAGCTCTTCCTTGAAGTCTACTGATTCGTCCCATAGAATATCAAACCAGTGGTTACGAACATATTCAGCTTCTGCCTGCAGTGAAACAACATTTAACTCTGTATTGTGTGTTAATCCTGCTGTTGTGAAATTGGAAGAGCCAACAATGACAAGGTCATCAAATATATATGCTTTTCCGTGTAGGAAAGTCTTATCGAATAGTTTTACCTGTACATTATCTCTTTTCAAAAATTCTATTAAAGCTTTTACAGTAGATTCATTTTTTGAAGTTAAAGACAATGTTTCTACATCTTTTTGCAGGTTTTCTTTGAATTGACTGCTGAGTTTATTTAGGATATCTTGTCCAGGTGTTTTATTATTATGTACTTCCACATTTGTCCCGAGAAGCAATCGGAACCGTTCAACATTTGGCAGAGCATCTTTTACCATACCAAATGCGCCAACGTTAAAGAAAGCAGTTGCAATGTCAAGCTGTTTTTCATTGCCAGTTATAAGCACATTTTTAATAAAATCTGCAAGTGTTATTTCTCTGTTATCAATGATTTTTTGCGGTATGTTCATTGCGGTTCTCCTTCATTTTTTCTATATTTAATTAACTGCAAGCATCTCTCTGAAAAACCTTTTACAGTATCATTCATCTTTTTTTCTTAAGGCTTTTTGCCTTATCAAGTCTGTTTTTTACAAGTTCTGCAACACTCCAATAAACTTCTTTGCGCTCTTCTTCAGTTAATCCAAGCTCATCAAAAACAACTTTATCAAGCTCTGCCCTGTCGGGAAGTGGATTTGGCTCCTGGTTTCTGATTGGTTTGTTCGGGTCAAAGCCGAGCTCTTCAAAAATTGATTTAATTTCCCTATGGTTTAGTTTAATTATTTCTTCATTCTTATAGGGAAATTCAGGAATTAATATGAACAAAATTTCAGTTTCGTATACCTTAAAATCTAATGCACCTTCTCCTAAATTTGCTCTGCCAATGAGTTCTTGCTGTAAATATGTAAATGTATTATTCAGAGAAATTGATAAATTGTAAGCATTATAGGCACTATTTTTTATTTCGTATAAACGTGCATCAATGAAAAGATTCTCGTTAATCCAAAATCCAAATCTATCGTTATAACTCATCATACATATTAAAGAGGTTGTATTCTCTCTTTTTAATCCCCACCAATATTTTCTACTTCTGCAAGTAGGTCTTTTATATGGAGGATTATATCTCGTTGATTTACTATCAAACCATTCTTTGTTTCTCTCTCCCCATTCTATATAATCCAAAGCAAATTTATTTTTTAAATCTTTTTTACTTTCATTGCACATAAAAACTTTGTAATTTAAATCTTCTTCTCTTACTACAATGTTTTTTAATTCCTTTGGACTTTTAATGACAGGCTTCAAATATTCTTCTTCTATAAGAAAGAGTTTATAATCTTTATCCCCTTTTTTATATTTGCTTGGCTTTACAATATTTAGCCCTGCTCTTTTGATTTCTTCAAAACTTTTAAATCCTCTATTATTTGCGATTTTATCTTTAATGTCTGCAAATTTAATTTTTTGTCTCCCAATGTCTTCTACGTAGAAAAAGTCATTTGCACCAGTTGTAAATCCTCTTCTAATTTTTGCTATCCTCCCTAACTCAATTAATTTTCCTTTTCCTTTCTCCAAAATTGTGTAAAAAATATCAGGTGCTCTGAGATATTTTCCTCCCCATTTGTTTCCCACATAGACTTCTTTTCCGTTTTCTCTATCAAGGCCTTCTTCATACAAATAAGATTGCCTAACAGCGACTACTCTAAAGCCTTTATCTTCTTTGAATAAACTTCCTTTGTCGGGATATTTCTTTAAATCTTCTCCCTCAGGAAGCTTTACTTTATCTATTTCTTTAAGGTTTTCCGCCGTTATCACTTCTTCAAAAGGCTTTTTAAACATTACGAATTTTGCTGTATTATTCTCTGCAGTATATTCTGTGGGGTTGTTTTTTGTTATTTGCGGTGCTTTGAATAATACTATTGCGGTATTTATATCAGCATGCTCAAAGCTCCGTTTTTTTTCGTTGTCATAGATACCAATAATAGGGACATATTTAAGCAAGAATTCCTGAAGAGTTTTTCCATAATCCACATCCAGCCAGGAATTTGACGTGATGAAAGAGAAAACACCATCAGGATTTAAAAGGGAGAGTCCAATGAAATAAAAGTAAACATATAAGTCTGAACGCCCTGAAAGGTGTTTAATAAATTTAGGAGGATATTTACTTATTACTGATTTATTTAACATTGCTTTATATTTTATTCTATCCTCTTTTGTAATTTCTCCTTTTAATTTATTAGGGGGTATAATATCCTCCTGCCTTAGATAGGGAGGATTTCCGATAACAATATCAAAGCCGTTTTTATTTGAAAACACTTCAGCAAAATCCATTTCCCAGATAAAAGGCTTCTTTTTGGGATCTTGGATAATACTTCTAATTGTACGTAGTTTTTCTATTTTTTCTTTTATTTCTCCAACCTCACGCTCTGCTGTTTTGTGCTCTTCTTTACTTATATTCTCATCCAAAAATCCCCCAGGAAGAAAGTTATCATTAATCTTTTCATAGAGCAACGGGATTTTGTCTTTTAATGATTTAATCTGTGTGTCTATAAAATCCGAAAAAATATTGATTTCTTCTTGTATAAATCCTCTTTTATCTTTAAACAAGGCAGTCCTATCGTTATTAGAATACTTCTTCCTTTCTTCTGCAAGTTTGTTGATTCTTTTTTTGATAGATTGCGAGGTTTTCATCTCTCTCAAATTAAACTCTATACCAATGCCTCCAGATTGCTGTACAACAGAATCTCCTGTCATTATATTCAAATCTAAATTAGGCAAAATCGGGCCGAGCTTCAAATCATTTTTATTTAGATCCGACTCAACAACAAGCTGAAGCCAGAGTCTCAATTCTGCACACTGTACAGCCCAGGGCATAACATCTACTCCATAAAGATTCCTTTGTATAATACGCTCTTTTATTTCATAATCTTTCTTTTTTCCTCCGAGATGCCTGTTTACAATGCTTGTTATTTCGGAAAGTACCATTAGCATCCCTACAAGAAATGCCCCTGAACCACAGGCTGGGTCAACAACAGAAATATCATCAAGGGTATCCTGAATATCTTCCCAGAGTCCCCTCCTTGTTAATTCATTCTCTGCTCTTGATTTGTCTTCTGCAAAAATTAAATCATACAGAATGTCCTTATCTACTTTAATTTTATTGTTTAGATATTCTACAAGGGCATTACGACACATAAAATCAACCTCTTCCCTTGGAGTGTAAAAGATGCCTAAATCATGATTTGTATATATTTCTTCAGCAACGTTTGCTAACGATTCATATACATATCCAATCATCTCAGGGTCTACTGCAACCTCTCTTACTAATACGTCTTCTTTTATTGTGAAATTATAGTGATTAAAAAATTTAAATATCTCCTCAAAGATTGAATCATTTAACTTAACGTCCAGTTTATCAAACTTATTCTCTTTATAGAGCCCTCCGTTTAGATACGGGGCATTGCTAAGTATATCTTTTAGCTCGGGAGAAATATCTTTAAACCCGCCCCTGTTATTAAATGCCTTGAAAAATAGTTGCTTGAGGTAAACCTCATAAAATGTATTTTTATTTTTTTCATTATTAAATACTTCCATAATTTGCTGACTTCTTTTTTTAAGATTTTTAGCGCTTTCTTCAACCAAATGTTGTAATTTTATATTATGTGGCATTTCAGCGTATCTATGTAAATTTTTAAACATTATATCATACATATTTGAAAAACTCTCATTTTGTAAAGTATTATCTAAAGAGTTAATTGTACTTGTCATTTCTCTATTACTTTGATTATTTTTATTCGCTTTTAATAGCTCATTAAATAAATTTGGATCTTCCACTCTTTCAACACTTTGGACATGAGTACCTGTTCCCATTTTAATATCAGCACTTGTATTTGCAGTATCTTTAATAGGATTGGTACTAAAATTTACTCTTTGCTTTGTATAACCTTCTGTATTTTGATTGGCTAGGTTATGACTCGTGACGTCAAGAGCTTTTTGATTAGTATTTAAAGCACTTAATGACGTATATATTCCTTGTAACATTTTGTGCCTCCTTTATAAATAATTAACAAGACTTAAGCCTTGTACTTTTTTATACATTAACATACTTGCCTGATATGACTCTATTGCTTTATTCATTTTAGTAATAAGTAAAATAAATAATTAAGGATAATAAAATGCTTAGTACTAAGAATAACACAGCAAAAGAAATATTTGAAGCTCTGAAAGTATCTCCTACAATGGATGGACATCTTATACTTTTAGATGATTTTAAAATTGATGGTTTAGTAGTTGAGAAAGGTTATGAGACAAATGGAGCAGATATTCCTAGAGTATTATGGTCAATTATACCACCTTTTAAAGTGCAGAATTTACCAGCTGTGGTAGTACATGATTATTTGTGTGATAAAAAGAAATTTGTTGAGGCTGATAAGATGTTTAAAAAGCTTTTAGATAAATTCAATATTGAGCCTTTAAGGAATGAGATGGTGTTTGCGGTAAAGCAATATCATAAAATCAAATACAAAGTAAAAGAATAAAAATGGAAGCAATAAAACAAGATTTAGAGCATCAAGGCAAAAAGTTGATAGAGCATGAGTATGCCATAAAGCAAATATCAACTTCTATAAAAGAGCTATCTGAAAGCTCTAAGGAGTCGAACAAGAAACTTGGTGTTATTGCTGATAATATGATAAGTCAGAAACTTATCTTTGAAAGGCTTGCTCACCTTGAAACAAATCAAAAAGAGAGTATCGGTAGAGTTCATAAACGAA